>NZ_JADBRD010000019.1:0-136709 GCF_014930495.1 Enterobacter cloacae complex sp. S3 | reverse complement strand
ACCAATTCCGCCACCTTCGCATACCATCGATACTGTAAAAGTATCGTAACCACGGAGGCGCATTCTAGATGTTTTCAGCTTTACGTCAACAGAAAAGTGCGCGCGACGCCTTGATTGCTGCAAAAATGGCCGATGCAGGCGCTATGCGGAGCCGGATGGCGCTTGCGCTTATCCGGCCTGCTGGAGCGGAGATTACTTTTTGGCCTGGCGCGTCATGACGGTACGGTAGACCTTAAAGCGGCCGGTCTGGGCGATCACTTCGTGGAAGCCGAAGGTTTCGTCCAGCACTTTCGGGTACGCCAGGAAGGCGTTCGCGACAATACGCAGCTCGCCGCCGCTGTTCAGATGACGGGTTGCGCCGCGGATCAGCGTTTGCGCCGCTTCCAGGCTGGTCTCCATGCCGTCGTGGAACGGCGGGTTGGAGATAATCATGTCGAAGCGACCGGTGACGTCGGAGAAGACGTTGCTGGCAATCACCTCGCCTTCAATGCCGTTTGCGGCAAGCGTTGCGCGGCTGGCTTCAACAGCCGGGGCGCTCACGTCACAGAGGGTTAAGCGCACTTTGGGTGAATGGCTGGCGAGCACGGTAGAGAGCACGCCCGCGCCGCAGCCCACGTCCAGCACTTTGCCTTTGGTGTGCGGCGTCAGGGTGGAGAGCAGCAGCTTGCTGCCCGTATCCAGCGCGTCGCGGCTGAACACGCCCGGCAGGGTTTTGATGGTCAGGCCGTCAAGCTGGTACTCGTCCCAGTATGCCTGTGGATCGAACGTTGTCTGCTTTTCCAGACGGCCATGATACAAACCACAGCGGCGTGCGCTGTCGACTTTATTCAGCGGCGCGTAGCCTTCCAGCATCTGTTCAGCGCTACGCACGCCGCTGCGGTTCTCACCCACCACGAAAATATCGCAGCCTACCGGCAGCAGGGAGAGCAGGTTCATCAGCTGGAACTGGGCTTCAGGCTTGTTCTTCGGCCAGTAGTAAATCAGCGTATCGCAGTCGGCAATATCGCTCTGCTCCGCCACCAGGCTAAAGCGCGCGCGCTCGCCCATCTGGCGGCTCAGCACCTGCCAGTGGTGGTAGTATTGGGTGTGGGCACGGCTTTCAGCACAGTCGAAACGCGCAGGCAGGTCATCCTGCATATCTCCGGCAAACAGAATACGGCTTTCTTCGAAATCATCACTGTGACGCAGCAAGACTTCACTTGCCGGGGTAAATGCAGACATGAATTGTTCCTCAATAAACTCAGGCGGGGATTATAGTAGGTAGATGGCGCACTTTCGACACATTTGCTATATTTGCGCGCCTGAGAGACAGGAGTTTTCCCTATGACATCCCGACGAGACTGGCAGTTGCAGCAGCTGGGCATTACCCAGTGGGCTTTGCGTCGCCCGACGGCGTTGCAGGGCGAAATCGCCATTTCCATCCCTGCGCACGTTCGTCTGGTGATGGTGGCGGAAGAACTGCCTGCCCTGAATGAACCCCTGATCGATGATGTCCTTCGCAGCCTGAAGATGACGGCCGACCAGGTTTTACAGCTGACGCCAGAGCGTGTCGCGATGCTTCCTCCTGATAGCCGCTGTAACAGCTGGCGTATCGGAGAGACAAACGAGATCCCCCTCCAGGGGAGCCAGATCTGCTCGCCAGCGCTGGACGAACTGAAAGCCAACCCAAAAGCGCGCAGCGCGCTATGGCAACAAATCTGCGAATATGAACACGATTTCTTCCCTCACGACGCCTGACCTGACCACCGCGTTTGCGATTGAAACACGCGCCCACGCCTTTCCGTGGAGCGAAAAAACCTTCGCCAGCAATCAGGGCGAACGGTATCTGAACTTCCGTCTGGACGTTGACGGCACCATGGCCGCCTTCGCGATCACGCAGGTTGTTCTTGATGAAGCGACGCTGTTTAATATTGCGGTTGATCCCGCGTTCCAGCGCCGTGGGCTGGGAAGAGAACTGCTCGAGCACCTCATTCGTGAGCTCGAAACCCGTGACGTTTTCACCCTGTGGCTGGAGGTGCGCGCATCGAATGTCGCCGCCATCGCGCTCTATGAAAGCTTAGGCTTTAACGAGGCGACGGTCCGCCGTAACTACTACCCCACCGCAGAGGGACGTGAAGACGCCATCATAATGGCTCTGCCGATTGGATAACGAATATAAGGTTGTAACGATGAAATGGGACTGGATTTTCTTTGATGCCGACGAAACGCTGTTTACGTTTGACTCGTTCGGCGGCCTGCAGCGGATGTTTCTCGACTATAGCGTGACCTTCACCGCTGAAGATTTTCAGGACTATCAGGCGGTAAACAAGCCGCTGTGGGTGGATTACCAGAACGGTGCCATCACCGCGTTACAGCTTCAGCACCAGCGTTTTGACGTCTGGGCGGAACGCTTAAAGGTCAGTCCGGGAACGCTGAATGATGCCTTCCTGAACGCGATGGCCGATATCTGTGCGCCACTGCCGGGTGCGGTTTCCCTGCTGAATGCGTTGAAAGGGAAGGTGAAACTGGGGATCATCACCAACGGTTTTACCGCCCTGCAGCAGATCCGCCTCGAGCGCACCGGCCTGCGCGATCATTTCGATGCGCTGGTGATCTCGGAAGAGGTGGGCGTACCTAAACCGGATCCGCGTATTTTCGATTACGCGCTGGCGCAGGCCGGTAATCCCGACCGCGATCGCGTCCTGATGGTGGGTGATACGGCAGAGTCAGATATCCTGGGCGGCATGAAGTCAGGTTTGTCGACCGTCTGGCTCAACGCGCATGGCCGCGTGAAGCCTGAAGGCATCGAGCCGACCTGGACCGTGACGTCGTTGAACGAACTGGAGCAACTCCTGTGTAAACAATGATTGCCTGCCCCCCATTGATGGGTAAAATAGCCGCAATTTTGTATTCCATGATGCGTGGCGTGCTGCCGCGCTTATAAAAGAAGATTTAATTATGACGTTGTCTCCTTATCTGCAAGAGGTGGCCAAGCGCCGCACTTTTGCCATTATCTCGCACCCGGATGCCGGTAAAACGACCATCACTGAGAAGGTGTTGCTGTTCGGACAGGCGATCCAGACTGCCGGTACCGTTAAAGGCCGTGGCTCCAGCCAGCATGCAAAATCTGACTGGATGGAGATGGAAAAGCAGCGTGGTATTTCGATTACCACCTCCGTGATGCAGTTCCCGTATCACGACTGCCTCGTGAACCTGCTGGACACCCCGGGCCACGAAGACTTCTCCGAAGATACCTACCGTACCCTGACGGCGGTGGACTGCTGTCTGATGGTGATCGACGCCGCGAAAGGTGTAGAAGACCGGACCCGTAAGCTGATGGAAGTTACCCGTCTGCGCGATACGCCGATCCTCACCTTCATGAACAAACTCGACCGCGACATCCGTGACCCGATGGAGGTGATGGACGAAGTGGAAAGCGAGCTGAAAATCGCCTGTGCGCCAATCACCTGGCCAATTGGCTGCGGCAAGCTGTTCAAAGGGGTGTATCACCTCTATAAAGACGAAACCTACCTGTATCAGACCGGTAAAGGCCACACCATTCAGGAAGTTCGCGTGGTGAAAGGTCTGGATAACCCTGAGCTGGACGTGGCAGTCGGCGAAGAGCTGGCCGCGCAGCTGCGCGACGAGCTGGAGCTGGTGAAGGGGGCGTCTCACGAGTTCGATAAAGAGCTGTTCCTGAGCGGTGAAATCACCCCGGTCTTCTTCGGTACCGCGCTGGGTAACTTCGGCGTTGACCACATGCTGGACGGTCTCGTGGAGTGGGCGCCGCGTCCGATGCCGCGTAAAACCGACACCCGTGAAGTGGAAGCGAAGGAAGAGAAATTCACCGGCTTCGTGTTCAAAATTCAGGCCAATATGGACCCGAAACACCGCGACCGCGTGGCCTTTATGCGCGTGGTGTCCGGTAAGTATGAAAAGGGCATGAAGCTGCGCCAGGTGCGTACCGGGAAAGACGTGGTGATCTCCGATGCGCTGACCTTTATGGCGGGCGACCGTTCGCACGTTGAAGAGGCGTATCCGGGCGACATCATCGGTCTGCACAACCACGGCACGATTCAGATCGGCGATACCTTTACCCAGGGTGAAATGATGAAGTTCACCGGTATTCCGAACTTCGCGCCGGAGCTGTTCCGTCGTATCCGTCTGCGCGATCCGCTGAAGCAGAAACAGCTGCTGAAAGGCCTGGTTCAGCTCTCCGAAGAGGGCGCCGTGCAGGTGTTCCGCCCAATCGCGAACAACGATCTGATCGTGGGTGCGGTCGGCGTGCTGCAGTTCGACGTGGTTGTCGCGCGTCTGAAGAGCGAGTACAACGTGGAAGCGATTTACGAGTCTGTGAACGTCGCGACCGCGCGCTGGGTTGAGTGTTCTGACGTGAAGAAATTCGAAGAATTTAAGCGTAAGAACGAAATTCAGCTGGCGCTGGATGGCGGCGATAACCTGACCTATATCGCGCCAACGATGGTGAACCTGAACCTGACGCAGGAACGTTACCCTGACGTTCAGTTCCGTAAAACCCGCGAGCACTAATCCCTCTCAGAGCACGGCTGCCGCCGTGCTCTTCTTTAATTCCTGTCTTATTAATCCCTTGCGGAATGTTCTTAATTCAACGCAATTTCACGCTATTCGCGCGTTTTTTACCCAATTCTGAAAGCGGCTCTGTGAGAGTGAACTATATTTAACTCAGTGTTTAACACCGGGTGTGGATAAATTAACTGTTCAATGCATGACTTTAGGTTGTCCATTTTGCCCGTGTGTTTATTCGCAATATATAAAACTACTAAGGAAGTATGTAGCCCGAATAACGGGTAAACACAGGAATAGATCGATGAATATGACAAGACTGAAGATTTCGAAAACTCTGCTGGCTGTAACCCTGGGTAGCGTTCTGGTGAGCGGTTCCGCTCTGGCGGAAAGCAGCACAATGGATAAAGCCCAGTCCACGGCCGATACCGCAGGGCAAAAAATCGATAGCTCTATGAATAAAGTCGGCAACTTCATGGACGACAGCTCAATCACAGCAAAAGTGAAAGCCGCACTGGTGGATGATGAAGCCATCAAAAGTACCGATATTTCCGTTAAGACCGACAAGAAAGTGGTCACGCTGAGCGGCTTCGTGGAAAGCCAGGCTCAGGCCGAACAGGCGGTGAAAGTCGCGAAAGGCGTTGAAGGCGTTGCGTCCGTCAGCGATAAGCTGCACGTACGTGACGGTAAAAACGCGTCGGTGAAAGGTTATGCCGGTGATGCAGCCACCACCAGCGAAATCAAAGCTAAACTTTTAGCAGATGACATCGTGCCGTCCCGCAAGGTGAAAGTGGAAACCACCGATGGTGTGGTTCAGCTCTCCGGTACGGTAGATTCGCAGGCGCAAAGTGAACGCGCCGAGTCCATCGCGAAAGCGATTGACGGTGTGAAAAGCGTTAAAAACGATCTGAAAACGAAGTAAATCTGGACCATTCGCCCGTCTGGTTAAAACCTGCGGGCGAAATAAGAACGACTCTGGAAAAACGCCGGTGAGTGACCTGAGCGCTCACGTTTAGCGGCCGACATTAACTATGGTAAAGGAGAAGCTTATGTTTCGTTGGGGCATTATATTTCTGGTTATCGCGTTAATTGCCGCCGCATTGGGCTTTGGTGGACTGGCAGGTACAGCGGCATGGGCAGCTAAAATTGTCTTCGTTGTGGGTATTATTCTGTTCCTGGTCAGCCTGTTTACGGGTCGTAGACGTCCGTAGCAAACGCAATATTCCTTCAACAAAAAAAAGCCAGTCACTGTGACTGGCTTTTTCTTATTTGCGTAACAGGTCGGGTGCGCTACTGTGGTGTTATAAAATAATCAAAACAGGAAAGCAGAGGTGGGGCAACGAATTCCCGTTACGCTTGGCAATATTGCGCCGCTGACGTTAAAGCCGTTTCGCGCAGGACAACTCGCACTGGTTTGCGAGGGGGGAGGGCAGCGCGGCATTTTCACCGCCGGCGTGCTGGATGAATTTATGCGCGCGCAGTTCAACCCGTTTGACCTTTACTTCGGCACCTCTGCCGGGGCGCAGAACCTCTCTGCCTATGTGTGTAACCAGCCCGGCTACGCGCGAAAGGTCATCATGCGCTACACCACGGCGAAAGAATTTTTTAATCCGGTGCGCTTTGTGCGCGGCGGCAACCTGATCGATCTTGACTGGCTGCTGGAGTCGACCTCCAGCCAGATGCCGCTGGCCATGGATACCGCTGCCCGTCTGTTTGATAGCGGCAAAGAGTTCTGGATGTGCGCCAGCCGGGGCGATGACTATTCGCCGGGCTATTTTTCTCCTCAGAAGGAGAACTGGCTGGACATCATCCGCGCCTCCAGCGCGATCCCCGGCTTTTATCGTACCGGTGCCCTGCTGGACGGTATTAACTATCTGGACGGGGGGATCAGTGACGCGGTGCCGGTGCAGGAAGCCGCCCGGCGCGGGGCGAAAACCATTGTGGTGATCCGTACCGTACCGTCGCAAATGTATTACACGCCCCAGTGGTTCAAACGGATGGAGCGCTGGTTGGGCGACAGCAGCCTGCAGCCGCTGGTGAACATCGCGAAACAGCATGAAACCACCTACGGCGCGATGCAGCGCTTCATTGAAAAACCGCCGGGCAAGCTGCGTATTTTTGAAATCTATCCGCCTAAGCCGCTGCTGAGCATGGCCCTGGGCAGCCGCGTCCCTGCGCTGCGCATGGATTACAAAACGGGGCGGCTGTGCGGGCGTTACTTCCTGGCGACGGTGGGGAAAATGCTGGCGGAGCAACCGCCGCTTCATCGCCATAAACGCATTATTTTGCCGCCTGCGATTGTCGCCAACGACGCCCTGACGATGCCGCTGGTGGATATTCCGCAGGCGAATGACGCTTTACTGGATAACGAGGATCTGGCGTGACGCACCGCTTTGTCGATACCCACTGCCACTTTGATTTTCCGCCGTTTACGGGGGATGAAGCGCAAAGCATAGCGAAAGCGGCCGAAGCAGGCGTTCAGGCTATCATTGTGCCGGCAGTTGAAGCGGCCTATTTTTCCCGGGTGCTGGATCTTTCCACACAGCACCCTGCGCTCTATGCCGCGCTCGGCCTGCATCCGATTGTGATTGAGCGGCATCTTGATGAGCACATTGAGAGGCTTGATGAGGTCGTGCAGACCGCAGGAAACAAACTTGTCGCCATCGGTGAGATCGGCCTCGATCTTTATCGTGAGGATCCGCAGTTTGAGCGCCAGCAGACGATCCTCGACGCGCAGCTCAGGCTGGCGAAGCGCCACGATCTGCCGGTGATCCTCCACTCAAGACGCACGCACGATAAGCTGGCGATGCACCTGAAACGCATCGATCTGCCGCGAAAAGGGGTCGTGCACGGTTTCTCCGGCAGCCTGCAGCAGGCGCAGCGTTTTATTGAACTGGGCTATAAAATTGGCGTCGGTGGCACCATCACCTATCCGCGCGCCAGTAAAACCCGGGACGTGATGGCACAGCTGCCGCTGTCGGCGCTCCTGCTGGAAACCGACGCGCCGGATATGCCGCTGAATGGTTTTCAGGGCCAGCCGAATCGCCCGGAACAGGCGGCGCGCGTGTTTACCACCCTGTGTGAACTGCGAAAAGAGCCTGAAGAGGTGATTGCCGATGCGCTGCTGGAAAATACCCGTTCGGTATTTGGCATCACGCTATAGGTAAAGTGCCGGACGAATCACCGTTATCTTCTGTTTTTCCAGCGCCCGCGCCAGCGGTTCAACGTCCTCGGGCGTGGCGCTGCGCCACGACGCAGCCTCACCGTAAACGCCCTGCGCATGAAACGCATTGATACGCACCGGAACATTCCCAAGCCCGTGGATAAAGGTTGTTAGCGGTTTGAGGTGTTCCAGATAATCACACAGCTCCGGAATCACCAGCAGGCGGAGTTCCGTCAAACGGTGACGATCTGCCAGCCAGCGGATGCTCTGCTTGATCTGCGGGTTTTCGCGTCCGGTCAGGAAACGGTGATGCTCGTTCCCCCACGCCTTCAGATCCAGCATTGCGCCATCCAGTACCGGCAGCAGCTTTTGCCAGCCGGTTTCGCCTAACAGACCGTTGCTGTCTACCAGGCAGGTGAGGTGGCGCAGGGCGGGATCGGCTTTGATCGCGGTAAACAGGGCAATCAAAAACGGCAATTGCGTTGTGGCTTCGCCGCCGCTGACGGTGATCCCTTCGATAAACGGTGCGGATTTGCGGACCTGAGCGAGGATCTCTTCCACGCTGAAGCGGTGCGCCATAGGCGTTGCCTGCTGCTGGCACAGATGCAGGCAGGTGTCGCACTGCTGGCAGTCACTCTCCTGCCACCAAACGCGTCCGGCCTGAATCGTCAGCGCGTCGTGCGGGCAGTGGGGCACACAGTCCCCGCAGTCGTTGCAGCGGCCGATCGTCCACGGGTTGTGGCAGGTTTTACAGCGCAGGTTGCAGCCCTGCAGGAACAGCGCCAGGCGGCTGCCCGGCCCGTCCACGCAGGAAAAAGGAATGACCTGACTAACTAAAGCGCATCTGCTGTTCATGGCTTATCACGCGCGGCTGACGTTCCAGAATACGGGTATTGCGTGCGGCCTCTTCCCCCAGCCACGTGGTATTGGTGCGCGATCCGGCTTCCCGGTATTTCTCCAGATCCGACAAGCGAACCATGTAGCCTGTCACGCGGACCAGATCGTTACCCGCTACGTTGGCGGTAAATTCACGCATTCCCGCTCTGAACGCCCCCAGGCAAAGCTGAACCACCGCCTGCGGGTTGCGTTTGACCGTCTCCTCCAGGGTGAGAATATCGCTGATTCCGGAGTGATAGTGTTTGTGATGCGGCGCAACGGCCAGCAGATGGCTGATGGGATCCGGCTCGTCGCCGTAAGGCAAGCGCGCGCCCGGCGTGGTGCCCGAATCGGAACTGATCCCCGACTGCGCGTGAAGCATCGCGCGAAGCTTCCAGCCGTGCTTCACCGGCGTGCTTTCAACGAACGCTGCAAGCTGTTCGCTGATGCGATAGCCCAGCGCGTTGGCCTGTTCATCCTTTCCGTAGCGTCCCGCTATTCCTGCTTTCTCACAGAGCGCGTTTACCGCTTCCGCCAGGCCGTACATGCCAAACATGGGTACAAACCGTTCCGCATCAATCAGCCCCTCTTTTACCAGGAAGCTATTCTCAAAGAAGCCAGATTGCTCGTAAAGGAAACCGCAGCGTGCATCGATGATGGCAATTTGCTGCTGGCAGTAGTGCGGGAGCGTGCGGGTGAAGAAGTCGTCAATGGATGCGCTGCGTTCAGCAATGGCTTTGAGGTTAAGGCGCACCAGGGTGCTGCCGCCGCCTGCAAGCGGCAGGGAGTTGTAACAGCTCACCACACCATAACGGCCTTTTGTGAAAATTTTATCATTCATCGGGCCATTAGAAATATGCGGTTTGCTGCATTCACAAATGTTTTTCGCCACCTCAAGCAGCAAATCATCTGGGGTGATATCGGGATCGTAGATAAAGGTCAGGTTCGGCGCGACCTGCTTCAGCTCTGCATCGGCACGCAGAATGGCGCGCGTGACGGGCGTATCTTCAGGCCCGATGTTTGCGTGCATAAACGCATCCGGCAGCGTACGGTCGAGATAGCGCCAGAAACGTTTTATTCGGCTATCGATCTCTTCTTGTGTTAGAATTCTAACATATGGAGTCAATATCGCATCAAGCTGACCGAGATAGACCGGCATCGATGTGACGGACGGAACATGATGGTAGAGGATGGTTAACAGCGAGAGGGCGTCGTCGAGATCTTTCGCGCCTTCCAGCTCCAGCCACTCTGAACCGTTAGCCAGAAATTTTGCGTAATCCGGCAGAACGTAACGGGGTTTGTAAGGCGCATGGCCTTCGAACATGTCGCAGATAAACCCTTCGTCCAGTGCGGCTCGTGCGGCCTCAGGAAGAGCCGGGTAAGGCAGGTTGTTTTCCGCTTCCAGCGCCAGAAAATGACGTTTTTGTTCCGGGGTTAACACCGGGCTTGTCACAATGTGCTGGCAACGTTGTTGCAGGGCGTCGGGGCTGGAGTGGGGCATAGTCGCTTCCTTGAGTGTTCTGCGGATGATGAACGGATTGTAGGAAGCCAGCCTGTCGGGGCTTTTGATCCGACAGGGGGTATCGCTGCTTTAGTCGGCAATTTACGCGCTAAAGTTTGAAGAAGATCTCATTACAGTAATGCAAATTTGTATGCAGTTTTCATTAACTGTGATGAATGTCGAAGTGTGGATGCGGGTGAATGTTAGAATACTCACAGACCCGCAAGGTAAAATTTATACGGCACTGCCGTTGGAGAATGTTATGACCGATTTAACTGCAAGCAGCCTGCGCGCGTTGAAACTGATGGACCTGACCACCCTGAACGATGACGACACCAATGAAAAAGTCATCGCCCTGTGCCATCAGGCGAAAACGCCGGTGGGTAACACCGCAGCCATCTGTATCTACCCGCGCTTTATCCCGATTGCCCGTAAGACGCTGAAAGAGCAGGGTACGCCGGACGTGCGCATTGCAACCGTAACTAACTTCCCGCATGGCAACGACGATATCGAGATCGCGCTGGCAGAAACCCGCGCGGCGATTGCTTACGGCGCAGACGAAGTTGACGTGGTGTTCCCGTACCGCGCGCTGATCGCCGGTAACGAGCAGGTCGGTTTTGACCTGGTGAAAGCCTGTAAAGACGCGTGCGCGGCGGCAAATGTGCTGCTGAAAGTGATCATCGAAACCGGCGAGCTGAAAGAAGAGGCGCTGATTCGTAAGGCATCTGAAATCTCCATCAAAGCCGGTGCGGATTTCATTAAAACCTCTACCGGTAAAGTGCCGGTGAATGCGACCCCGGAAAGCGCGCGCATCATGATGGAAGTGATCCGCGACATGGGCGTATCCAAAACCGTTGGTTTCAAACCTGCGGGCGGCGTGCGTACTGCTGAAGACGCGCAGCAATTCCTGGCGATTGCCGACGAGCTGTTTGGCGCCGACTGGGCCGATTCCCGTCACTACCGCTTCGGTGCGTCCAGCCTGCTGGCCAGCCTGCTGAAAGCGCTGGGTCATGGCGACGGTAAGAGCGCAAGCAGCTACTGATTGCCAGACAATGCCGGATGACGCTTCGCTCATCCGGTCGACAGGATCGTAGGGCGGGTAAGCGTAGCGCCACCCGCCACAACTCCCCCGATTCCGCATGGAGGTTACCGTGTTTCTCGCACAAGAAATTATTCGTAAAAAACGTGATGGTCATGCATTAAGCGATGAAGAGATCCGCTTCTTCATCAACGGCATTCGTGATAACACCGTCTCAGAAGGGCAAATTGCGGCTCTGGCGATGACCATTTTCTTCCACGATATGTCGATGCCTGAGCGCGTGTCGCTGACCATGGCGATGCGAGATTCAGGAACCGTTCTGGACTGGAAAAGCCTCAACCTTAACGGCCCGATTGTGGATAAGCACTCCACCGGCGGCGTGGGTGACGTGACGTCTCTGATGCTCGGCCCTATGGTGGCAGCCTGTGGCGGTTACATCCCGATGATCTCCGGGCGCGGCCTGGGCCACACCGGCGGTACGCTCGACAAACTGGAAGCCATTCCGGGCTTCGATATCTTCCCGGACGACAACCGCTTCCGCGACATTATTAAAGACGTTGGTGTGGCGATTATCGGCCAGACCAGCTCTCTTGCTCCGGCAGACAAGCGTTTCTACGCCACCCGCGACATCACCGCGACCGTTGACTCCATCCCGCTGATCACCGCCTCTATCCTGGCGAAGAAACTGGCAGAAGGGCTGGACGCGCTGGTGATGGACGTGAAGGTGGGCAGCGGCGCCTTTATGCCGACCTATGAACTTTCTGCTGCGCTCGCGGAAGCGATCGTTGGCGTATCCAACGGCGCGGGCGTGCGCACCACCGCGCTGCTCACCGACATGAACCAGGTGCTGGCGTCCAGCGCCGGTAACGCCGTCGAAGTGCGTGAAGCGGTGCAGTTCCTGACTGGTGAATACCGCAACCCGCGTCTGTTCGACGTCACCATGGCGCTGTGCGTTGAGATGTTAATCTCCGGCAAGCTGGCCAAAGACGACGCAGAAGCCCGCGCGAAGCTGCAGGCGGTGCTGGATAACGGCAAAGCGGCGGATATTTTCGGTCGCATGGTTGCAGCCCAGAAGGGCCCGACCGATTTCGTCGAAAACTACGCGAAATACCTGCCAACCGCGACGCTTAGCAAAGCGGTGTATGCCGATAGCGAAGGGTATGTCTCTGCAATGGACACCCGTGCGCTGGGTATGGCAGTAGTCTCGATGGGCGGCGGCCGTCGTCAGGCGTCAGACACCATTGATTACAGCGTCGGCTTTACCGATATGGCACGTCTGGGCGACAGCGTTGACGGTCAACGTCCGCTGGCGGTGATCCACGCGAAAGACGAAGCCAGCTGGCAGGAAGCGGCTAAAGCGGTGAAAGCGGCAATTACGCTTGACGATAAAGCGCCGGAAACCACACCGACTGTCTATCGCCGTATCACCGAATAGCGGTATACTGATCTGATCGATAATTTTTGAAGCACTACGTACGGAGAACAATTATGAAACGTGCATTTATTATGGTGCTGGACTCATTCGGCATCGGCGCAACCGAAGATGCAGAACGTTTTGGTGACGTGGGTTCCGATACCATGGGCCACATCGCGGAAGCCTGTGCAAAAGGCGAAGCGGACAACGGTCGTAAAGGCCCTCTGACTCTACCTAACCTGACCCGCCTTGGTCTGGTGAAAGCGCATGAAGGTTCTACCGGTAAAATCGCAGCCGGTATGGACGGCAACGCGGAAGTCGTGGGCGCCTACGCCTGGGCTCACGAGCTCTCCTCCGGTAAAGACACCCCGTCTGGCCACTGGGAAATCGCCGGTGTGCCGGTGCTGTTCGACTGGGGTTATTTCTCCGATCACGAAAACAGCTTCCCGCAGGAGCTGCTCGATAAGCTGGTGAAGCGTGCCAACCTGCCGGGCTACCTCGGTAACTGCCACTCTTCCGGTACCGTGATTCTGGATCAGCTCGGCGAAGAGCACATGAAAACCGGCAAGCCGATTTTCTACACCTCTGCTGACTCCGTGTTCCAGATTGCGTGCCATGAAGAGACGTTTGGCCTGGATAAACTCTACGAGCTGTGCGAAATCGCCCGTGAAGAGCTGACCGAAGGCGGCTACAACATCGGCCGCGTGATCGCGCGTCCGTTTATCGGCGACAAAGCGGGTAACTTCCAGCGTACCGGTAACCGTCATGACCTGGCCGTTGAGCCACCGGCGCCAACCGTGCTGCAGAAGCTGGTTGAAGAGAAAGACGGCCACGTGGTGTCCGTGGGTAAAATCGCGGATATCTACGCCAACTGCGGCATCACCAAAAAAGTGAAAGCCACCGGTCTGGATGCGCTGTTCGATGCCACCATCAAAGAGATGAAAGAAGCGGGCGACAAGACCATCGTCTTCACCAACTTCGTGGACTTCGACTCCTCCTGGGGCCACCGTCGCGACGTTGCGGGCTATGCAGCGGGTCTTGAGCTGTTCGACCGCCGTCTGCCGGAGCTGATGGAGCTGGTGGGTGAAGATGACATTCTGATTCTGACCGCGGACCACGGCTGTGACCCAACCTGGACCGGTACCGACCACACCCGTGAGCACATTCCGGTGCTGGTGTACGGCCCGAAAGTGAAGCCAGGCTCGCTCGGTCACCGTGAAACCTTCGCGGACATCGGCCAGACCCTGGCGAAATACTTTGGTACGTCTGACATGGAATATGGCAAGGCCATGTTCTAAACGGATTGGGTGCGGCCTGATGCCCTCACCCCGACCCTCTCCCACAGGGAGAGGGAGAACAGAATGTAGGCCGGGTCAGGCGTAGCCGCCACCCGGCAAAAACAACAATGTAAAAGGAACTGAAGATGGCAACTCCTCACATTAATGCAGAAATGGGTGATTTCGCTGACGTCGTATTGATGCCGGGCGACCCGCTGCGCGCGAAGCACATTGCAGAAACTTTCCTGGAAGACGTGCGTGAAGTGAACAACGTTCGCGGCATGCTGGGCTTCACCGGTACCTATAAAGGGCGCAAAATCTCCGTTATGGGCCACGGTATGGGTATCCCATCCTGCTCTATCTACACCAAAGAGCTGATCACCGACTTCGGCGTGAAGAAAATCATCCGCGTTGGCTCCTGCGGCGCGGTGCGTATGGACGTTAAGCTGCGCGACATCGTTATCGGTATGGGTGCCTGCACCGATTCCAAAGTTAACCGCATGCGTTTCAAAGACCATGACTTCGCGGCGATTGCTGACTTCGGCATGGTGCGTGACGCGGTTGACGCGGCAAAAGCGCTGGGCGTTGAAGCGCGCGTGGGTAACATCTTCTCTGCTGACCTGTTCTATGCCCCGGACGGCGGCGAGATGTTCGACGTGATGGAAAAATACGGCATTCTGGGCGTTGAAATGGAAGCGGCGGGTATCTACGGCGTCGCGGCTGAGTTTGGTGCGAAAGCGCTGACCATCTGCACCGTGTCTGACCACATCCGTACCCACGAGCAGACCACCGCTGCCGAGCGTCAGACCACCTTCAACGACATGATCAAAATCGCGCTGGAATCCGTTCTGCTGGGCGATAAAGAGTAATTCTGTCTCTTCCCTCCCTCTCCCTATGGGAGAGGGCCGGGGTGAGGGCACCAGACCGCACCTAGCGCACGGCCTGTGCAATCCACGCCGACAGCTCCCGCAGCTCTTTTTCCTGCTCCGGAAAATCCCCGATCAACGCGTCGCATTCCTGCTGCAGCATATCCGCCCTGTACAAACAGCCCTGCAAACGTGCCGCCAGCGCCTCTAACGGTGCCGGGTTCAGGCTATCGGTAAACACCTGCGTGCGGGTGATATGGCCTTTCTCCACGTCAAAATGCAGCTCCACGCCGCCCCAGGTAAAACGCTCATCAAGCAGATGGGAAAACGCAGGAGCCTGACCGAAGTTCCATTCCCAGCTGCTCTGGCGGGCGAAGGTTTCGGCGAAGTTGGGCAGGTCCGGGGTTTTGTCAGGGGAGATGACTTCTGCTTCCACGCGCTCGCCGTAATGTTCAAAGAACGCGTCACGGATCGCATCGCAAATCTGCTCGTGCGTAATTCCCGGCAGCAGTTCCACCAGATTTGCCACGCGGCCGCGCACGGAGGTAATTCCTTTGGCCTGGAGCTTTTTCTTATCCGGATTCAGGTAGTTCGCCAGACGGCTCAGATCTGCGTTCAGCAACAGGGTGCCGTGGTGGAACCCGCGATCCATCGTTTCGCGGTAGGCGGAGCCGGAGACCTTCCGGTCGCCCTCGGGGGTTTTCACCACCAGATCGTTACGCCCGGACGCTTCCGCCGTTACGCCGAGTGAATTGAGCGCGTTGAGGACGATGGACGTTGAGATGGTTTTGTCGTATTCCGGTTTGCCCGCCATAAAGGTAAAGCAGGTATTGCCCAGATCGTGAAACACCGCGCCGCCGCCGCTGCTGCGACGTGCGAGACGGACGTTGTCCTCTTCCATACGCCGCGTATTGCACTCTTTCCAAGGGTTTTGCGCGCGGCCGATGACCACCGTATCGGCGTTCCGCCAGAGAAACAGTACGCGCTGGGTGGCGGGCATCTGGCGGAAGATGCACTCTTCTACCGCGAGATTAAACCAGGGATCGTAAGAGTCAGAGATAAGCAGGCGTAACGTCGTCATGGCAAAGTTCCTTTTCCGAATCGTTCGCCTACTTTATCACTAATCTTTCTTCTCGCTCTCTTCGTCTTCGGGGACGGAGTTGCTGGCGGTCAGCAGGAACGGGGATTGCTGCCAGCGCGAGCGCTTGCCGCGAAGCAGGGTGCGCGCCAGCACAACGCCGATGGCGAGTGAAAGCAGCAGCATCAGGCGCAGAATATTGGTGGTATTATCGACCTGTTTGGCTTCAGTAGGCAGGGTGTGGGTATCGAGGGTCAGGCGCAGATAGCCCAGCGGGCCATTCTTCCCCTGAATAGGTTCGACAATCTGCTGGTTAAAGTAGCCCCCGGCTTTTTTCCCGTCCAGCGCCAGCCTGTCGCGCACGTCGACGTGTTCGCCAGCGCGGGCAATCAGGTTGCCTTGCTCATCATAGACGCCGGCATCAAGAATGCGGCTATTCTCCGTGAGCAGGCGTAAAACCTGGCCTATCCGCTTCTCGTCCGGCGTTTCGGTACGCATGGACGGCGCGACGTTGAGCGTCACCTGGCGTGCCAGCGTGCGGGCCAGCTCTTCAAACTGCGGGTTGCGTTGCCGTTGATGGTTCTGGCTAAACCACGATGCCCCTTGCATCAGCACCACTAATAGTGCGAGACAGGAAAGGACAATCACGGCGCGATGGAGCCGGAATTTCAGTTTTGCGCGAGCCATATTCCACCTGCTGAAAATTTACGGCTTAATGTTGCCAGAAGTGATGGTTACAGGGTAGCCTCATGCGTTATTTTCCCTCTGCAACCTTCCGGCGCGAACGAAATTACAGGAGCTTTAATGCCGAACATTACCTGGTGTGACCTGCCAACGGATGTCTCTTTATGGCCAGGATTGCCGCTCTCTTTAAGTGGCGATGAGGTGATGCCTCTGGATTACCACGCCGGTCGTAGCGGCTGGCTCCTCTACGGACGCGGTCTGGATAAGCAACGCCTGACCCAGTATCAAAGCAAGCTGGGTGCGGCAATGGTCATCGTCGCCGCCTGGTGCGTGGAAGACTACCAGGTTATTCGCCTGGCGGGTTCCCTGACGCAGCGCGCAACGCGTCTGGCGCATGACGCCGGGCTGGACGTCGCGCCGCTGGGTAAAATTCCGCATCTGAAAACCCCGGGCCTGCTGGTCATGGACATGGATTCTACGGCGATCCAGATCGAGTGTATTGACGAGATTGCGAAGCTGGCGGGCAGCGGCGAGCTGGTGGCGGAAGTCACCGAACGTGCGATGCGCGGCGAGCTGGACTTCACCGCCAGCCTGCGCCAGCGCGTGGCGACCCTGAAAGGGGCCGACGCCAACATTCTGCGCCAGGTGCGCGACGTGCTGCCGCTGATGCCAGGGCTGACGCAGCTGGTGCTGAAGCTGCAGTCCCTCGGCTGGAAGGTGGCGATCGCCTCCGGTGGCTTCACCTTCTTCGCGGATTACCTGCGGGAAAAACTGCATCTGACCACCGTGGTGGCCAATGAGCTGGAGATCATGGACGGCAAGCTGACCGGCCAGGTGATTGGCGATATCGTAGATGCCCAGTACAAAGCCAATACGCTGACGCGTCTGGCGGAAAAATATGAAATTCCGGTTGTCCAGACCGTCGCCATCGGCGATGGCGCGAACGACCTGCCGATGATCAAAGCCGCCGGTCTGGGCATTGCCTACCATGCCAAGCCAAAAGTGAATGAAAAGACGGAAGTCACTATCCGTCACGCTGACCTGATGGGGGTGTTCTGCATTCTCTCCGGCAGCATTAATCAGAAATAACGGCCTGCTTTGTAGGCCGGGTAAGCGTAAGCGCCACCCGGCACGCAGGCCGCACAGAAATAACGAGGTAAACCGTGGCGAAAGCTCCAAAACGCGCATTTGTCTGTAATGAATGTGGTGCGGATTATCCGCGCTGGCAGGGGCAATGCAGCGCCTGTCATGCCTGGAACACCATCACCGAAGTGCGTGGTGTGGCGGCTTCGCCGAGCGTGGCGCGCAATGAGCGCCTGAGCGGCTATGCCGGTAACGCGGGCGTGGCGAAGGTGCAAAAACTTTCGGACATCAGCCTCGAAGAGCTGCCGCGCTTCTCCACCGGGTTCAAAGAGTTTGACCGCGTGCTCGGCGGCGGCGTGGTGCCGGGTAGCGCGATCCTGATCGGCGGTAACCCGGGCGCGGGTAAATCGACCCTGCTGCTGCAAACGCTCTGCAAGCTTGCCGAACAGATGAAAACCCTGTACGTCACGGGCGAAGAGTCTCTGCAGCAGGTGGCGATGCGCGCGCACCGTCTGGGCCTGCCGACCGGCAACCTGAACATGCTCTCCGAAACCAGCATCGAGCAGATCTGCATGATTGCCGAAGAAGAGCAGCCGAAGCTGATGGTGATCGACTCCATCCAGGTGATGCACATGGCGGACATTCAGTCCTCGCCGGGCAGCGTCGCGCAGGTGCGTGAAACCGCGGCTTACCTGACGCGCTTTGCCAAAACGCGCGGCGTGGCGATTGTGATGGTCGGCCACGTGACCAAAGACGGCTCGCTGGCCGGACCGAAGGTGCTTGAACACTGTATCGACTGCTCCGTGATGCTCGACGGCGACGCGGATTCCCGTTTCCGTACCCTGCGCAGCCACAAGAACCGCTTTGGGGCGGTGAATGAACTGGGCGTGTTTGCCATGACCGAACAGGGGCTGCGCGAAGTCAGCAACCCGTCGGCCATCTTCCTGAGCCGCGGCGATGAGATCACCTCCGGCAGCTCGGTGATGGTGCTGTGGGAAGGGACGCGCCCGCTGCTTGTTGAAATTCAGGCGCTGGTGGACGTGTCGATGATGGGCAACCCGCGGCGCGTGGCGGTCGGTCTGGAACAGAACCGTCTGGCGATCCTGCTGGCGGTGCTGCACCGTCACGGCGGGCTGCAGATGGCGGATCAGGACGTCTTCGTTAACGTGGTCGGCGGCGTCAAAGTCACGGAGACCAGCGCAGACCTGGCGCTGCTGCTGGCGATGGTCTCCAGCCTGCGCGACAGGCCGCTGCCGCAGGACCTGGTCGTCTTCGGCGAAGTGGGCCTCGCCGGAGAAATCCGTCCGGTACCCAGCGGCCAGGAGCGTATCTCCGAGGCGGCAAAACACGGTTTCCGCCGGGCGATCGTTCCCGCCGCCAACGTGCCGAAAAAGATCCCGGAAGGGATGCAGGTATTTGGCGTGAAAAAACTCGCTGATGCGTTAAATGTCTTTGACGACTTATAATTACGTAAATTTGATTTTGCAGGAGGCACCGTAATTTATGTCATCATTTGACTACATCAAGACCGCAATCCGCCAGAAGGGCTGCACGCTGCAGCAGGTGGCGGACGCCAGCGGCATGACCAAAGGCTACCTGAGCCAGCTGCTGAACGCCAAAATCAAAAGCCCCAGCGCGCAGAAGCTGGAAGCGCTGCACCGCTTTCTGGGGCTGGAGTTCCCGCGTATGCAAAAGAACATCGGCGTGGTGTTCGGCAAGTTTTACCCCCTGCATACCGGACATATCTATCTGATCCAGCGCGCCTGTAGCCAGGTTGACGAGCTGCACATCATCATGGGCTACGACGAAACCCGTGACCGTCAGCTGTTTGAAGACAGCGCCATGTCGCAGCAGCCGACCGTGCCGGACCGCCTGCGCTGGCTGCTCCAGACCTTTAAGTACCAGAAAAATATTCGTATTCATGCCTTTAACGAAGAGGGCATGGAGCCGTATCCGCACGGCTGGGACGTGTGGAGCAACGGCATCAAAGCGTTTATGGAAGAGAAGGGCATTGCGCCTAACTGGATCTACACCTCTGAAGAATCCGACGCGCCGCAGTTCCGCGAGCATCTGGGCATCGAGACGGTGCTGATCGACCCGAAACGCACCTTTATGAACATCAGCGGGGCGCAGATCCGCGAAAACCCGTTCCGCTACTGGGATTACATCCCGACTGAGGTGAAGCCGTTCTTCGTGCGTACCGTCGCGATCCTGGGCGGCGAGTCGAGCGGTAAATCAACGCTGGTCAACAAGCTGGCGAATATCTTCAACACCACCAGCGCGTGGGAGTACGGCCGCGATTATGTCTTCTCGCACCTTGGCGGCGACGAGATGGCGCTGCAGTATTCCGACTACGACAAAATCGCGCTCGGTCATGCCCAGTACATTGATTTTGCGGTCAAATACGCCAACAAAGTGGCGTTTATCGATACCGATTTCGTGACCACACAGGCGTTCTGTAAAAAATACGAAGGGCGCGAGCACCCGTTCGTGCAGGCGCTGATTGACGAATACCGCTTTGACCTGGTGATCCTACTGGAAAACAACACCCCATGGGTGGCCGACGGCATGCGCAGTCTCGGCAGCTCCGTGGACAGGCGAGAGTTTCAGACCATGCTGGTGGAGATGCTCAACGAAAACAACGTTGAGTTTGTCCATGTGGAAGAGTCTGACTACGACTCCCGTTTCCTGCGCTGCGTCGAGCTGGTGAAGGAGATGATGGGGGAGCAGGGGTAAAAACTTACCCCTCACCCTAACCCTCTCCCACAGGGAGAGGGGACTTTAACCTCCCTCTCCCTGTGGGAGAGGGCCGGGGTGAGGGCATCAAGCCACTCAGAACTCAATCACCACTTTCCCACGCATATGTCCCTCCAGCACTTTACGGTGCGCCTCGGTAATGCTTTCCACGCTCAGCCCGTGCAGCGTTTCGCTGAGCGAACTTTCCACCACGCCGTTATCCACCAGTTTTGCCACCTCATTGAGGATCTCCCCCTGACGCGCTATATCCGCGGTCTGGTACATGCTGCGGGTGTACATAAACTCCCAGTGCAGGGCGGCGGATTTGGACTTCAGCTTGTCCTGGTTCAGCGGATGTTCATTTTCAACGATGGAACAGATATGCCCCTGCGGCGCAATCAGTTCGCTGACCGCATCCCAGTGCCCGTCGGTGTCGTTGAGGATGAAAATGTAATCCACAAAGGTGAGCCCCTGTTTCGCCAGCTCGCCTTTCAGATCGCGGTAGTTGACGACAATATCAGCCCCGCGATCGCGGCACCACCGGGCGGAATCTTCTCGTGAAGCGGTTGCGACGATCTTCACCTTGCTGTTGTGCTTCGCAAAGGGGATCGCCAGCGATCCCACGCCGCCCGCGCCGCCGATGATCAGCAGCGTTTTGTCCGCCCCGGCATCCTGAATGTTCAGGCGTTCAAACAGACCTTCCCACGCGGTGAGCGCGGTCAACGGCAGTGCAGCGGCAGCCGCCCAGCCGAGGCTGGCAGGCTTGTGGCCGACTATGCGTGCATCAATCAGCTGGTGCGTGGCGTTGCTGCCCGGGCGGGTGATGTCGCCCGCGTACCAGACCTCGTCACCCGGTTTGAATCCGGTCACGCCAGCCCCCACGGCTTTGACGATCCCGCTGGCGTCCCACCCGAGAATACGCGGCTCGCTCAGCCCGTTTTTAGCAATGCCCGCGTGGACTTTGGTATCGACCGGGTTAACGGAGACGGCCTTCACCTCCACCAGCAGATCGTGCTCGCCGGGCTGCGGCATTGGCGGGGTGATTTCAATGAAGGTGGACGGATTTTCTGGGTTAACGGCAATAGCTTTAACAGACATGGTGTGCTCCTCAATGGCATGCGTTTTGTTGAGGCTAGTCTATAAAGTGGTCAGCTGCGTGATAAGATGGACAATCAAGAACTCAGCGTTCGTACAGGGTGAACAATCATGTTTAAGCAGCTGCAGGATATGGCGCTGTTCGCGCTGGTGGCGGAGATGGGCAGCTTTACCGCGGCGGCGCAGAAGGCGGACCTGCCAAAATCCAGCGTTAGCCAGCGAATTAGCCAGCTGGAGCAGCAGGTGGGTATCCGCCTTCTGAACCGCACCACGCGCAGGATCAGCCTCACGTTTGCGGGCGAGCACTATCTGGTGCACTGTCGCGAGATGCTGGCGGCCAGCGAGCGGGCCGAGTACGCCATTCAGCGGCTGCGCGAAAACCCGAGCGGGCGGCTGCGGATCACCTGTCCGGCGGGGATTGGGGCGACGCTGCTGGCGCACATGAATGCCGAGTTTCAGCTTCGCTATCCTGACGTGTCGCTGGATGTGTCGATCTCTGATGACGTGGTGGATCTGGTCGAGGCCGGTTTTGACGTAGCGCTGCGTACCGGCAAGCCGCAGGACTCCTCCCTGATTGGCCGGATGATCGGGCACTGCCCGCGCTACATGCTGGCCTCGCCGGACTATCTGGCGCGTCGGGAGCCGCTGACGCATCCCCGTCAGCTGGTGGAGCACCGCTGCATTACGCACCGGGCGTGGTCGGAGTGGCTTCTGCGAAGCGAGAGCGAGGATTACCGCTACCTGCCGGATAACGCGCACATGACCGATAATCTGGTCTACGCCCGCGAATGTGCAATTTCCGGTGCGGGGATCACGCTGCTTCCCGCCTTCCTGGTAGAAGATAAAATTGAAAAAGGGGCGCTGGTTCAGGTGCTGCCGGAGTGGAATGTTGAAGGTAACGATCTGTGGCTGGCCTACCCAAGCCGCAAGCTGAATTCGCCTGCGCTGATGAGCTATATCGACTTTGCGATGCAGTTTGACGAGGTGAAGCGGTATTACGTGGGTGGGTGATTTTGTGCGGCCTGATGCCCTCACCCTGGCCCTCTCCCACGGGGAGAGGGTACAAACATAAAAAACGGCAACCGAGGTTGCCGTTTTGCTTTTATTTCGCGATACGCTTGTACTTAATACGCTTCGGCTCCAGCGCGTCGGCGCCCAGCGTGCGTTTCTTGTACTCTTCGTATTCGGTGAAGTTACCTTCGAAGAACTCCACCTTACCTTCGTCCTGATAGTCCAGGATGTGGGTCGCGATACGGTCCAGGAACCAGCGGTCGTGCGAGATAACCATCGCACAGCCCGGGAACTCCAGCAGGGCGTTTTCCAGCGCGCGCAGGGTTTCGATATCCAGGTCGTTTGTTGGTTCATCGAGCAGCAGAACGTTACCGCCCACCTGCAGCAGCTTCGCCAGGTGCAGACGACCGCGCTCACCGCCGGACAGCTCGCCCACGCGTTTGCCCTGGTCGGTGCCTTTGAAGTTAAAGCGGCCAACATAGGCGCGGCTTGGCATCTCGGTGTTGCCGATACGCATGATATCCAGACCGCCGGAGACTTCTTCCCACACGGTTTTGCTGTTATCCATTGCGTCACGGAACTGGTCAACGGAGGCCAGCTTCACGGTTTCACCCAGGGTGATAGAGCCGCTGTCAGGCTGTTCCTGACCGGACATCATGCGGAACAGGGTGGATTTACCCGCGCCGTTCGGACCGATGATACCAACGATAGCGCCTTTCGGTACGGAGAAGGTCAGGTCGTCGATCAGCAGACGGTCGCCGTAGGACTTACGCAGGTTGGTCACTTCAACCACTTTATCCCCCAGACGTGCTCCAGGTGGAATAAACAGTTCGTTGGTTTCGTTACGTTTCTGGTATTCGGTGTTGTTCAGCTCTTCGAAGCGTGCCAGACGGGCTTTGCCCTTAGACTGACGGCCTTTCGCGCCCTGACGCACCCACTCTAGCTCTTTCTCGATAGACTTACGACGCGCCGCTTCCTGAGAAGCTTCCTGCGCCAGACGCTGATCTTTCTGCTCCAGCCAGGAAGAGTAGTTGCCTTCCCACGGAATGCCTTCACCGCGGTCCAGCTCCAGGATCCAGCCAGCGACGTTGTCGAGGAAGTAACGGTCGTGGGTAATCGCCACAACGGTGCCTTCGAAGTCGTGCAGGAAGCGCTCCAGCCACGCCACGGATTCTGCATCCAGGTGGTTAGTCGGTTCGTCGAGCAGCAGCATGTCTGGTTTTTCCAGCAGCAGGCGGCACAGCGCCACGCGGCGGCGTTCACCCCCGGAGAGGTTCGCGATTTTCGCATCCCAGTCCGGCAGACGCAGGGCATCAGCCGCGCGCTCCAGCTGCACGTTCAGGTTGTGACCGTCGTGCGCCTGGATGATCTCTTCATACTTGCCCTGCTGCGCGGCCAGCTTGTCGAAGTCCGCATCCGGCTCAGCGTATTTGGCATACACTTCATCCAGACCTTTCAGCGCGTTAACCACTTCGGATACCGCTTCTTCAACGGATTCGCGAACGGTGTGTTCCGGGTTCAGCTGAGGTTCCTGCGGCAGGTAACCAATCTTGATGCCAGGCTGCGGACGGGCTTCACCTTCGATGTCTGTATCAATGCCGGCCATGATGCGCAGCAGGGTGGACTTACCGGCACCGTTGAGACCCAGAACACCGATTTTTGCGCCCGGGAAGAAGCTCAGCGAGATATTTTTAAGAATATGACGTTTCGGCGGGACAACTTTGCCGACACGATGCATGGTATAAACGAATTGAGCCACGTTGGACTTCGCCTCTTTTATCGTAATGAGAAGGAATTTCAGCCTCGAAGTGTAGCCTTTTTCACGTCCTAATCCCAGCCAGGAACGTCGGGAGTGTTAAAACGCGCAAGAAAGGTAAAAAAGTGTCCATGACGTGGCGCGTTGAAGAATGCCTGGTTAGCATAAGTTAATTAGACTTTGACGTGGCAAGACGCTGCAATTGACGAAAAAACAATGAGGAAGAGCTTGTGGAAAAAGCCAAACGGGTGGTCTGGCGTCTGCTGGCTGCCAGCGTATGCGTAATGGCGGTAAGCCAGGCGGTGCATGCCGATTCACTGGATGAACAACGTAACCGATACGCCCAGATTAAACAGGCGTGGGACAACAAGCAGATGGATACCGTGCAGGCGCTGATGCCGACGCTAAAGGATTATCCGCTGTATCCGTATCTGGAGTATCGCCAGATAACCGACGATCTGATGAACCAGCCTACCGTCACCGTGAATAACTTCATTCAGGCGAACCCAACCCTGCCGCCAGCCCGAAATCTCCAGTCTCGTTTTGTGAATGAGCTGGCGCGTCGCGAAGACTGGCGCGGACTGCTGGCGTTTAGCCCGGAAAAGCCGAACGCCACCGAAGCCCAGTGTAACTATTACTACGCAAAATGGGCGACCGGCCAGCAGGAAGAGGCCTGGGCCGGAGCGAAAGAGCTCTGGCTGACCGGAAAAAACCAGCCGAACGCCTGTGATTCTCTGTTTAGCGCGTGGCGTGCTTCCGGCAAGCAGGATCCGCTCTCCTACCTTGAACGCATCCGTCTGGCGATGAAAGCCGGTAACACGCGTCTGGTGACCACGCTGGCGGGGCAGATGCCGTCCGATTACCAGACGATCTCCACGGCGGTTATCTCGCTGGCTAACGATCCAAACAGCGTCCTGACCTTTGCCCGCAGTACGGGCGCGACCGATTTTACCCGCCAGATGGCGGCGGTGGCCTTTGCCAGCGTGGCGCGTGACGATGTGGAAAACGCGCGGCTGATGATCCCGCAGCTGGTGCAGGCGCAGCAGCTCAATGAGGAGCAAACCCAGGAGCTGCGCGACATCGTGGCGTGGCGACTGATGGGCACCGATGTGACCGATGAACAGGCGCGCTGGCGTGACGATGCCATTATGCGTTCGAACTCCACGTCGCTGGTGGAACGCCGCGTGCGCATGGCGCTGGGCACGGGCGATCGCCGTGGGCTGAATACCTGGCTCGCGCGGTTGCCTATGGAGGCCAAAGAGAAAGACGAATGGCGCTACTGGCAGGCCGATCTGCTGATGGAGCGCGGTCGTGATGATGAGGCCAAAGAGATCCTCCATTCGCTGATGCAGCAGCGCGGGTTTTACCCAATGGCTGCCGCGCAGCGTCTGGGCGAAGAATACACTTTCCGTATAGATAAAGCGCCCGCTAACGCGAACCCGGCACTGACGCAGGGGCCAGAAATGGCGCGCGTTCGCGAGCTGATGTACTGGAATATGGATAACACCGCGCGCAGCGAGTGGGCGAATCTGGTGACCAGCCGCACCACCGATGAGAAAGCCCAGCTTGCCCGCTATGCGTTTGATAATCACTGGTGGGATCTCAGCGTGCAGGCGACGATCGCCGGCAAGCTTTGGGACCATCTGGAAGAGCGTTTCCCGCTGGCGTACAAAGATCTGTTCGATCGCTACACCAGCGGCAAAGATATCCCGCAAAGCTACGCGATGGCGATTGCCCGTCAGGAGAGCGCGTGGAACCCGAAAGTCCGTTCCCCGGTGGGCGCCAGCGGCCTGATGCAGATCATGCCGGGCACGGCGACGCACACGGTGAAGATGTTTAATATTCCGGGGTACAGCAGTCCGTCGCAGCTTCTGGATCCGGATACCAACATCAACATCGGTACCAGCTATCTCCAGTACGTGTATCAGCAGTTCGGCAATAACCGCATCTTCTCTTCTGCGGCGTATAACGCGGGTCCTGGGCGCGTGCGCACCTGGCTCGGCAACAGCGCCGGACGCATCGACGCGTTAGCGTTTGTGGAGAGCATCCCGTTCTCGGAAACGCGCGGCTACGTGAAGAACGTGCTGGCCTATGACGCTTACTATCGCTACTTCATGGGGCAGAAAGATACCCTGATGAGCGATGCCGAGTGGCAGAGACGTTACTGATCGGCGTGGGTTGTGTTATGCTGTACTCGCTAAAGAGTACAAGAGGCAGCATAACATGACCCAGCATTCCCCGTATTCCTCGGCAATGGCCGAACAACGTCATCTGGAGTGGCTTCGTTTTGTGGAGCTGCTGCGTCAGTCTTACGAACAGGATCTGCATTTACCCCTTATGCAGCTGATGCTCACGCCGGACGAGCGTGAGGCGCTGGGCACACGCGTGCGGATCATTGAAGAGCTGCTGCGCGGAGAGATGAGCCAGCGCGAGCTGAAAAATGAGCTCGGCGCGGGTATTGCAACGATCACCCGCGGCTCGAACAGCCTGAAGTCGGCCCCGGTTGAGCTGCGCCAGTGGCTGGAAGCGGTATTGCTGAAAAACGCCGGATGACGGCTTTGCCTTATCCGGCCAAAAAACTTACCGATAAATCGCGTTATGGAACGGGCTTAAGGCCAGAATCACGGCCTGATGATAAACGCCTGAACGCGTCAGCGCGCCTGCGGTAAAGACGCCAATCGCCCCTTCTTTACGGCCAATCTCATCGATGCCGGTGTACTGCGATATCACCGGCCCGAGCGCTTCACCCGCACGGACTTTTTCCAGAATGATCTCCGGCAGCGGCAGGGTGGCCGAACGTGCTTCACCGCGCTGCTCGCGGCTTTCGATGACCACCCAGCTAAAGGTTGCGCCTTCGTCGATACCTGCTTCAATCGCTACCCAAAAGTCAGCATTCGGTGCCGCGGCCTTAGCGTTTGCCACGCGATTTCGTGCGCCAGCGCGCGTTTCCTCGCTGCCAAACGGCTGTTCAGGTACGCCACTCTCGACGCCGATGGCCTCAATATGGCAGGATCCTGCGCCGAAGATCTCGTCAAATGCCCTTAGAATTGCCTGAATTTTGGCAGGATTAGTGGTAGCAGAGACAACATGGTGCATAATTAAGCTCGATTCAAAAAAAACTCATCGCAGTATAACGGAAAAAAAGCATGTTACAGGTATACCTTGTTCGCCACGGTGAAACGCAGTGGAACGCCGAGCGACGTATTCAAGGCCAGTCAGACAGTCCTCTCACTGAGAAGGGTGTGCAGCAAGCGTGGCAGGTGGCGGAACGCGCCAGAACGCTGGGCATTACCCACGTGATCACCAGCGATTTAGGTCGCACACAGCAGACGGCGCGCATCATCGCAGATGCCTGCGGCTGTGACGTCATGCTGGAGCCGCGCCTGCGCGAGCTGGATATGGGCGTGCTGGAGAAACGCCATATCTATACGCTGACGGAAGCGGAGGAGGGCTGGCGCCGCACGCTGGTGAACGGTACCGAAGATGGCCGCATTCCCGAAGGCGAATCCATGCAGGAGCTTAGCGTACGCATGCATGCCGCCCTGGCGGAGTGCCTGAAGCTGCCGGCGGGAAGCCGTCCGCTGCTGGTGAGTCACGGGATTGCGTTGGGTTGCCTGGTGAGCACCATTCTGGGGTTACCGGCTTACGCTGAGCGCCGTTTGCGCCTGCGCAACTGCTCCATTTCCCGGATTGATTATCAGGAAAGCGCGTGGCTGGCGTCGGGCTGGGTAGTAGAGATGGCAGGGGACATTTCGCATCTTGATGCCCCTGCGCTTGACGAACTGCAGCGTTAACGACGTATCGGAATCAAGAATTCCATACGCAGATTGATTGGGCCTTCTTCCGGTTTGGCATCCTGCGCCGGGTAGTAGCGCTCAATGTCCTGACCTTTACGGCGATTCAGATTCAGCATCGGCATGCAGGTTCCGTAAACGGTCAGGATAAACTCCTGAACCCCCGTTCCCAGCCCTTCATAGGCGAACATCACGTATTCGCCTCCTTCCAGCACGACTGGCTTCGAACCCTGAATATACCCATTGGCCATCTCTGGCGTCAGCGCGGTGGTGTAGAACACCTCCTGCTCGTCGTCTTTTTCCTGGCTTGGGTGCGTTTCGTTGAGGCCATACAGGATTGGCGGGATCGTCGGTGCGTGGCTCAGGAAGTCGCGCCAGAACTGGACGCGCATCTGATGACGGAACTCTGAAATCTGCTCCAGTGAACAGGAGTAGCTCTGTGTCGTGCCGATCAGATGGGTTTCAGGCAACGTGACAATTTCGTATTTCGGCATTGCGAATTCGCCCAGACGCAGCGGCGGACGCATGCCAAACGAGCTCCAGTCAGGCGAGCGACGATAAAGCGCTGGCGTCAACGAGAACTGTTTTTTGAAGGCGCGGGTGAAGGTCTGCTGTGAATCGAAACGATATTGCAGGGCAATATCCAGAATAGGCCGCGCGGTCAGGCGCAATGCCACAGCAGATTTTGATAAACGACGTGCGCGAATATAGGCCCCGATAGCATGACCGGTGACATCCTTGAACATCCTTTGCAGATGCCACTTGGAATAGCCTGCTTTAGCCGCCACATTATCCAGTGACAAAGGCTGGTCGAGATGACCTTCCAGCCAGGTGAGCAGGTCGCGAATAATTCCAGCCTGATCCATATACTATCCTCATCCTTAAAACAGCAGGTGCCTGATAACAGGTTAGCGGATAATAGCATTTTTTGATGTTTTAGCATTCAGTGTTTTTTTTGCGCATTCATGCTTTTTAGAGCACATTACAGGCAGATATATTCTAATCCTGTGATCTTGCTACATTTTTGTCTAAAGTGTTGAATAATCGCTCAGTGTAATTTTAAAGAATGGTAACAATATGAAATACAAGACTTTGATCTTCACCGCGTTGATGCTGATGGTTGGGCGCGTGGCGCAGGCAGAACAGATTGGCTCCGTCGATACCGTGTTCAAAATGTTCGGCCCGGACCACAAAATCGTGGTGGAGGCGTTTGACGATCCGGACGTGAAAAACGTCACCTGCTACGTCAGCCGCGCGAAAACGGGTGGTATCAAAGGCGGGCTGGGACTGGCGGAAGATACCTCCGATGCGGCGATTTCCTGTCAGCAGGTGGGGCCGGTTGAGTTGAGCGATAAAATTAAAAACGGCAAAGCGCAGGGCGACGTGGTGTTCCAGAAACGGACCTCGCTGGTGTTCAAAAAGCTGCAGGTGGTGCGTTTCTATGATGCCAAACGCAACACCCTGGCTTACCTCGCCTACTCTGACAAAGTGGTGGAAGGCTCGCCGAAAAACGCGATCAGCGCGGTGCCGATTATGCCGTGGCATTAATTCAGGGATGAATCATGCAACAACCTGTGGTCTGGCTGGTTGAAGACGAAACCAGTATCGCCGATACGCTGATCTACATGCTTCAGCAGGAAGGATTCGCGGTAAAGGCGTTTGAACGCGGTTTACCCGTGCTGGAGGCGGCGCGGCGGCAGGTTCCGGCGCTCGCCATTCTGGACGTCGGGCTGCCGGACATCAGTGGATTTGAGCTTTGCCGCCAGCTGCTGGCGCAGCATCCCTCACTGCCCGTGCTGTTTCTGACGGCGCGCAGTGATGAGGTAGACAAGCTGCTTGGCCTGGAAATGGGGGCTGACGACTATGTTGCGAAACCTTTCTCACCCCGTGAAGTCTGCGCCCGGGTGCGGACGATTTTACGGCGCATGCAGAAATCCGCCGCACCATCAGCAACGTTGCGTATCGGGCAGTTTGAACTGAACGAGCCTGCCGCGCGAATCAGCTGGTGCGGGGAAGCACTGCCCCTGACCCGCTACGAATTCTTGCTGCTCAAAACCTTGTTGCAGGCCCCCGGGCGGGTCTTTTCTCGTCAGCAGCTCATGGACAAGGTGTGGGGTGAAGACGGCGACAGCTTCGATCGTACCGTGGACACCCACATCAAAACCCTGCGCGCCAAGCTGCGGGCTGTGAACGAGGAACTCTCACCCATCAGCACCCATCGCGGTATGGGCTACAGTCTGGGCCTTTACTGATGCGCATTGGGATGCGGCTATTGCTGGGGTACTTCCTGATCGTGGCCATCGCCGCGTGGTTTGTGCTGTCGATCTTTGTTCAGGAAGTAAAGCCCGGCGTGCGCAGGGCAACCGAGGGCACGTTAATCGATACCGCGACCCTGCTGGCTGAAATTGGGCGTGATGATTTGCTTTCGGGCCATGCGCAGCAGGGTAAACTGGCGCAGGCCTTTTCTCAGCTTCATCAGCGCCCTTTCCGCGCCAATATCGGCGGGATTCATAAAGTGCGTAACGAGTACCACGTCTACATGACCGATGCGCAGGGCAGAGTGGTATTTGATTCCGCCGGTCTGGCCGTGGGGCAAGATTACTCGCGCTGGAACGATGTCTGGCTGACGCTTCGCGGTGAATACGGCGCGCGCAGTACCCAGAGCCATCCCGACGATCCGGAGAGCACGGTGATGTATGTTGCCGCGCCGGTTGTGGAGCAGGGCAAGATTATCGGCGTGGTGTCGGTCGGGAAACCTAACAGCGCGATGGCACCGGTTATCCATCGCAGCGAGCGGCGGATCCTGTGGGCAGGCGGGGCGCTGCTCGGCATTGCCCTGCTGATTGGCCTCGTTGTGGCGTGGTGGATCAATCGATCTATCGCGACGTTATCGCGCTATGCCGACTCGGTGACCACGGATACGCCTCTCCCGCTGCCTAATCCTGGCAGTAGCGAACTGCACAAGCTGGCATTGGCGCTGGAGAGTATGCGCATTCGCCTGGAAGGGAAAAACTACATTGAACACTATGTCCATGCGCTGACCCACGAGCTGAAAAGCCCCATCGCCGCCATACGCGGCGCGGCGGAAATTCTCTCCGAGCAGCCGCCGCCGCAGGTGGCCGCGCGGTTTATCGATAATATTCTGGTGCAAAACGCACGTATGCAGTCGCTGGTTGAAAAACTGCTCACTCAGTCGCGTCTTGAAAATCGGGTCGAAATTACGCCTCAGATCGTCCGTGTCGACCTGCTGTTTACGCGTCTTGCCGACGCGCGCTCGGCGCTGTTGGCAGCAAAAGAGATTGTACTGACCCTTCAGCCCGCTTCGATTCATGTTGAAGGCGATCCCGACCTGCTCGAACAGGCACTCGGTAATTTACTGGATAACGCTATCGATTTTACGCCGCAGGGCGGCGCCATTGAACTGGCGGCCCGGGAAGTGCAGGGGCAGATACAGCTGATCGTCACCGACAGCGGAAGCGGGATCCCGGATTACGCGCTGGATCGTATTTTTGAGCGCTTTTATTCTCTGCCGCGGGAGAACGGATTGAAGAGCAGCGGGCTCGGGCTGGCGTTTGTTCAGGAGGTGGCGCGTCTGCATCAGGGAGAGATTACATTGCGTAATCGTGATGAAGGTGGCGTGATGGCCACGCTGATACTTCACCGTCCCTTCACATAACTTCAAACTAACCCCACACGGCCTGGTTACGCTCTCCTCATCACAAAGGAGACGTAATGATGAAATCCCCACTGTTCTGGAAAATTAGCACCCTGCTGGGGTGCATCCTGCTGCTGTTAGTTCCGCTTTTTATGGTCAGTAACCTGATATCAGAGCGGGAGAGCTACCACAATGATGTCGAAAATACGCTTCGCCAGAGTACCAGCGGACCGCAAAAACTGGTCGGCCCGATGATTGCGATTCCGATGACGGAGATCTTTTATAAGATAGAGGATGAGAAGAAGGTCGAATACAAGAAAAGCTACATGCATTTCATTCTGCCGGAATCTCTGGTTGTTGAAGGGAACCAGCGCGTTGAGTCGAGAAATATTGGTATCTATGACGGGCAGATCTGGAACACGGACCTGAAGATAAAAGCGCAGTTTAATACCGAAGAGCTGAAGCAGTTGAAAGGGGAAACGATCGCGACAGGGCAGCCGTTTATCGTGACGGGCGTTGGCGACGCGCGGGGTATTGGCACGGTTAGTATCTCTAAAATCAATGGTGAGACCCTAAGCGTGGAACCCGGTTCAGGCGTCTACGGTGCGCTTGCTGGGATCCATATCCTGCTGACCGACAAAGCGCTGGAAGCCAAAACGTTTGCGCTTGAGATGTCCCTCAGCCTGGCGGGAACTGGCAGTTTTGCGGTGGTACCGGTAGGGCGTAATAGCGAGATGACGCTCAACAGCAACTGGCCGCATCCGGGCTTTATGGGCGATTATCTCCCTGTTAAGCATCAGATAGGCGAGTCTGGTTTCCAGGCGAACTGGCAGAGCAGCTGGTTTGCAAATAACCTTGAGAGCTGGTTCTACGGCAAGGAGTCGCCGGAGTGGGAGGCGCTCCCGGCCTTTAGCGTGACGGTAGCGACGCCAGCCGACCAGTATCAATTGACCGACCGGGCAATTAAATACGCTATTTTGCTGATTGCGCTGACGTTTATGGCTTTCTTTGTCTTCGAAACCTTAACCGGATTACGCCTTCATCCGATGCAGTATCTGCTGGTGGGGCTGTCGCTGGTCCTGTTCTATCTGGTGTTGCTGGCGCTGTCTGAACACGTCGGGTTTACGCCAGCCTGGGTTGTTGCAAGCCTGGTTGGCGCAGCGATGAACGGAATGTACCTGCAGGCCGTGCTGAAAAGCTGGAAACGCAGCGGGCTGTTTGTGCTGGCACTACTCGGACTGGATGTCGTGATGTGGTTCCTGCTGCGCTCGGAGGACAGCGCATTGCTACTGGGCTCTGCTGTTCTTGCCCTGGCGCTGTTCGCGGTGATGTACCTGACCCGGCATTTCGACTGGTACTCGCTCTCTCAGCCGAAGCGACCAGAGCCACCCGCAGCACCTGATAACGATACGATGCGGATCTGGAAATAAAAAAAACGGCGCAAATGCGCCGTTTTTTAATGCGTTAACTGCGGGATTACTCCTGCAGATCGCCGCAGAAACGATAGCCTTCGCCGTGGATCGTGGCGATGATTTCCGGCGTATCTGGCGTAGATTCGAAATGCTTACGAATACGACGAATGGTCACGTCTACGGTACGGTCGTGCGGTTTCAGCTCACGGCCGGTCATTTTCTTCAGCAGCTCTGCACGGGACTGAATTTTGCCCGGGTTTTCGCAGAAGTGCAGCATCGCGCGGAATTCACTGCGCGGCAGTTTATACTGCTCACCGTTCGGGCTAATCAGCGAACGGCTATTGATATCAAGTTCCCAGCCGTTGAATTTGTAGCTGTCTACGCTACGACGCTCTTCGCTGACCGTACCCAGGTTCATGGTGCGGGACAGCAGGTTGCGTGCACGAATGGTTAACTCGCGAGGATTGAACGGCTTGGTGATGTAGTCATCCGCACCGATTTCCAGGCCAAGAATTTTATCAACTTCGTTATCACGGCCCGTCAGGAACATTAACGCGACGTTCGCCTGCTCGCGCAGTTCGCGCGCCAGAAGAAGACCGTTTTTGCCCGGCAGGTTAATATCCATGATCACCAGGTTGATATCATTTTCAGAAAGGATCTGATGCATCTCTGCGCCATCGGTCGCTTCAAAGACATCGTAGCCTTCTGCTTCGAAAATGCTCTTTAACGTGTTGCGTGTTACCAACTCGTCTTCAACGATAAGAATGTGCGGGGTCTGCATGTTTGCTACCTAAATTGCCAACTAAATCGAAACAGGAAGTACAAAAGTCCCTGACCTGCCTGATGCATGTCGCAAATTAACATGATCGGCTTAACGTGACTAAAGTACGTAATTGCGTTCTTGATGCACTTTCCATCAACGTCAACAACATCATTAGCTTGGTCTTGGGTACTTTCCCTTTGGACCCGACAGTGTCAAAAACGGCTGTCATCCTAACCATTTTAACAGCAACATAACAGGCTAAGTGACACCAGACACCCAATAAAACTACGCTTCGTTGACATATATCAAGTTCAATTGTAGCACGTTAACAGTTTGATGAAATCATCGTAGCGGAATGCTAGCCTTTGTCACAATTTTTCAATAAACCAACTAGTTGCGGACATTGATTTATAAACGAAGCGAATCCAATCAGAATAGGGTATTCATGTCGCTATTATCATTATAAAACATGGGGATAATAGTGTTCTGTTAACATTCTAACTGATTGTTCAGACAAGGAATAGTTTAGCGTTTTTAATTTGTTATGAAACGCTATTTCGGTGATTTGTGTTGCATTTTTGTAAATTCGCGCCGCGTAATATGTTGAAGTGCATCACATTTTTGCCCGCTAACTGATTAAAAAGAGAGCATAAATGCATCTGTCGATTGTACTGGTTGCCCCAGCCAGAGCCGAAAATATAGGCGCTGCCGCGCGCGCCATGAAGACCATGGGATTCACCGATTTACGTATCGTGGACAGCGCTGCCCACCTGGAGCCTGCGGCTCGTTGGGTAGCGCACGGATCGGGCGATATCCTCGATAATATAACCACTTACGCGACGCTTGCTGATGCGCTGCACGACATTTCGTTTACCGTTGCGACCACCGCGCGCAGCCGGGCGAAGTTCCATTACTATGCCACGCCAGCGGAGCTGGTGCCGATGCTGAGCGAGAAAAGCCAGTGGCTGGATAAAGCCGCGCTGGTGTTTGGTCGCGAAGATTCCGGATTAACCAACGAAGAGCTGGAGCTGGCGGACGTTCTTACCGGTGCGCCGATGGTCGCCGATTATCCCTCCCTGAATTTAGGCCAGGCGGTCATGGTCTATTGCTATCAATTAGCCTCCCTAATACAAATCCCTCAACCTCCGGCAGAAGGGGCAAATGAAAATCAGCTGGCTGCCCTGCGCGCTCGCGTTGAGCAACTGTTGTCTCAGCTGGGTGTGGCGGACGATCAAAAAATGGCTGACTGGTTGCAGCAGCGTTTGGGGCGTCTTGAGCAGCGGGACACCGCAATGCTGCACCGTTTGCTGCACGATATTGAAAAAAAATTGGCGGAATAAAATCCTGTCATAAGTTTTTACTATGGTGAATAAGTCTGTACTGATGGGTTGCACTTGGGCGAATCGGATGAAAATAAATCTGCAAACAGCGGGACGTGAGAGTCTCCTGAATTGTGATCAAATTAAAAATTCGTTGACTTAAGGTGCCCGATCCTTTAACCCTAAAAGAATACAGGACAGACAGATAATAATGACAGAGTACACAACATCCATGAAACGCATCAGCATCACCACCATTACTACAACCATCATCATTACCACAGGTAACGATGCGGGCTGACGCGTACAGGAAAAACAAAAAAAAGCCCGCACCTGAACAGTGCGGGCTTTTTTTTCGGCTAAAGGAAACGAGGTAGAACCATGCGAGTGTTGAAGTTCGGCGGTACATCAGTGGCAAATGCAGAACGTTTTCTGCGTGTTGCCGATATCCTGGAAAGCAACGCCAGGCAGGGGCAGGTTGCTACCGTGCTCTCTGCCCCGGCAAAAATCACGAACCATCTGGTGGCGATGATTGAAAAAACCATCGGTGGCCAGGATGCACTCCCGAACATCTGCGACGCAGAGCGTATCTTCGCTGACTTGCTGCAAGGGCTGGCAGAGGCGCTGCCAGGCTTCCCACACGCTCAGCTGAAGTCCTTCGTTGAGCAGGAATTCGCACAAATCAAACACGTCCTGCACGGCATCAGCCTTCTCGGCCAGTGCCCGGACAGCGTCAACGCGGCGCTGATCTGCCGGGGCGAAAAACTCTCTATCGCCATCATGGCCGGCGTGCTGGAAGCGCGCGGACATAGCGTGACCGTGATCGACCCGGTTGAAAAACTGCTGGCGGTGGGCCACTACCTCGAATCCACCGTTGATATTGCCGAATCAACCCGCCGTATCGCCGCGAGCAAAATTCCTTCTGACCATATGATCCTGATGGCAGGCTTCACCGCCGGTAACGAGAAGGGCGAGCTGGTAGTGCTGGGCCGTAACGGCTCCGACTACTCCGCCGCCGTGCTGGCCGCCTGTTTACGCGCGGACTGTTGTGAAATATGGACTGACGTCGACGGCGTTTATACCTGTGACCCGCGCCAGGTACCCGATGCCAGACTGCTGAAATCGATGTCGTACCAGGAAGCGATGGAGCTTTCCTACTTCGGCGCCAAAGTGCTTCACCCTCGTACCATCTCCCCGATTGCCCAGTTCCAGATCCCTTGCCTGATTAAAAACACCGGTAACCCGCAGGCGCCGGGTACGCTGATTGGCGCGAGTACCGATGAAGACGGTCTGCCGGTCAAAGGCATCTCCAACCTGAACAACATGGCGATGTTCAGCGTCTCCGGCCCGGGGATGAAGGGGATGGTCGGCATGGCGGCGCGCGTCTTTGCGGCTATGTCCCGCAACGGTATCTCGGTGGTGCTGATTACCCAGTCTTCTTCCGAATACAGCATCAGCTTCTGCGTGCCGCAGGCTGACTGCCTGCGCGCCCGTCGCGCGCTGGAGGAGGAATTCTATCTGGAACTCAAAGAAGAGCTGCTGGAGCCGCTCGCCATTCAGGAACGCCTGGCGATTATCTCCGTGGTCGGCGACGGCATGCGCACGCTGCGTGGTATTTCCGCCAAGTTCTTTGCCGCGCTGGCGCGCGCCAATATCAATATCGTGGCGATTGCCCAGGGCTCGTCAGAGCGTTCAATTTCTGTTGTCGTGGACAACGATGACGCGACCACCGGCGTACGCGTGGTTCACCAGATGCTGTTCAACACCGACCAGGTTATCGAACTGTTCCTGATTGGCGTCGGCGGCGTGGGCGGCGCGCTGCTGGAGCAGGTGAAGCGTCAGCAGGAGTGGCTGAAGAAGAAACATATCGATCTGCGCGTCTGCGGGATTGCCAACTCCAGAGCGTTGCTCACTAATGTTCACGGTCTGAACCTGGAGAACTGGCAGGCCGAGATGAACGAGGCGAAAGAGCCGTTCAACCTGGGCCGCCTGATCCGCCTGGTGAAAGAGTATCATCTGCTTAACCCGGTGATTGTCGACTGTACCTCGAACCAGGCGGTGGCCGACCAGTACGCCGACTTCCTGCGCGAAGGGTTCCACGTGGTGACGCCGAACAAAAAGGCCAACACCTCGTCGATGGATTACTATCACCAGCTGCGTCTGGCGGCGAGCAAGTCGCGCCGCAAGTTCCTGTACGACACCAACGTGGGCGCGGGCCTGCCGGTTATCGAGAACCTGCAGAACCTGCTGAACGCGGGCGACGAACTGCAGCGTTTCTCCGGCATTCTCTCCGGCTCGCTGTCGTTTATCTTCGGCAAGCTGGATGAGGGGATGAGTCTCTCGGAAGCGACCCGCGCCGCGCGCGAGCTGGGCTATACCGAGCCGGATCCGCGTGACGATCTCTCTGGTATGGACGTGGCGCGTAAGCTGCTGATTCTGGCACGTGAAACGGGCCGTGAGCTTGAGCTTTCCGATATCGTGATAGAACCCGTGCTGCCAGCAGAATTTGACAGCAGCGGTGATGTCGCTGCATTCATGGCAAATTTGCCGCAGCTTGACGATGCTTTTGCCGCGCGCGTTGCGAAAGCCCGTGATGAAGGTAAGGTATTGCGCTATGTTGGCAACATTGAAGAAGATGGCGTGTGCCGGGTGAAGATTGCCGAAGTGGATGGCAACGACCCGCTGTACAAAGTTAAAAACGGCGAAAACGCCCTCGCGTTTTACAGCCACTATTATCAGCCATTGCCGCTGGTGCTTCGCGGCTATGGCGCAGGGAACGATGTTACGGCGGCGGGTGTGTTTGCCGATCTGCTGCGTACCCTGTCATGGAAGTTAGGAGTTTAACATGGTCAAAGTTTATGCCCCGGCTTCCAGCGCGAATATGAGCGTCGGATTTGACGTGCTGGGTGCGGCGGTGACGCCGGTGGATGGTTCGCTGCTGGGCGATACGGTCACGGTGGAAGCGGCAGACAGTTTCAGCCTGAATAACGTGGGCCGCTTCGCCAGCAAACTGCCGTCCGACCCGCGCGAGAATATCGTCTATCAGTGCTGGGAACGCTTCTGTCAGGAGATCGGCAAAAACGTGCCGGTTGCCATGACGCTGGAAAAAAGTATGCCGATTGGCTCGGGGCTGGGTTCCAGCGCTTGTTCGGTGGTCGCCGCGCTGGTGGCGATGAACGAGCACTGCGGCAAGCCGCTGAACAACAACCGCCTGCTGGGGTTGATGGGCGAGCTGGAAGGGCGCATCTCCGGCAGCATTCACTATGACAACGTGGCGCCGTGCTTCCTCGGCGGCATGCAGCTGATGATCGAAGAAAATGGCATCATCAGCCAGCAGGTGCCAGGGTTTGATGAGTGGCTGTGGGTGCTGGCCTATCCGGGCATTAAGGTCTCTACCGCGGAAGCGCGTGCGATCCTGCCCGCGCAGTATCGTCGCCAGGACTGTATCGCCCACGGGCGTCATCTGGCGGGCTTTATTCACGCCTGCTACACCCGTCAGCCGCAGCTGGCGGCGAAGCTGATGAAGGACGTCATTGCTGAGCCGTACCGCACGAAGCTGCTGCCTGGCTTTAACGAGGCGCGACAGGCATCGATGGATATCGGCGCGCAGGCGTGCGGCATCTCCGGCTCCGGCCCGACGCTGTTCGCCCTGTGCGACAAGCCTGACACCGCGCAGCGCGTGGCGGACTGGCTCTCTAAACACTACCTGCAAAATCAGGAAGGCTTTGTTCATATTTGCCGTCTGGACACGGCTGGCGCACGAGTACTGGGATAATTAATGAAACTCTATAACCTTAAAGATCATAACGAGCAGGTCAGCTTCGCGCAGGCGGTAACTCAGGGACTGGGCAAAAATCAGGGGCTGTTCTTCCCGCATGACCTGCCGGAATTCCAGCTGACCGAGATCGACGAGCTGCTGAAGAAGGACTTCGTCACCCGCAGCACCAAAATTCTGTCTGCGTTTATCGGCGACGAAATTCCGCAGGAGCTTCTGGAAGAGCGCGTGCGTGCGGCGTTCGCTTTCCCGGCGCCGGTGAAGCAGGTTGAGCCTGACGTTGGCTGCCTGGAGCTGTTCCACGGTCCGACCCTGGCGTTTAAAGACTTCGGCGGCCGCTTTATGGCGCAGATGCTGACCCACATCAGCGGCGACAAACCGGTGACCATCCTGACCGCGACCTCCGGCGATACCGGTGCGGCGGTGGCGCATGCCTTCTACGGCCTGAAAAATGTCCGCGTAGTGATCCTCTATCCGAAAGGCAAAATCAGCCCGCTGCAGGAAAAACTGTTCTGTACGCTCGGCGGCAACATTGAAACCGTGGCGATCGACGGTGATTTCGATGCCTGCCAGGCGCTGGTCAAGCAGGCTTTCGACGACGAAGAGCTGAAGGTGGCCCTGGGTCTGAACTCTGCCAACTCCATCAACATCAGCCGTCTGCTGGCGCAGATCTGCTACTACTTCGAAGCGGTGGCGCAGCTGCCGCAGGAAGCGCGCAACCAGCTGGTGATCTCCGTGCCGAGCGGTAACTTCGGTGACCTGACGGCGGGCCTGCTGGCGAAATCCCTGGGTCTGCCGGTCAAACGCTTTATCGCGGCGACCAACGCCAACGACACCGTGCCGCGCTTCCTGAAAGACGGGAAGTGGGCGCCGAACGCCACGCAGGCGACGCTCTCCAACGCGATGGATGTGTCACAGCCGAACAACTGGCCGCGCGTGGAAGAGCTGTTCCGCCGTAAGATCTGGCGTCTGGGTGACCTGGGCTACGCCGCGGTGGCGGATGAAACCACCAAAGAAACCATGCGCGAGCTGAAGGCGGTGGGGTATACCTCTGAACCGCACGCGGCGATTGCCTACCGCGCGCTGCGCGACCAGCTTAACCCGGGTGAATATGGCCTGTTCCTGGGCACCGCGCATCCGGCGAAGTTCAAAGAGAGCGTGGAAGCGATCCTGGGCGAAACGCTGCCGCTGCCGAAAGAGCTGGCCGAGCGCGCCGACCTGCCGCTGCTGTCACATGAGCTGCCCGCGGATTTTGCCGCGCTGCGTAAGCTGATGATGACGCGCGCGTGATTGTGTTGCCCGGTGGCGACTACGCCTTACCGGGCCTACAACGACCACGACGACCTGATCGTAGGCCGGGTAAGGCGAAGCCGCCACCCGGCTTTTTTGTGGAGAAATTAAGGAGAGAAAAAGCAGGAAAAAAGCAGAAATTCCCAATAAATGCGGTCACTTAGCGTTTAGGATTGCAGAGAATAACATCCCCCGTTCCCCTCGCGTACTCTCCTTACATCGGCCCACGTTGGGCAAGAAGAATAAGGAGTCACCTGTGTCTACACTGAAACCTGCACTCATCGCGCTTTCACTGGTGCTGGCCGCCCCCATGGCGGTTCAGGCATCTGAAATTACCCTCGTACCGGCGGTCAAACTGCAGATTGGCGACCAGGATAACAACGGTCATTACTGGGACGGCGGCCGCTGGCGCGACCACGACTGGTGGAAGGCGCATTATGACTGGCGTGATAACCACTGGCGTCCACATGATGAGCATCGTAAACACGACGATCGTCACGATGACCATCACCACGATGACCGCCGCGACGATCGCGGCCCGGACTGGAAACGCCATTAATGCAAAACCCCGCCAGCTGGCGGGGTTTGTTTTTATTGCTCGTGGCGCTTAAACACCAGCTCGCCTTTCCCTGACGATGCTTCGTCAAAGAAATAGCCTTCGCTGTTAAATTGGGTTAACTGCTCCGGCTTCGTCAGGCGGTTCTGGATGATGTAGCGGCTCATCAGGCCTCGCGCTTTCTTGGCGTAAAAGCTGATCACTTTGAACTTACCGTTCTTCTCGTCGAGGAATACCGGTTTGATAATCTCCGCATCCAGCTTTTTCGGCTTCACCGACTTGTAGTATTCGTCGGATGCCAGGTTAATCACCACGTTATCGCCCTGAGCGTGCAGCGCCGCGTTCAGCTTGTCGGTAATGATATCGCCCCAGAAATGGTACAGGTCTTTGCCTTTGGCATTTTCCAGGCGAATCCCCATCTCCAGACGATACGGCTGCATCAGATCCAGCGGGCGCAGTACGCCGTACAGACCCGACAGCATGCGCAGATGCTGCTGCGCAAAATCGAAATCGGCTTCGCTAAAATCTTCCGCCTGCAGGCCGGTGTAGACATCACCTTTAAACGCCAGAATCGCCTGGCGAGCGTTCGCCGGGGTGAAATCCGGGTGCCACTCGTGAAAGCGGGTCGCGTTAAGATCGGCCAGCTTGTCGCTGATGCTCATCAGCGAGGCGATTTGCGGCGCAGAGAGCTTACGCGCTTCGCGGATCAGCTGTTGCGAGTAGTCCAGCAGTTCAGGCTGGGTATAGCGCTCGGTGGCGAGCGGGCTCTGGTAGTCGAGCGTTTTTGCAGGTGAAATCAGAATCAGCATATCCAGTCCTTGCAGGAAATTTAGAGCGACTTTAGCAAAAAATCGCCCTGAATTGATCGATAGCTGTTATTGCCGCGGCAAATCATCCCACGTGCCGGGGGCAAGCTGCGCCTTAATATCGGGATAGCGGGCGGGATCAAATACCGGCGGAACGCCGAGTTTGCGCTGACGCAGATAGTCTCTGGCAATCAGGGTCACAACGGGCGAGAGCAGCAGGATAGCGGTGAGGTTCGTGATCGCCATTAGCGCCATAATGATATCGGCCAGCTGCCAGACCAGCGGCATACTGAGGAAGGAGCCAGCGATGATCATCAGAATGACCGCGAGCCGCAGGGCTCCGATTGCGGTACGGGAGTCGAGCTTCAGGAAAATAAGGTTATTTTCGGCGTAGAGGTAATTCACCACAATCGAACTGAAGGCAAACAGCACCAGGACGAGCGAGACAAATCCTGCTCCCCAGCCGCCGGTCAGGTTCACCAGCGCCTGCTGGAGAAGCTGTATCCCGGCGGTTCCAGAGGAGTGCGGGACGGGGCCTGCCAGCAGCAAAATCATGGCGCTGGCGGAGCAGATGATAATGGTATCGGTAAAGACGCCAATCATCTGCACAATGCCCTGTGCGGCCGGGTGTGGCGGCCAGGAAGAGGCGGCAGCGGCCGCGTTGGGGGTTGACCCCATTCCGGCTTCATTGGAGAACATGCCCCGCTGAAAACCCGCCATCAGCGCCTGGCTGAAGGTATAGCCCAGCGCCCCGGAGGCTACCTCGCGCCAGCCAAAAGCGCTTTTGACGATGGTCGCAATCACGCCCGGCACCTGGTCGATATGCCGTGCGGCGACGAACAGGCTCGCGACCACCCAAAGCAGCGCCATAACGGGAACCAGCCACTGCATCAGGCGGGCAACGCCCCTGAGACCGGCAGAAATAGTGAGCAGAACGACGAGGGCTAAAGCAATACCGGCGACCCACTCCGGGCAGGAGAAGGCATAGCGCAGGGCATTGGCGACAGAATTTGCCTGGACGGTATTAAAAATAAGACCGTATGCGAGCAGTAAAAAAAGCGAAAACAGAACGCCCATCCAGCGCATCCCCAAGCCACGCGCCATGTACCACGCGGGACCGCCGCGAAACTGGCCGTTTTTATCTTTCTCTTTATACAGCTGGGCGAGCGAACTTTCGGCAAAGGAGGTGGCCATCCCGAGTAGCGCCGTCACCCACATCCAGAAGACCGCGCCTGGCCCGCCGGCGCTGATGGCCAGCGCAACGCCCGCCAGATTCCCGCTGCCGAGGCGTGCCGCCAGGCTGGTACAGAGTGCCTGAAACGACGTTAATCCGCCCGGCTGGGGCGTAACGCTGTTTTTCAGACTTCTGCCAAACTTGCGAATATAACGAAACTGGATAAACCCACTGCGTAGCGTAAACCAAATACCTGCTCCCAGAAGCAGGTAAATCATTATCGAACCCCACAGGACTTCGTTAATAAAGAAAAAGAAATCAGGCATTAACGTCCCTCTTGTTGATGCCAAAGTGAATATGTAAGCGCTACCACTGATTGGGCATGCTGTTGCTTAGCAGCCTGTTAATCTTCCGAGTTTACCATACTCTACCTAAGCGCACTGTCTGCGGTTGCGCTACCCCTCCGTCGTGTTATCATCAGGGCAGACCGGTTACATCCCCCTAACAAGTAAACCTGTCATTTTTCCGCTGCAGACATGCTGTCGGTAGCGTGAATTATCCAGGGCACGTTAAAAGAGAAACACTATCATGACGGATAAATTGACCTCCCTTCGTCAGTTCACCACTGTCGTAGCTGACACCGGAGATATCGCGGCAATGAAGCTGTACCAGCCGCAGGATGCCACAACTAACCCTTCTCTGATCCTTAACGCCGCACAGATCCCTGAGTATCGCAAACTGATTGACGACGCAGTGACCTGGGCGAAAGCACAGAGCAACGACCGCGCGCAGCAGGTTGTGGATGCCACCGACAAACTGGCAGTGAACATCGGTCTGGAAATCCTGAAGCTGGTTCCTGGCCGTATCTCTACCGAAGTGGATGCACGTCTCTCCTACGACACCGAAGCGTCTATCGCCAAAGCGAAACGCCTGATCAAAATGTACAACGACGCTGGCATCAGCAACGACCGTATCCTGATCAAACTGGCTTCCACCTGGCAGGGTATCCGCGCGGCAGAGCAGCTGGAAAAAGACGGTATCAACTGTAACCTGACCCTGCTGTTCTCCTTCGCGCAGGCGCGTGCATGTGCAGAAGCAGGCGTATACCTGATTTCTCCGTTCGTGGGCCGTATTCTGGACTGGTACAAAGCCAACACCGATAAGAAAGAGTACGCGCCGGCTGAAGATCCAGGCGTGGTTTCTGTTACTGAAATCTACGAATACTACAAACAGCACGGCTATGAGACTGTGGTTATGGGCGCAAGCTTCCGTAACGTCGGTGAAATCATCGAGCTGGCTGGCTGTGACCGCCTGACCATCGCCCCTGCGCTGCTGAAAGAGCTGGCAGAAAGCGAAGGTACCATCGAGCGTAAGCTGTCTTACACCGGTGAAGTGAAAGCACGCCCAGAGCGCATCACTGAATCCGAGTTCCTGTGGCAGCACAACCAGGATCCAATGGCTGTAGATAAGCTGGCGGACGGTATCCGTAAGTTTGCTGTTGACCAGGGCAAACTGGAAAAAATGATCGGCGACCTGCTGTAATCATTCTGCGTGACCGGGCTCCCGGTCACGCGACTTCTTTCGTACCCTGTCTGAATCTCCTCTCTGCGTGTATCATTCCCTTTAATCAGTACTTTTTGAATGGAATGGATATGAATACCTTACGCATCGGCCTAGTGTCGATTTCTGACCGCGCCTCCAGCGGCGTTTACCAGGATAAAGGCATCCCCGCTCTGGAAGAGTGGCTTGGCAGCGCGCTGACCACCCCCTTTGACATTCAGACCCGCCTGATCCCTGACGAACAGCCGATCATCGAGCAGACGCTCTGCGAGCTGGTGGATGAGATGAGCTGCCACCTTGTTCTGACGACGGGCGGAACCGGCCCCGCGCGCCGCGACGTGACGCCGGACGCAACGCTGGCGATTGCCGATCGTGAAATGCCGGGCTTTGGCGAGCAGATGCGCCAGATAAGTCTACACTTTGTCCCGACGGCCATTCTCTCCCGTCAGGTGGGCGTAATCCGCAAACAGGCATTGATTCTGAACCTGCCGGGCCAGCCGAAGTCGATCAAAGAGACGCTGGAAGGGCTGAAAGCAGAAGATGGCAGCGTCCTCGTTCACGGCATCTTTGCAAGTGTACCGTATTGTATACAGTTGCTTGACGGTCCGTATGTGGAAACCGATGAGAAAGTGGTAGCAGCTTTTCGCCCGAAAAACGCACGTCGCGAAACAATCTCCTGAAATTAACCAATATGTGACATTAGCTGAAGCGGCGATAGCGTGGTAAAGCTTTTACGGTATAGTAATTTTTTCTTTACGATTGCTGTAAAAATAATTCCACAACAAACGCAAAATGGTTCGCTATGTCACATAACACACGACCTCTGAATCGACAGGACTACAAAACTCTCACGCTCGCGGCCTTAGGCGGTGCGCTGGAGTTTTACGACTTTATCATCTTCGTCTTCTTCGCCGCCGTGGTGGGAGAACTCTTCTTCCCGGCGGATATCCCGGATTGGCTGCGTCAGGTGCAAACCTTCGGCATTTTTGCCGCCGGGTATCTGGCGCGTCCGCTGGGCGGCATTATCATGGCCCACTTTGGCGATCTGGTCGGGCGCAAGAAGATGTTTACCCTTAGCATCCTGCTGATGGCCGTGCCGACGTTGGCCATTGGTCTGCTGCCCACCTATGCCTCGATGGGCATTCTCGCTCCGTTGCTGCTGTTGCTGATGCGCGTTCTTCAGGGCGCGGCGATTGGCGGTGAAGTGCCGGGCGCGTGGGTGTTTGTCGCGGAGCATGTTCCGGCGCGCCGCATTGGAATCGCCTGTGGAACCTTAACCGCGGGCTTAACGGTAGGGATTTTGCTCGGTTCCGTCGTCGCGACAATTGTAAACACCAGCATGACGCAGCAGGCCGTGCACGACTGGGGCTGGCGTATTCCGTTCCTGCTGGGCGGGGCGTTTGGTCTGGTCGCGATGTACCTGCGCCGCTGGCTGCAGGAGACGCCGATTTTCCTCGAGATGCAGCAGCGCAAAGCGCTGGCGCAGGAGCTGCCGGTGAAGGCGGTCGTGGTACGTCATAAAAAAGCGGTGGTGGTGTCGATGCTGCTCACCTGGCTGCTTTCGGCGGGCATTGTGGTGGTGATATTGATGTCCCCGGTGTGGCTGCAAAAGCAGTACGATTTCGCCCCTGCCGTGACGTTACAGGCGAACAGTATCGCGACAATCATGCTCTGCTTTGGCTGTCTGGCCGCCGGGCTGGCGGCAGATCGTTTCGGCGCCAGCGTTACCTTTATCGTCGGCAGCCTGTTACTGGCCGCATCAAGCTGGGCGTTTTACCATCTGGCAGGCAGCCATCCTGAACAGCTGTTCCTGCTGTACGGCGTGGTGGGGCTGTGCGTGGGCGTAGTGGGTGCTGTGCCTTACGTCATGGTGCGAGCTTTCCCGCCGGAAGTACGCTTCACCGGGATCTCATTTTCCTACAACGTGTCGTATGCCATTTTCGGCGGGCTGACGCCGATTGCGGTGACGGTGCTGATGGGTGTTTCGCCGATGGCGCCAGCCTGGTATGTGCTCGCGCTCTCGCTGATGGGGCTGGTATTAGGAATTTGGCTGGGGCAGATGAGGGGATGTCGTGCCCGCGAAGCGGACACGACAGAGGGATCAGTGTTTTTCACCAATCGGTAGAACGGTGCGGTCAAACTGCTCGTTCAGCACTTCACCCATTGCGAGGTAGATAGCGCTTGCGCCGCAAACCAGACCAATCCAGCCTGCAACATGAACGATGCCTTCGTTATCCACCAGGTGACCGATCGCCAGCAGGGCGAACAGCACGGTCAGGCTCAGGAAAACGAACTGCAGCATGCGGTTACCTTTCAGGGTACCGAAGAACATGAACAGGGTGAAGACGCCCCACAGGCCCAGGTAAACGCCCAGGAAGTGGGCGTTTGCCGCGTCTGCCATGCCCATTTTAGGCAGCAGCAGAATGGCAACCAGGGTCAGCCAGAAAGAACCGTAAGAGGTGAAGGCGGTTAAGCCGAAGGTATTGCCTTTCTTATATTCCAGCAGGCCCGCGAAGATTTGCGCGATACCGCCGTAAAAAATGCCCATCGCCAGGATGATGCCATCCATCGGGAACATCCCGATATTGTGCAGGTTCAGCAGGATAGTGGTCATGCCAAAACCCATCAGGCCCAGCGGAGCCGGATTAGCCAACTTAGTGTTGCCCATAAGTCCTCAAAAAAATCATCATTAATATGGTGAAATGGTTAAACCCGCGTCAGTTCTCCCTGACTGGGCGCGGCATCATAATGGGCGCAATCGGTGGCGTCTATGATCTCATCAGGGTGAAATTAAAATTTTTTTTATGCTTGCCCCTTGATGGATGCCGTCGCGACCCCATCTTGTAGTCAACCGCAGTGTGTGGACCTGAAAAAAATCAAATCTGGGCAGTTGAAAAAGCACGTTCTGCCCTTATTACAGGTACACAACCACATGTTGACTGAATTTTTAGTGGAGACGTTTAGATGGGTAAAATTATTGGTATCGACCTGGGTACTACCAACTCTTGTGTAGCGATTATGGATGGCACTACTGCACGCGTGCTGGAGAACGCCGAGGGCGATCGCACCACGCCTTCTATCATTGCTTATACCCAGGATGGTGAAACTCTGGTTGGTCAGCCGGCTAAACGTCAGGCAGTGACAAACCCGCAAAACACCCTGTTTGCGATTAAACGCCTGATCGGCCGCCGCTTCCAGGACGAAGAAGTTCAGCGTGACGTTTCCATCATGCCTTACAAAATCATCGCGGCAGATAACGGCGATGCATGGCTTGATGTGAAAGGCACCAAAACTGCACCACCGCAGATTTCTGCTGAAGTGCTGAAAAAAATGAAGAAAACCGCTGAAGATTACCTGGGTGAACCGGTAACTGAAGCTGTTATTACCGTTCCTGCGTACTTCAACGATGCTCAGCGTCAGGCAACCAAAGATGCTGGCCGTATCGCAGGTCTGGAAGTAAAACGTATCATCAACGAACCAACCGCTGCTGCACTGGCTTACGGTCTGGATAAAGAAGTTGGCAACCGTACTATCGCGGTTTACGACCTGGGTGGTGGTACCTTCGATATCTCTATTATCGAAATCGACGAAGTTGACGGCGAAAAAACCTTCGAAGTTCTGGCAACCAACGGTGATACCCACCTGGGTGGTGAAGACTTCGATACCCGTCTGATTAACTACCTCGTTGACGAGTTCAAGAAAGATCAGGGCATTGACCTGCGTAACGACCCGCTGGCCATGCAGCGCCTGAAAGAAGCCGCTGAGAAAGCGAAGATCGAGCTGTCTTCCGCTCAGCAGACCGACGTGAACCTGCCGTACATCACTGCAGACGCGACCGGTCCTAAACACATGAACATCAAAGTGACCCGTGCGAAACTGGAAAGCCTGGTAGAAGACCTGGTGAACCGTTCAATCGAGCCGCTGAAAGTTGCTCTGCAGGACGCTGGCCTGTCCGTATCCGATATCCAGGACGTTATCCTGGTCGGTGGTCAGACCCGTATGCCAATGGTTCAGAAGAAAGTGGCTGAGTTCTTTGGTAAAGAGCCACGTAAAGACGTTAACCCGGACGAAGCGGTCGCAATCGGCGCTGCGGTTCAGGGTGGCGTACTGACCGGTGAAGTTAAAGACGTACTGCTGCTGGACGTTACCCCGCTGTCTCTGGGTATCGAAACCATGGGCGGTGTGATGACTGCGCTCATCAACAAAAACACCACCATCCCAACGAAACACAGCCAGGTGTTCTCTACCGCTGAAGACAACCAGTCTGCGGTAACCATCCATGTGATTCAGGGTGAGCGTAAGCGTGCGGCGGATAACAAATCTCTGGGTCAGTTCAACCTGGACGGTATTAACCCGGCACCGCGCGGCATGCCGCAGATCGAAGTGACCTTCGACATCGATGCTGACGGTATCCTGCACGTGTCTGCGAAAGACAAAAACAGCGGTAAAGAGCAGAAGATCACCATCAAGGCATCTTCTGGCCTGAACGAAGCGGAAATCGAAAAAATGGTTCGCGATGCCGAAGCTAACGCGGAATCCGACCGTAAGTTCGAAGAGCTGGTTCAGACCCGTAACCAGGGTGACCATCTGCTGCACAGCACCCGTAAGCAGGTTGAAGAAGCAGGCGATAAACTGCCAGCGGAAGACAAGACTGCTATCGAAGCTGCACTGAGCGCGCTGGAATCCTCACTGAAAGGTGAAGACAAAGCGGACATCGAAGCGAAGATGCAGGAACTGGCGCAGGCTTCTCAGAAGCTGATGGAAATCGCTCAGCAGCAGCACGCTCAACAGCAGGCGGGCGCTGACGCTTCGGCGAACAACGCGAAAGACGACGACGTTGTCGACGCTGAGTTCGAAGAAGTTAAAGATAAAAAATAATCGCCCTGATGCAGGGTAATTAATCGGCACGGGCGTAGGAGAACTCTCCACGCCCGTGCTCGCATGTTAAGGGGCTTAAAAAAACCAATGGCAAAGCAAGACTATTACGAGATTTTAGGCGTTCCGAAAACTGCGGAAGAGCGTGAAATCAAAAAGGCGTACAAGCGCCTGGCCATGAAATTCCACCCGGACCGTAACCAGGGTGACAAAGAGGCTGAAGCCAAATTTAAAGAGATCAAAGAAGCCTACGAAGTCCTGACCGATGCACAAAAACGTGCGGCCTATGACCAGTACGGTCACGCTGCCTTTGAACAGGGCGGCATGGGCGGCGGTGGATTCGGTGGCGGCGGCTTTGGCGGCGGCGCTGACTTCAGCGATATCTTTGGCGATGTATTTGGCGACATTTTCGGCGGCGGCCGTGGTCGTCAGCGCGCGGCGCGCGGCGCGGACCTGCGCTACAACATGGAGCTGACGCTGGAAGAGGCCGTTCGCGGCGTAACCAAAGAGATCCGTATCCCGACGCTGGAAGAGTGTGACGTTTGCCACGGCAGCGGCGCGAAAGCGGGCACACAGCCTCAGACCTGTCCAACCTGTCACGGCTCTGGTCAGGTACAGATGCGTCAGGGCTTCTTCGCGGTACAGCAGGCCTGTCCTCACTGTCACGGTCGCGGCACGCTGATTAAAGATCCATGCACCAAATGCCACGGGCACGGTCGCGTTGAGAAAACCAAAACTCTGTCCGTTAAGATCCCGGCTGGCGTCGATACGGGCGACCGCATCCGTCTGGCAGGTGAGGGCGAAGCAGGCGAGCACGGCGCACCGGCAGGCGATCTGTACGTTCAGGTGCAGGTGAAACAGCACGCCATCTTCGAGCGTGAAGGTAATAACCTGTACTGCGAAGTGCCGATCAACTTCGCGATGGCGGCACTCGGTGGCGAAATCGAAGTGCCAACGCTGGACGGTCGCGTGAACCTGAAAGTGCCTGGCGAAACCCAGACCGGCAAGCTGTTCCGCATGCGCGGGAAAGGCGTTAAATCCGTTCGCGGTGGCGCCCAGGGCGACCTGCTGTGCCGCGTCGTCGTGGAAACGCCGGTTGGCCTGAACGACAAGCAGAAACAGCTGCTGAAAGAACTGCAGGAGAGCTTTGGCGGTCCGACGGGTGAGAAAAACAGCCCGCGTTCCAAAAGCTTCTTCGATGGCGTCAAAAAATTCTTCGATGATTTGACTCGCTAATTCGTTAGCTGGTTTTCATCTTCTCAAAGCCCGGAAGCGATTCCGGGCTTTTTTATTTGCGCGTATAGCTCGGTTAAACTGAGTCTATACTCAACATTAATCTGTTTTTGCCGAGCTATTTGGCTTGGTATTATGGTTTTATCGAGGTATTGTTGTAAAAGAGAGAACTTAAATGAAATTACTACACCGTTTCTTTAGCAGTGAGGCGTCCGGTGGCGTGATCCTGATTATTGCCGCAGCGGCCGCGATGGTGCTGGCTAACCTTGGCATCACGCAGGATCTCTACCATGCATTTCTGGAAACGCCCGTTGAGCTGAAGGTCGGGGCGCTGGAAATTAACAAGAACATGCTGCTGTGGATCAACGATGCGCTAATGGCGGTGTTCTTCCTGCTGGTGGGTCTTGAGGTTAAGCGTGAGCTGGTTCTGGGCTCGCTTGCCAGCCGCCAGCGCGCGGCGTTTCCGGTGATTGCCGCGCTCGGCGGGATGGTGGTGCCGGCGCTGCTCTTCCTGGCGTTCACCTGGCAGGATCCTGTTGCGCGTGACGGCTGGGCGATCCCGGCCGCGACGGATATCGCCTTTGCGCTCGGTGTCTTAGCCTTGCTCGGTAGCCGCGTGCCGGTGGCCCTGAAAATCTTCCTGATGGCGCTGGCGATCATCGATGACCTGGGCGCCATTGTGATTATCGCGCTGTTCTACACCAGCGATCTGTCGATCCTGTCCCTGAGCGTCGCCGCCGGGGCGATTGCGGTGCTGGCGCTGCTGAACATCTTCAATGTTCGCCGCATCGGTATCTATATCCTGGTGGGGATGGTGCTGTGGACGGCGGTGCTGAAATCCGGCGTGCACGCCACGCTGGCTGGTGTGATTGTCGGCTTCTTCGTGCCGCTTAAACCGCAGGACGGCAAGTCGCCTGCCAAACAGCTGGAGCATGTGCTGCACCCTTGGGTTGCCTTTATGATCCTGCCGCTGTTTGCGTTTGCCAACGCGGGCGTTTCCCTCGGCGGCGTGACGCTGGACGGGCTGACGTCCGTGCTTCCGCTGGGCATTATTGCCGGGCTGTTTATCGGTAAGCCGCTGGGCATTAGCCTCTTCTGCTGGCTGGCGACGAAGCTGAAGCTGGCGTCATTGCCGCATGGCACCACGTTTTCGCAGATTATGGCCGTCGGCGTGCTGTGTGGTATCGGGTTTACGATGTCGATCTTTATTTCGACACTGGCGTTTGGTACTCATGCGCCTGAGCTTATCGTCTGGGCTAAACTCGGCATTCTCATCGGGTCATTACTGGCCGCGGTAATCGGTTATACCTTGTTGAAGGTGAAGTTGTCCGGACAGGCCGTCCAGGCATAACGGAACACCGGGAGGAGGCGATCCTTCTCCCGATACACACTCAGGGAGAGAAGACGCGATGTCTCATTTAAATTACAACCATCTGTACTACTTCTGGCACGTCTATAAACAGGGCTCGGTGGTGGGGGCGGCAGAGGCGCTCTACCTGACGCCGCAAACCATCACCGGGCAAATCAAGGCCCTGGAAGAGCGCCTGCAGGGCAAGCTGTTCAAGCGTAAGGGGCGTGGGATTGAACCCAGCGAACTGGGTGAACTGGTTTTCCGCTATGCGGACAAAATGTTCACCCTGAGCCAGGAGATGCTGGATATCGTCAACTACCGCAAAGAGTCGAACCTGCTCTTTGACGTGGGCGTGGCGGATGCGCTGTCCAAGCGGCTGGTGAGCGGCGTGCTGGATGCGGCGGTGGTGGAAGATGAGCAAATCCACCTGCGCTGCTTTGAATCCACCCACGAGATGCTGCTGGAACAGCTGAGCCAGCACAAGCTGGACATGATTATCTCGGACTGCCCGATTGACTCCACCCAGCAGGAAGGGCTGTTCTCGGTGAAGATTGGCGAATGTGGCGTGAGCTTCTGGTGTATCAACCCGCCGCCGGAGAAAACCTTCCCGGCCTGCCTGGAAGAGCGTCGCCTGCTGGTGCCTGGGCGACGCTCAATGCTCGGACGCAAGCTGCTGAACTGGTTTAATTCGCAGGGGCTTAAGGTAGAAATCCTCGGTGAGTTCGACGATGCGGCGCTGATGAAAGCCTTTGGCGAAGCGCATAATGCGATCTTCGTTGCGCCGACGCTGTACGCGCACGATCTCTATTCAGACGACAAGATTACGGAGATAGGCAGAGTGGATAACGTGATGGAGGAGTATCACGCCATATTTGCCGAAAGAATGATTCAGCACCCGGCGGTGCAGCGAATCTGCAACCGTGACTACTCGGCGCTGTTTACGCCACCGGCAATCTGAAGGCATAAAAAAACCCGCGTTAAGCGGGTTCTTTAAACAAGCAACAACAAGTAGCGATTAAGCCAGTTTGTTGATCTGCGCGGTCAGGTTTGCTTTATGACGCGCTGCTTTGTTTTTGTGGATCAGACCTTTAGCAGCCTGACGATCCACGATTGGTTGCATTTCGTTAAATGCGTTCTGCGCTGCAGCTTTGTCGCCTGCTTCGATTGCTGCGTATACTTTCTTGATGAAAGTACGCATCATAGAGCGACGGCTTGCGTTGTGCTTACGAGCCTTTTCAGACTGAACGGCACGTTTCTTAGCTGATTTGATATTAGCCAAGTCCAACTCCCAAATATGTTCTATGTGGACAATTCAAAGGCCGAGGAATATGCCCTCTTTGCCTTCTTTTGTCAATGGATTTGTGCAAATAAGCGCCGTTAATTAGCGACGCTACGTTACGTAGTGATGGCGCAGGATTCTACCAGCTTGTCTTCCCTGAATACAGCCTTTCGGCATAAAAATCGCAGTTCAAGAGCAGATTTTTTCGCTGCGAAAGGTCAGCCTGATGAAATCATTACGGCTTTCTGTTTTGCGCGAACAATCGCCGGTTAACCTTAACCGCTGTACAAGGTATACTTTGGCGATTTTCACTGTTTTGAGCCAGACATGAAGCTGATACGCGGCATACATAATCTCAGCAGCGCGCCACACGGGTGCGTGCTGACTATTGGTAATTTCGACGGCGTGCATCGTGGTCATCAGGCGCTGTTGCAGGGATTGCGGAAAGAAGGGGAGGCCCGTGGCCTGCCCGTTGTAGTGATGATTTTCGAGCCGCAGCCGCTGGAGCTGTTCGCGGGCGATAAATCTCCCGCCCGACTCACTCGCCTGCGCGAGAAATTGCGCTATCTGGCGGAGTCCGGCGTGGACTATGTATTGTGTTTACGTTTCGATCGTCGCTTTGCCGCGCTGACAGCACAAAATTTCGTCAGCGACCTGCTGGTTAAGCGTCTTGGCGTACAGTTTCTTGCCGTGGGCGATGATTTCCGCTTTGGCGCTGGTCGTCAGGGCGATTTCTTGCTATTACAGAAGGCTGGTCTGGAGTATGGATTTGACGTCACCAGCGCGATGACCTTCTGCGAAGGCGGCGTGCGCGTCAGCAGCACGGCGGTGCGTCAGGCGCTGGCTAATGATGACCTGGACACGGCAGAAACCCTGCTGGGCCATCCGTTCACCATCTCTGGCCGCGTGGTCCATGGCGATGCGCTGGGCCGCACGATAGGCTTCCCGACGGCGAATATACCGCTGCGTCGTCAGGTTTCCCCGGTTAAAGGGGTGTATGCGGTGGAAGTGGCAGGACTGGGCGATAAGCCGTTCTACGGCGTCGCCAACATTGGCACGCGTCCGACCGTCGCCGGTGTGCGTCAACAGTTAGAAGTGCACCTGCTGGACGTTGTAATGGACCTCTATGGTCGCCATATAGATGTGATACTGCGTAAAAAAATACGCAACGAGCAGCGATTTGGTTCGCTGGATGAACTAAAAGCGCAAATTGCGCGAGATGAATTGACGGCCCGCGAGTTTTTTGGGCTTTGAACCCGGCTTAACTGCCTACGTGATAAATACGGAACCGAGAATCTGATGAGTGACTATAAATCAACCCTGAATTTGCCGGAAACAGGGTTCCCGATGCGCGGCGATCTCGCCAAGCGCGAACCGGGAATGCTGGCGCGTTGGACCGATGATGACCTGTACGGCATCATTCGTGCAGCCAAAAAAGGCAAAAAAACCTTCATTCTGCATGATGGCCCTCCATATGCGAATGGCAGCATTCATATTGGTCACTCGGTTAACAAGATTCTGAAAGACATTATCGTGAAGTCCAAAGGCCTCACGGGATATGACTCGCCTTACGTTCCGGGCTGGGACTGCCACGGTCTGCCAATCGAGCTGAAAGTGGAGCAAGAGTTTGGCAAACCGGGTGAGAAGTTCACCGCCGCCGAGTTCCGTGCGAAGTGCCGCGAATACGCAGCCACGCAGGTTGACGGTCAGCGCGCTGATTTCATCCGTCTGGGCGTGCTGGGCGACTGGTCGCACCCATACCTGACCATGGATTTCAAAACTGAAGCCAACATCATCCGTGCGCTGGGTAAAATCATCGGTAACGGCCACCTGCACAAAGGCGCTAAGCCGGTGCACTGGTGCGTGGACTGCCGCTCTGCGCTGGCAGAAGCGGAAGTTGAATATTACGACAAAACCTCTCCGTCTATCGACGTGGCGTTCAACGCTGTCGATCAGGATGCGGTGAAGGCTAAATTTGGCGTCTCCTCGGTAAATGGCCCGATCTCTCTGGTGATCTGGACCACCACCCCGTGGACCCTGCCGGCGAACCGTGCGATCTCCCTGTCCGGTGAGTTCGAATACGCGCTGGTTCAGATTGACGGTCAGGCGGTTATCCTGGCGAAAGATCTGGTTGAGAGCGTGCTGAAGCGCGCGCATATCACCGACTACACCGTGCTGGGCACCGTGAAAGGCGACGCGCTGGAGCTGATGCGCTTCAAACACCCGTTCCTGGACTTCGACGTTCCGGCGATCCTGGGCGACCACGTGACGCTGGAAGCGGGTACCGGTGCTGTACATACCGCCGGTGGCCACGGTCCTGACGACTACAACATCAGCCTGAAGTACGGTCTGGAAATCGCTAACCCGGTTGGCCCGGACGGATCTTACCTGCCAGGCACCTATCCGGCGCTGGACGGTATCAACGTCTTCAAAGCGAACGACATCATCGTCGACATGCTGCGCACCAGCGGCGCGCTGCTGCACGTTGAAAAAATGCAGCACAGCTATCCGTGCTGCTGGCGTCACAAAACCCCGATCATCTTCCGTGCGACCCCGCAGTGGTTCGTCAGCATGGATCAGAAAGGCCTGCGCGAGCAGTCTCTGAAAGAGATCAAAGGCGTGCAGTGGATCCCTGACTGGGGCCAGGCGCGTATCGAATCCATGGTGGCTAACCGTCCTGACTGGTGTATCTCCCGTCAGCGTACCTGGGGCGTGCCGATGTCTCTGTTCGTGCATAAAGAGACGCAGGAGCTGCACCCAAACACCCTGGAACTGATGGAAGAAGTGGCGAAACGCGTCGAAGTTGACGGTATTCAGGCGTGGTGGGATCTCGACTCCCGCGACATCCTGGGCGCTGACGCAGACAACTACGAGAAAGTGCCGGATACCCTGGACGTGTGGTTCGACTCCGGGTCTACCCACTCTTCCGTGGTTGACGTGCGTCCGGAATTTGCCGGTCACGCTGCCGATATGTATCTGGAAGGGTCTGACCAACACCGCGGCTGGTTCATGTCATCTCTGATGATCTCCACCGCCATGAAGGGTAAAGCGCCTTACCGTCAGGTACTGACTCACGGCTTCACCGTGGATGGTCAGGGCCGTAAGATGTCCAAATCTATCGGTAACACCGTTTCTCCGCAGGATGTGATGAACAAGCTGGGCGCAGACATTCTGCGTCTGTGGGTAGCCTCTACCGATTACACCGGCGAAATGGCGGTGTCTGACGAGATCCTGAAGCGTGCTGCCGACAGCTATCGTCGTATCCGTAACACCGCGCGCTTCCTGCTGGCGAACCTGAACGGGTTCGATCCGGCAAAAGACATGGTGAAACCGGAAGAGATGGTGGTGCTGGACCGCTGGGCGGTAGGCTGCGCGAAAGCGGCGCAGGAAGATATTCTGAAAGCCTATGAGTCTTACGACTTCCACGAAGTGGTGCAGCGCCTGATGCGCTTCTGCTCCATCGAGATGGGCTCGTTCTACCTCGACATCATCAAAGACCGCCAGTACACCGCGAAAGCGGACAGCGTGGCGCGTCGTAGCTGCCAGACCGCGCTGTTCCACATCGCAGAAGCGCTGGTGCGCTGGATGGCGCCGATCATGTCCTTTACCGCGGATGAAATCTGGGGCTACCTGCCGGGCGAGCGTGAGAAGTATGTGTTCACGGGCGAGTGGTACGAAGGTCTGTTCGATCTCTCCAGCACCGAAGCGATGAACGATGCCTTCTGGGACGAGCTGCTGAAAGTGCGTGGCGAAGTGAACAAGGTTATCGAGCAGGCGCGCGCGGACAAGAAAGTCGGCGGCTCTCTGGAAGCGGCAGTTACGCTGTATGCCGAACCGGAGCTGGCGGCGAAGCTGACGGCGCTGGGCGATGAATTACGATTTGTCCTGTTGACCTCCGGTGCGAAAGTTGCGGATTATGCCGATGCTTCTGCTGATGCTCAGCAGAGCGAGCTGCTCAAAGGACTGAAAGTCGCGCTGAGCAAAGCCGACGGTGAGAAATGCCCGCGTTGCTGGCATTACACCACCGATGTTGGCCAGGTGGCGGAACACGCAGACATCTGCGGACGCTGTGTAAGCAACGTCGCCGGTGACGGCGAAAAACGTAAGTTTGCCTGATGAGTAAAACTCTCTGTTCAACAGGACTGCGCTGGCTGTGGCTGGTTGTGGTGGTGCTGATTATCGATCTGGGCAGCAAGTTCCTGATCCTCCAGAATTTTGCTCTGGGGGAGACGGTTCCGCTATTCCCGTCGCTTAACCTGCACTACGCGCGTAACTACGGCGCAGCGTTTAGTTTCCTTGCCGACAGCGGTGGCTGGCAGCGCTGGTTCTTTGCGGGTATCGCTCTCGGTATCTGCGTGATCCTCGCGGTGCTGATGTACCGCTCGAAGGCCACGCAAAAGCTGAATAACATTGCCTACGCGCTGATCATTGGCGGCGCGCTGGGCAACCTGTTTGACCGCCTGTGGCACGGCTTTGTGGTCGATATGATCGACTTCTACGTCGGCGACTGGCACTTCGCGACCTTTAACCTGGCCGATACGGCAATTTGTATCGGTGCGGCGTTAATCGTGCTGGAAGGCTTCTTGCCTAAACCGGCCGCGAAAGAGCAGGCGTAACACACTCGCCCGGTGGCGTAATGCTACCGGGCAAAACAAGCGAGCAATTTGCATGTCTAAATCCGTACAGAGCAACAGCGCGGTTCTCGTTCACTTCACGCTGAAGCTGGATGACGGCTCCACGGCCGAATCCACCCGCAATAACGGCAAACCGGCCCTGTTTCGTCTTGGCGATACCTCCCTGTCTGAAGGTCTTGAGCAGCAGCTTCTGGGCCTGAAAGAGGGTGAGAAAAAAGCCTTTTCGCTGGAGCCGGATGCCGCGTTTGGCGTGCCGAGTCCGGACCTGATCCAGTATTTCTCGCGCCGCGAGTTTATGGACGCGGGTGAACCGGAGATCGGAGCGATTATGCTCTTTACCGCTATGGACGGCAGCGAAATGCCTGGCGTGATCCGCGAAATCAACGGCGACTCTATTACCGTTGACTTCAACCATCCGCTTGCCGGGCGTACCGTTCATTTTGATGTTGAAGTGCTGGAAATCGATCCTGCACTGGAGGCCTGAAATGCAGATCCTGTTGGCTAACCCGCGCGGCTTCTGCGCCGGTGTAGACCGCGCTATCAGCATTGTTGAAAACGCGCTGGAAATTTACGGCGCGCCGATTTATGTGCGTCACGAAGTGGTACACAACCGCTACGTGGTCGACAGCCTGCGCGAGCGCGGCGCCATCTTCATTGAGCAGATCAGCGAAGTGCCGGACGGTGCGATCCTGATCTTCTCCGCGCACGGCGTCTCTCAGGCGGTACGTAACGAAGCGAAAAGCCGCGATCTGACCGTATTCGATGCCACCTGTCCGCTGGTGACAAAAGTGCATATGGAAGTGGCGCGCGCCAGCCGCCGTGGTGAAGAGTCGATTCTGATTGGCCATGCCGGTCATCCGGAAGTCGAAGGCACCATGGGCCAGTACAGCAACCCGGAAGGGGGGATGTATCTGGTTGAGTCGCCTGAAGATGTCTTTACGCTGAACGTGAAAAATGAAGCCCGTCTGTCGTTTATGACCCAGACGACGCTCTCCGTAGACGATACTTCAGACGTGATTGACGCGCTGCGTCAGCGCTTCCCGAAAATCGTTGGCCCGCGTAAGGATGATATCTGCTACGCGACCACTAACCGTCAGGAAGCGGTGCGCGCACTGGCTGAAAAGGCGGATGTGGTGCTGGTAGTCGGCTCCAAAAACTCGTCTAACTCCAACCGTCTGGCCGAACTGGCGCAACGCATGGGGAAAGCGGCTTTCCTGATTGATGACGCGTCGGATATTCAGGAGGCGTGGGTTAAGCACGCGGCATGTGTCGGCGTGACGGCCGGGGCGTCTGCGCCAGATATTCTGGTACAGAACGTCATTTCTCGTCTGCAGGAACTGGGCGGTGGCGAAGCGGTGCCGCTGGAAGGTCGTGAAGAAAACATCGTTTTTGAAGTCCCGAAAGAACTGCGCATCGACGCCCGCGAAGTCGAATAGTCCTTTTTCTGATGAAAGGCCAGCACCTCCTGTGCTGGCCTTTTTTTTACCCGTTACTTTATCGTGACGACAAAATCATGTCTTTTACTGATATTTAAGTCGGTTTCACGTTAAATTCTAATTATCGGTGTTTTCAGTTGGCAGTGCTTCTCAAGGCTGGTTAATCTGAAAACGGTTTACATCATTTTAACGTAAGAGAATAACTATGCATGATGCACAGATCCGTGTCGCCATTGCGGGCGCGGGTGGACGTATGGGCCGTCAGCTTATTCAGGCGGCACTTCAGATGGATGGCGTCGCGCTTGGCGCGGCACTGGAGCGTGAAGGTTCGTCGCTTCTGGGAACCGATGCCGGTGAGCTGGCGGGCGCAGGCCACACGGGCGTTACCGTGCAAAGCAGCCTGGAGGCGGTAAAAGAGGACTTCGATGTATTCATCGATTTTACCCGCCCGGAAGGGACGCTCACGCATCTGGCGTTTTGTCGTCAGCACGGCAAGGGGATGGTGATCGGCACCACCGGTTTTGACGATGCGGGCAAGCAGGCTATCCAGGATGCATCAAAAGAGATTGCGATTGTCTTCGCGGCAAACTTCAGCGTGGGCGTTAACGTCATGCTGAAGCTGCTGGAGAAGGCCGCGAAGGTGATGGGCAACTATACCGATATTGAGATCGTAGAAGCTCACCACCGTTACAAGGTTGATGCGCCATCGGGTACGGCGCTGGCGATGGGCGAAGCGATTGCTCATGCACTTGATAAAGACTTAAAAGACTGCGCGGTCTATACCCGCGAAGGTTACACCGGCGAACGCGTGCCGGGCACTATTGGCTTTGCAACCGTGCGAGCGGGTGACATCGTCGGCGAACATACGGCGATGTTCGCCGATATTGGTGAACGTGTCGAAATTACGCATAAAGCCTCCAGCCGAATGACGTTTGCCAACGGCGCCGTACGCTCTGCTTTGTGGCTTAAAAACAAGAAAAACGGCCTTTTTGATATGCGAGATGTGCTCGATCTCAACAATTTGTAAGCATTATTACCCATCGTGATGTGGTTATTGCAGTCGTAATTGTTTGATTGCATAGGGCAATATTTTATTGCCCTTTTATTTTGTCTGTTTTATAGCGTATTTTTGTTTAAGTCTCTAAATATCTATCTCTTGTGGCGTTTTAACGTTACTGAAATGTAAATTTTGACCATCTGGTCTACTTTATAGTGCTGCACCATCTCATTTTTCATTAAACCAGGCGCGCAAGCGTTTTCCGCAGTGATTTACCTGATCTTTTTGTCGCTTAAGCCGCATTCCACTCGCCAGACTTGCAAAAGAGTAAACAAAATATCCGTTTTAAGTTGACTTTTACCCACCAAATCCCCAGAATGCCGCCGTTTGCCAAAAATCCGCTGGCAACACATTTGCATTGATCCATGACATGCTATGAATTAATATGCAAATAAAGTGAGTGAATATTCTCTGGAGGGTGTTTTGATTAAGTCAGCGCTATTGGTTCTGGAAGACGGAACCCAGTTTATCGGTCGGGCCATAGGGGCAACGGGTTCGGCGGTTGGGGAAGTCGTTTTCAATACTTCAATGACCGGTTATCAAGAAATCCTCACTGATCCTTCCTATTCTCGCCAAATCGTTACTCTTACTTATCCTCATATCGGCAATGTCGGCACCAATGCGGCTGACGAAGAATCTTCTCAGGTACATGCGCAAGGCCTGGTCATCCGCGACCTGCCGCTGATTGCCAGCAATTTCCGCAATACCGAAGACCTCTCTTCTTACCTCAAGCGCCATAACATCGTGGCGATTGCCGATATCGATACCCGTAAGTTAACGCGTCTGCTGCGCGAGAAGGGTGCACAGAACGGCTGCATCATCGCGGGTGATAACCTCGATGCGACGCTGGCGCTGGAAAAAGCGAAAGCCTTCCCGGGCCTGAACGGCATGGACCTGGCGAAAGAAGTGACGACCGCTGAAGCCTACAGCTGGACCCAGGGTAGCTGGACGCTGGAAGACGACCTGCCTGAAGCGAAAAAAGAGAGCGAGCTGCCGTTCCACGTGGTGGCCTACGATTTCGGCGCCAAGCGCAACATCCTGCGCATGCTGGTTGACCGCGGCTGCCGCCTGACGGTGGTTCCGGCACAAACGTCTGCCGAAGACGTGCTGAAGATGAATCCGGACGGTATTTTCCTGTCCAACGGCCCTGGCGACCCGGCGCCGTGCGATTACGCCATCGCCGCCATCAAGTCCTTCCTGGAAACCGACATCCCGGTATTCGGCATCTGCCTCGGCCATCAGCTGCTGGCGCTGGCGAGCGGTGCGAACACCGTTAAGATGAAGTTCGGCCACCACGGTGGTAACCACCCGGTGAAAGACATCGATAACAACACGGTGATGATCACCGCGCAGAACCACGGCTTTGCCGTCGATGAAGCCTCGATGCCGGCTAACCTGCGCGTGACCCATAAGTCGCTGTTCGATGGCACCCTGCAGGGGATTCATCGCACCGATAAGCCAGCATTCAGCTTCCAGGGTCACCCGGAAGCCAGCCCGGGCCCACACGACGCCGCGCCGCTGTTCGATCACTTCATCGAACTTATCGAGCAATACCGTAAGACCGCTAAATAATCAGGAGCCGAGAAGACAATGCCAAAACGTACAGACATAAAAAGCATCCTGATCCTTGGCGCTGGCCCGATCGTCATCGGCCAGGCCTGCGAATTCGACTACTCCGGCGCGCAGGCGTGTAAAGCCCTGCGTGAAGAGGGTTACCGCGTTATCCTGGTGAACTCTAACCCGGCAACCATCATGACCGACCCGGAAATGGCTGATGCAACCTACATCGAGCCGATTCACTGGGAAGTGGTGCGTAAAATCATCGAGAAAGAGCGTCCGGACGCGGTGCTGCCAACCATGGGCGGCCAGACGGCGCTGAACTGTGCGCTGGAGCTGGAGCGTCAGGGCGTGCTGGAAGAGTTCGGCGTGACCATGATTGGTGCGACCGCCGACGCGATTGATAAAGCAGAAGACCGTCGCCGCTTCGACGTGGCGATGAAGAAAATCGGCCTCGACACCGCGCGTTCCGGTATCGCACACAACATGGAAGAAGCGCTGGCCGTCGCGGCTGACGTGGGCTATCCGTGCATCATCCGTCCATCGTTCACCATGGGCGGCACCGGCGGCGGCATCGCCTACAACCGCGAAGAGTTCGAAGAGATTTGCGAACGCGGTCTGGATCTCTCTCCAACCAAAGAGCTGCTGATTGATGAATCGCTGATTGGCTGGAAAGAGTACGAGATGGAAGTGGTGCGTGATAAAAACGACAACTGCATCATCGTCTGCTCCATCGAAAACTTCGATGCGATGGGTATCCACACCGGTGACTCCATCACCGTTGCGCCAGCCCAGACCCTGACCGACAAAGAGTATCAAATCATGCGTAACGCCTCGATGGCGGTACTGCGTGAAATCGGCGTTGAAACCGGCGGTTCTAACGTGCAGTTCTCGGTGAACCCGAAAACAGGCCGTCTGATTGTTATCGAAATGAACCCGCGCGTGTCCCGTTCCTCCGCGCTGGCTTCTAAAGCGACCGGCTTCCCGATTGCGAAAGTGGCGGCGAAGCTGGCGGTGGGTTATACCCTCGACGAGCTGATGAACGACATCACCGGTGGCCGCACGCCAGCGTCCTTCGAGCCGTCAATCGACTACGTTGTGACCAAAATTCCACGCTTCAACTTCGAGAAATTCGCAGGCGCGAACGACCGTCTGACCACCCAGATGAAATCTGTCGGTGAAGTGATGGCGATTGGCCGCACGCAGCAGGAATCCCTGCAGAAAGCGCTGCGCGGCCTCGAAGTGGGCGCGACCGGTTTTGACCCGAAAGTGAGCCTGGACGACCCGGAAGCGCTGACCAAAATCCGCCGCGAGCTGAAAGACGCGGGCGCAGAGCGTATCTGGTATATCGCCGATGCCTTCCGTGCGGGCCTCTCCGTCGACGGCGTGTTCAATCTGACCAACATCGACCGCTGGTTCCTGGTGCAGATTGAAGAGCTGGTGCGTCTGGAAGAACAGGTCGCGGAGCTGGGCATCACCGGCCTGGACGCTGACTTCCTGCGCGTGCTGAAGCGTAAAGGCTTCGCAGATGCGCGTCTGGCTAAGCTGGCGGGCGTGCGTGAAGCGGAAATCCGCAAGCTGCGCGACCAGTACGACCTGCACCCGGTCTACAAGCGCGTGGACACCTGTGCGGCTGAATTCTCGACCGACACTGCCTACATGTACTCCACCTATGAAGACGAGTGCGAAGCGAACCCGTCCGTCGACCGCGACAAGATTATGGTGCTGGGCGGCGGTCCAAACCGTATCGGCCAGGGCATCGAGTTCGACTACTGCTGCGTACACGCCTCGCTGGCGCTGCGCGAAGACGGTTACGAGACCATCATGGTCAACTGTAACCCGGAAACCGTATCGACCGACTACGACACCTCTGACCGCCTCTACTTCGAGCCGGTTACCCTGGAAGACGTGCTGGAAATCGTGCGCATCGAGAAGCCAAAAGGCGTTATCGTGCAGTACGGCGGCCAGACCCCGCTGAAGCTGGCGCGCGCGCTGGAAGCAGCAGGCGTGCCGGTTATCGGCACCAGCCCGGACGCGATTGACCGTGCGGAAGACCGCGAGCGTTTCCAGCAGGCGGTTGACCGTCTGAAGCTGAAACAGCCGGCGAACGCCACCGTTACCGCCATTGAAATGGCCGTTGAGAAGGCGAAAGAGATTGGCTACCCGCTGGTGGTACGTCCTTCCTACGTGCTGGGCGGCCGCGCGATGGAAATCGTGTATGACGAAGCCGACCTGCGTCGCTACTTCCAGACTGCGGTGAGCGTTTCCAACGATGCGCCAGTGCTGCTCGACCGCTTCCTCGACGACGCGGTTGAAGTGGACGTTGACGCCATCTGCGACGGCGAAATGGTGCTGATTGGCGGCATCATGGAGCACATCGAGCAGGCGGGCGTGCACTCCGGCGACTCCGCCTGTTCTCTGCCAGCCTACACGCTGAGCCAGGAGATTCAGGACGTGATGCGCCAGCAGGTGCAGAAGCTGGCCTTTGAGCTGCAGGTTCGCGGTCTGATGAACGTCCAGTTCGCGGTGAAAGACAACGAAGTCTACCTGATTGAAGTCAACCCGCGTGCGGCACGTACTGTACCGTTCGTCTCCAAAGCCACCGGCGTTCCGCTGGCGAAAGTGGCGGCGCGCGTGATGGCGGGTCAGACGCTGGCGCAGCAGGGCGTGACCAAAGAGATCATTCCACCGTACTACTCGGTGAAAGAAGTGGTGCTGCCGTTCAACAAATTCCCGGGCGTTGACCCGCTGTTAGGGCCAGAAATGCGCTCTACCGGGGAAGTGATGGGCGTGGGACGCACCTTCGCAGAAGCGTTCGCGAAGGCGCAGCTGGGCAGTAGCTCCACCATGAGAAAATCAGGCCGTGCGCTGCTCTCCGTTCGCGAAGGCGACAAAGAGCGCGTGGTTGACCTGGCCGCCAAGCTGCTGAAACAGGGCTTCGAGCTGGACGCGACCCACGGTACCGCGATTGTGCTGGGCGAAGCCGGCATCAACCCGCGTCTGGTGAACAAGGTGCATGAAGGTCGTCCGCACATTCAGGACCGTATCAAGAATGGCGAATACACCTACATCATCAACACCACCGCAGGCCGCCAGGCGATTGAAGACTCCAAGCTGATTCGCCGCAGCGCGCTGCAGTACAAAGTGCACTACGACACCACCCTGAACGGCGGTTTCGCAACGGCCATGGCGCTGAACGCGGATGCCACCGAGAAGGTGATTTCAGTGCAGGAAATGCACGCGCAGATTAGCAAATAAGTAAAAATGCCCGGTGCCGTTCGGTTGCCGGGCATTCTCCCATCTTCAGAACCTTCTGGTTTTTCATCCGCTTTCAGTCAGTTAGCCTAAAATGGTTAGGTCGATAACGAAATTCAACTGAGAGCAGGGGAAAACACCATGCAAAATAAATTACTGATCGCTTCCGTTCTGGCTGCCACGACAATGTTCACCGTTGCGGGCTGTTCGTCTAATCAGGCCGTAAAAACCACCGATGGCAAAACCATTGTCACCGACGGCAAACCGCAGGTAGATGACGATACCGGTCTGGTGTCATATAAAAACGCCGAAACCGGTCAAACCGAGCAGATTAACCGTGACCAGGTGAAATCCATGGGCGAGCTGGATAACTAATTCAGAATTCTGACGTAAGCCCGTCAATAATATTCACTATTAGCCTGTTGAATTACTGACTACACTCTTTTGTTAAAAGAAAGCAGTAACAACAGGCTAATCAATGATTCTGATAATTTATGCCCATCCTTATCCGCAGCACTCGCATGCGAATAAGCGGATGCTTGAGCAGGTAAGGACGCTTGATAACGTAGAGATACGTTCCCTCTATCAACTCTATCCCGATTTTAATATCGATATCGCCGCCGAACAGGAGGCGCTCTCCCGTGCCGATCTGATTATCTGGCAGCATCCAATGCAGTGGTACAGTACGCCCCCGCTCCTGAAGCTGTGGATTGATAAAGTCTTCTCCCACGGCTGGGCGTATGGCCACAACGGCAATGCGCTAAAAGGAAAAAGCCTGATGTGGGCGGTCACCACCGGCGGTGGGGAAAGCCATTTTGATATCGGTTCCTTCCCGGGTTTTGACGTTCTGGCGCAGCCGCTGCAGGCGACCGCGCTCTATTGCGGTCTGAACTGGCTCCCGCCGTTTGCGATGCACTGCACGTTTGTTTGCGACGATGAAACGCTGCAGGCGCAGGCTCGCCATTATAAACAACGCTTACTTGAGTGGCAGGAGACGCACCATGGATAGCCATACGCTGATACAGGCGCTGATTTACCTCGGCGCGGCGGCGCTGATTGTGCCCGTGGCGGTACGCCTGGGGCTGGGTTCGGTGCTCGGCTACCTGATTGCAGGCTGCGTCATTGGGCCGTGGGGCTTTAGACTGGTCACGGATGCCGAGGCGATTCTCCATTTCGCTGAGATTGGCGTGGTGCTGATGCTGTTTGTGATTGGCCTGGAGCTCGACCCGCAGCGGCTGTGGAAGCTTCGCGCCTCGGTATTTGGCGGTGGTGCGCTGCAGATGGTGGCCTGCGGCCTGCTGCTGGGTGGGTTCTGCATCCTGTTGGGTATGGACTGGAAAGTGGCAGAGCTCATCGGCATGACGCTGGCGCTCTCCTCGACGGCGATTGCCATGCAGGCGATGAACGAGCGAAATCTGACGGTCTCCCAGATGGGACGCAGCGCGTTCTCCGTGCTGCTGTTCCAGGACATTGCCGCTATCCCGCTGGTGGCGATGATCCCGCTGCTGGCGGCCAGTGGTTCCTCTACCACGCTGGGCGCTTTCGCGCTGTCGGCGCTGAAGGTGGCGGGCGCGCTGGCGCTGGTGGTGCTGCTTGGCCGCTACGTGACCCGCCCGCTGCTGAGGTTTGTCGCCCGTTCTGGCCTGCGCGAAGTGTTCAGCGCCGTGGCGCTGTTCCTGGTGTTTGGCTTCGGTCTGCTCCTGGAGGAGGCCGGGCTGTCGATGGCGATGGGGGCGTTCCTCGCAGGCGTGCTGCTGGCGAGCTCTGAATACCGTCACGCGCTGGAAAGCGATATCGAGCCGTTCAAAGGGTTGCTGCTGGGACTGTTTTTCATCGGCGTCGGGATGTCCGTCGACTTCGGTACGCTGGTGACGCACCCGCTGCGGATCGTCATCCTGCTCGTCGGCTTCCTGGTCATTAAAATGGTGATGCTGTGGCTGATTGCTCGCCCACTGAACGTGCCGGGCAGGCAGCGCCGCTGGTTCGCCGTGCTGCTGGGGCAGGGGAGTGAATTTGCGTTCGTGGTGTTTGGCGCCGCGCAGATGGCAAACGTGCTCGATCCCGAGTGGGCGAAGGCGCTGACGCTGGCGGTCGCCCTGTCGATGGCGGCGACGCCGGTGCTGCTGGTGGTGCTGACGCGTCTGGAAAAATCGGACAGCGGGCAGGAGCGCGAGGCCGACGAGATCGACGAGGAGCAGCCGCGCGTCATCATCGCCGGATTTGGCCGCTACGGGCAGATCGTGGGTCGTTTACTGCTGTCGAGCGGGGTGAAAATGGTCATCCTCGATCACGACCCCGACCATGTCGATACCCTGCGTAAATTTGATATGAAGGTGTTTTACGGGGATGCAACCCGCGTCGATCTGCTGGAATCCGCCGGGGCGGCAAAAGCCGAGGTGTTAATTAACGCCATTGACGATCCGGAAACCAGCATGCAGATGGTGGAGCTGGTAAAAGAGCATTTCCCGGCGCTGACTATTATCTCCCGCGCGCGCGATGTGGATCACTACATCCGGCTGCGGCAGGCGGGCGTAGACGCGCCCGAGCGTGAAACCTTCGAAGGTGCGCTGAAGTCTGGCCGCATGGCGCTGGAAAACCTGGGGCTCGGCGCGTATGAAGCACGCGAACGGGCAGACCTGTTCCGCCGCTTTAATACCGAGATGGTCGAAGAGATGGCGGCGATGGCCGGCAGTACCGCCACCGAGCGTGCGGCGGTCTTCAAACGCACCAGCGCGATGCTGACGGAAATCATTAACGAGGACCGTAACCACCTGTCGCTGATCCAGCGTCATGGCTGGCAGGGCACGGAAGAGGGCAAGCATACCGGCGATCCGGCTGACGAGCCCGAGAGTAAACCTTCCGCGTGAAGTGGAGTTGCCAGCAATATTAAAAAATTTCTTTATCTTTACCCTGCCGCCAGTCGACGAAAGATTAAGCTTTCCGTATAGTGGCGGCAATTTTTTGCATCCGGGAAATTTTCAATGATCAGTCTGATTGCAGCGCTGGCGGTGGACCGCGTTATCGGTATGGAAAATGCCATGCCGTGGAACCTGCCTGCCGATCTCGCATGGTTTAAACGTACTACGTTAAACAAGCCGGTAGTGATGGGCCGCCTGACCTGGGAGTCGATTGGTCGTCCATTGCCGGGCCGTAAGAATATCGTTATCAGCAGCCAGCCGGGCACTGACGATCGCGTCGAATGGGTAAAATCAGTAGACGAGGCGATTGCTGCATGCGGCAATGCCGAAGAGATCATGGTGATTGGCGGTGGGCGCGTGTACGAGCAGTTCCTGCCAAAAGCGCAGAAGCTGTATCTGACCCACATTGATGCAGAAGTGGAAGGGGACACTCATTTCCCGGACTACGATCCGGACGAGTGGGAATCGGTATTCAGCGAATTCCACGACGCGGATGCACAGAACTCCCACAGCTACTGCTTCGAGATTCTGGAACGTCGTTAAGTGATTTTCCCTCTCCCGGCCGGGAGAGGGAATTACGTATCAGGAGGCAACGGCCTCGCTTTCCCCCAGGTCCAGCTGTCGGTTGGACGGCTGCACAAAGTAAGCTTTATCTTCCCAGCGTAAGCAGGTTAACTCTCCGCCCCAGCAGCATCCGGTATCCAGACCGTAAATCCCTTCCGGTGTTCCTTTTCCTTCCAGTGCAGCCCAGTGGCCAAATACCACGCTGTACTCGCTTGTCACCGGTCCCGGAATGGCAAACCACGGCTTGAGCGGCGCGGGCGCGCTCTCCGGCGTCTCTTTGGAATACATATCCAGCTGTCCGTTCGGGAAGCAGAAGCGCATGCGGGTGAACGCGTTGGTGATAAAGCGCAGACGGGCCAGACCGCTGAGATCCTCGCTCCAGTGGTTCGGCATATCGCCGTACATGGCATCGAGGAAGAAAGGATACGAGTCGCTTGCCAGCACCGCCTCAACGTCACGCGCGCAGGTTTTCGCCGTCTCAAGATCCCATTGCGGGGTGATCCCGGCATGCGCCATGACCAGTTTTTTCTCTTCGTCGATCTGCAGCAGGGGCTGACGGCGCAGCCAGTTAATCAGATCGTCCGCGTCCGGCGCATCCAGCAGTGGGGTGAGGCGATCTTTAGGTTTGTTGCGGCTGATCCCGGCGAAAACCGCCAGCAGATGCAGATCGTGATTGCCCAGCACCATGCGGACGCTGTCGCCCAGCGATTTGACGAAACGTAATACTTCAAGGGAGCCGGGGCCACGCGCGACTAAATCGCCCGTCAGCCAGAGCGTGTCCTGTCCTGGCGTAAAGTCGACCTGTTTTAATAATGCGATCAGTTCATCGTAGCAACCGTGAACGTCGCCAATCAGATATGTAGACATTAGATTAATGAATGAGTGTGGTTACGGCGAGACGGAACACAGGAATGGCAACGCGGAAATCATTGCCATCGACGTCGACCATTTCATAATGGCCTTGCATGGTACCCATCGGCGTTTCAATCACCGCGCCGCTGGTGTACTGGTACTCTTCGCCAGGGGCGATGTGGGGCTGTTCACCGACCACACCTTCGCCCTGAACTTCGATTTCGCGGCCATTGCCGTTAGTGATAAGCCAGTAGCGCCCGCGCAGCTGCACGGGCATCCGCCCCAGATTGCGAATGGTCACGGTGTAAGCAAAAACAAAACGTTCTTCGTCCGGTGAGGACTGTGATTCAACATAGACGCTTTGTACATGGACACATACGCGGGGCGAATCAATCATGGCTTAACTCTCCTTCGGCGGCGCATTATCGCTGATGTAATTAGCCAGCTTGCAGTACTGCTCTACGGAAATGTTCTCCGCACGCATTGCCGGGTCAATCCCCAGCTCGGCTAACACCTCAACGGTAAACGAATTGCTCAGGCTGTTACGGATCGTTTTACGGCGCTGGTTAAAGGCTTCTGTGGTAATGCGGCTCAGTACGCGCAGATCTTTAACCGGATACGGTTTCGTCTTGTGCGGCACAAGGCGCACAACCGCTGAATCCACTTTTGGTGGTGGTGTGAACGCTGACGGCGGTACTTCGAGTACCGGGATCACGTTGCAGTAATACTGTGCCATCACGCTTAAACGACCATACGCTTTACTGTTCGGGCCTGCAACCAGACGGTTAACAACCTCTTTTTGCAACATGAAGTGCATGTCGGCAATGGCATCAGTATAGCTAAAGAGGTGGAACATGAGCGGCGTGGAGATGTTGTACGGCAGATTGCCGAACACGCGCAGCGGCTGGCCCATTTTTTCGGACAGTTCGCCAAAGTTCATGGTCATGGCGTCCTGCTGATAGATGGTCAGCTTCGGCCCGAGGAACGGGTGCGTTTGCAGGCGTGCGGCCAGATCGCGGTCCAGTTCGATGACGGTCAGCTCGTCGAGGCGTTCGCCTACCGGCTCGGTCAGCGCGGCAAGGCCCGGGCCGATTTCGACCATCGCCTGGCCTTTTTGCGGATTAATAGCCGAGACAATGCTTTCGATCACGAACTGATCGTTAAGGAAGTTTTGCCCGAAACGTTTACGGGCTAAGTGGCCCTGATGGACTCGATTAGTCATTGAGTATTAACAATCATTTTGATGGCGAGATTAAGCGCCGTAATAAAACTGCCGACATCCGCTTTCCCCTGGCCTGCCAGATCCAGCGCAGTACCGTGGTCAACGGACGTTCGAATAAAGGGTAAACCGAGGGTGATATTCACCCCGCGGCCAAAGCCCTGGTATTTTAGCACGGGCAGGCCCTGATCGTGGTACATCGCGAGCACGGCGTCGGCATTATCCAGGTATTTCGGCTGGAAAAGGGTATCTGCAGGCAGCGGCCCGCTGAGGTTCATCCCCTTCGCCCGCATTTCGTTGAGTACCGGAATGATGGTGTCGATCTCTTCGGTGCCCATGTGCCCGCCTTCACCGGCGTGCGGGTTCAGGCCGCAGACCAGCACGTGCGGCTGCGGGATCCCAAACTTTGTCTGCAGATCGTGGTGCAAAATCCCGATGATCTCGCGCAGGAGTTCAGGGGTGATCGCATCAGGAATGGCTTTGATCGGCAGATGGGTAGTCACCAGCGCAACGCGCATCTCCTCCGTCGCCAGCATCATCACCACTTTCGGGCTGTGCGAGCGCTCTTCGAAAAACTCCGTATGCCCGGTAAAGGTTATACCCGCTTCGTTGATGACGCCTTTGTGGACGGGGCCGGTGATCAGGGCGGCAAATTCGCCCTTCAGACAACCGTCGCAGGCGCGCGCAAGGGTTTCAACGACATAGTGACCGTTTTCCGTGCTGAGCTGGCCCGGGATGGCCGGCGTACGAAGGGGAACTGAAAGAAGGGTGAGCGTACCGGCTTGCTGCGGTGCAGGCTGTTGGCCTTCAACGTAAGGAATGAGCGTTAAAGGCAGACCGAGCAGCGTTGCCCGGTCTTGTAACAGTGTTGCATCGGCGCAGACAACCAGCTCTACCGGCCAGCTGCGCTGGGCGAGCTGAACAACGAGGTCAGGCCCAATCCCGGCGGGTTCGCCGGGCGTGATAACAACACGATGCTGTTTCATTAGTTGCTCAGAACTTTCACGTAAGCGCTGGCGCGTTGTTCCTGCATCCAGGTTGCTGCTTCTTCAGAGAACTTACGGTTAAACAGCATACGGTAGGCTCTGTCTTTCTGTGCCGCATCCGTTTTATCAACGTTACGGGTGTCCATCAGCTCGATCAGATGCCAGCCAAATGAAGAGTGGACCGGCGCGCTGATCTGGCCTTTGTTCAGCTTCATCAACGCGTCGCGGAAGGCAGGATCGTAAATATCCGCAGCCGCCCAGCCCAGATCGCCGCCCTGGTTAGCAGAGCCTGGATCCTGAGAGAACTCTTTTGCTGCCTTCGCAAATGAGGTTTTACCGCTCTTAATGTCAGCTGCGATCTGTTCCAGCTTCACACGCGCCTGATCGTCAGTCATGATCGGTGACGGTTTCAGAAGTATGTGGCGAGCGTGAACTTCGGTGACGGAGATATTTTGGCTCTGGCCGCGCAGATCGTTCACCTTCAGAATGTGGAAGCCCACGCCTGAACGAATAGGACCAACGATATCCCCTTTCTTCGCCGTGCTCAGCGCCTGGGCAAAGATAGATGGCAGCTCCTGAATACGTCCCCAGCCCATCTGGCCGCCTTTCAGCGCCTGTTGGTCAGCGGAGTAGGTGATTGCCAGCTTGCCAAAGTCGCCGCCGTTACGCGCCTGTTCAACAATAGAACGCGCCTGGCTTTCTGCTTCCGCAGCCTGATCGGACGTTGGGTTCTCTGGCAGTGGGATCAGAATGTGGCTCAGGTTCAGCTCTGTGCTCGCATCGTTCTGGTTGCCCACCTGTTTTGCCAGCGCGTCCACTTCCTGAGGCAGGATGGTGACGCGGCGACGCACTTCGTTGTTACGCACTTCCGAAATCAGCATCTCTTTACGGATCTGGTTACGGTAGGTGGCGTAGCTGATGCCGTCATAGGCCAGACGGCTGCGCATCTGGTCTAAAGACATATTGTTCTGCTTCGCGATGTTAGCGATCGCCTGATCGAGCTGCTCGTCAGTGATCTTCACACCCATTTTCTGCCCCATCTGCAGAACGATCTGATCCATGATCAGACGCTCCAGGATCTGGTGGCGCAGCGTGGCGTCATCAGGAAGCTGTTGACCGGCTTCGCCCGAATTGAGCTTCACCGATTTCATCAGACCGTCAACGTCACTTTCAAGCACGACGCCGTTGTTAACCACAGCAGCGACTTTATCAACAACCTGGGGGGCGGCGAAGCTGGTATTCGCAACCATAGCGACACCGAGCAGCAGCGTTTTCCAGTTCTTCATACTTTTTCCATTTCAATTAACCGCAAAGCGGATTACGTTGCAAATCAAGCACATTACAAGGCGCTACTGTACGGCAGAATATTCGAGCGCAGCATTTTCTGCGTACCCAGACCGTAGTTGGAACTCAGGCCGCGTAACTCGAAGTTAAAGCCAATCACGTTATCGTATTTGCTCTGATTGTTTTCACTGTTCCAGCCGTTAAGCTTGCGTTCGTAGCCGACACGCAGCGCGTAACAGCAGGAGTTATATTGCAGACCCACCATCTGGTCAGCAGGTTTATTGGCGTTAGTGTCAAAGTAGTAAGCGCCTACGATTGACCAGCGGTCGGCGATTGGCCAACTCGCTGCGCCACCCACCTGCGAAATACCGTCTTTATACTGCTCTGCAGTACCATAGTTTGGTAACGTCGCCTGAATATATTCCGGGCTGGCATAACGATAGGTCAACTGCACCATACGATCTTCATCCCGGCGGTACTCAATCGCCGCCGTACTGTTGGCGATATTGTCGAGACGGGTGTCATATTGCACGCCACCGCGAAGACCCCAACGATCGGTCATACGCCAGTAGGTATCACCAGCCCAAATCAGCGAACCTGTCTTGTTATCTTTCTCCCACTTAATATTGTCATCGCCCGTGCGAGACTCGGTGAAATAGTAGATTTGACCAACAGAAACGTTAAAACGTTCAACGGCAGCGTCATCATAAACGCGTGATGTGACCCCGGTCGTTAACTGGTTCGCTGAGGCGATGCGGTCAAGGCCACCGTAGGTACGGTCGCGGAACAGGCCGCTGTAATCAGATTGCAGTAAAGAGGAGTCATAGTTATTGATGTTGCTCTGATCGCGATAAGGCACGTACAGGTACTGCATACGTGGCTCCAGCGTCTGGGTATAGCCATCCGCCAGAAGTCCCATATTGCGTTCGAAGATCAGCTTACCGTCCATTTTGAACTGTGGAAGCGTACGGTTTACGCTTTCCTCAAGATGAGCGTTGTTGCTGGTGTTGTAATCATCAATATTTTTTTGCTGATAGTGTGTCGCCATCAGCTTGGCTTCCGTATTCAGGCTTGCCCAGTCATTCGACCATGGCAAGTTGATGACGGGCTCCAGGTGAACTCGGGTGGCTTCCGGCATATTGGAATTGGTGTTTACAAAATGCACCGCCTGACCATAAATACGGGTGTCGAACGGACCCACGTCATTCTGGTACCAGTTAACGTCCAGCTGCGGCTCGGCACCATAGGTACTCGCGGTCTGGCTGGAGAACACCTGGAACTGCTTGTTGGTTACCGTCGCATCGAAGTTCTGCACCGCATAGCCAACGCTGAAGATCTGCGTGGCATAACCGTCGGTACTCGAACCGTATTTTGACGAGAAATCGTTGAAGTAGTTCGGGTCACTGACCTTGGTGTAGTTAACGTTAAAACGCCAGACCTGATCCATTACCCCGGAATGCTGCCAGAAATACATCCAACGGTGTTTATCGCCTTCGGTCGGATGCTCGTCCTGGAAGACTTTATCCGACGGCAGATAATCCAGCTCCATCAGACCCGCACCGGCGTGGGTCAGATAGCGGAACTCGTTCTCCCACATGATGTTGCCGCGCTTGTGAATATAGTGCGGCGTGATCGTCGCATCCATGTTTGGCGCGATGTTCCAGTAATACGGCAGGTAGAACTCAAAGTAGTTCGTGGTGCTGTATTTGGCATTCGGGATCAGGAAACCGGAGCGGCGTTTGTCACCCACGGGAAGCTGCAGATAAGGGCTGTAGAATATGGGAACAGGGCCCAGCTTAAAGCGGGCGTTCCAGATCTCTGCGACCTGTTCTTCGCGGTCATGGATAACTTCGCTACCGACCACGCTCCAGGTATTGGAACCCGGCAGACATGACGTGAACGTACCGTTTTCCAGGATCGTATAGCGGTTTTCACCGCGCTGTTTCATCAGGTCAGCGTCGCCGCGCCCCTGGCGACCCACCATCTGGTAATCACCTTTCCAGACGTTAGTATCTTTAGTATTCAGGTTTGACCAGGCTTTCGGACCTTTCAGGATGACCTGATTGTCGTCATAGTGCACATTACCCAGCGCATCCACCGTTCGTACCGGCTCGGCCGCACCTTCCGGCTGTTTCTGGTGCAATTGCACTTCGTCTGCCTGCAGGCGGCTATTGCCCTGGTTAATATCGACATTGCCCGTAAAGGTGGCATTGTCAGGGTAAGTCCCTTTCGAACTGTCGGCAGTAATGGTTACCGGCAAGCTATTTGTATCGCCACTCACCAGTGGGCGATTATAACTTGGAACGCCAAGCATACACTGCGAGGCGAGATCGGCCGCCAGCCCCTGTTGACTGTACAGGGCGGAGCCAATCATTGTGGCCAGGAGGGTGGGGATACGTTTTTTCATACGTTGTATTTTATTGTTCCGTCATCAGTGGCTACGGCTTACAAACGCTCAGAGACTATCTTACTCATCTGCGCAGTACCAGCGTTAATCCTGCCCGTTTGCGTGCCAGAGTGTTAGGCTCGCTATCGAATGACGAGTATGATAAAGCAAATTATAGGCGATGTCCTTCAATTGACCGTGACTTGAACACAGTGATGATGACGTTGCGTCGGCAAGGAATATGACTATCCGGGGAGTATATGCAGTATTGGGGTAAAATAATCGGCGTTGCGTTCGCCATCATCATGGGTGCCGGGTTCTGGGGGATTGTGCTTGGGCTTATTATCGGCCATATGTTTGATAAGGCGCGCAGCCGCAAAATGGCCTGGTTTGCCAATCAGCGCGAGCGTCAGTCACTCTTTTTCTCCACCACCTTTGAGGTCATGGGGCACTTAACCAAATCCAAAGGGCGTGTCACAGAAGCCGATATTCAGATTGCCAGCGTCTTTATGGATCGCATGAACCTGCACGGCGACTCCCGTCTGGAAGCGCAAAATGCGTTTCGCATCGGTAAGTCGGATAATTATCCGCTTCGCGAAAAAATGCGTCAGTTCCGCAGCATCTGCTTCGGACGTTTTGATTTAATTCGGATGTTTCTGGAAATTCAAATCCAGGCGGCTTTCGCAGACGGTTCACTTCACCCTAATGAACGTGACGTGCTGTACGTCATTGCGGAAGAGCTGGGCATCTCCCGCATGCAGTTCGACCAGTTCCTGCGCATGATGCAGGGCGGGGCGCAGTTTGGCGGCGGCTATCACCAGCAGTCGTCCGGCGGTGCCTGGCAGCAGGCGCAGCGTGGTCCGACGCTGGAAGACGCCTGCAACGTGCTTGGCGTTAAGCCCTCTGACGATCAGACCACGATTAAACGTGCCTATCGTAAGCTCATGAGCGAACACCATCCGGACAAACTGGTCGCGAAAGGCTTACCGCCAGAAATGATGGAGATGGCGAAGCAAAAAGCGCAGGAAATCCAGAAGGCGTACGAGCTCATTAAAGAGAAGAAAGGTTTCAAATAAGAAAAAGCCCGACGATGTCGGGCTTTTTTTTTAGAAGTCCACCGGGGCTTTAAACGTCATCGCGTTACCGAAGGCCGGATGGGTGATGGTGAGCGTCTGCGCGTGCAGCTGCAGACGTGGCGCTAAGGCCAGCGCTTCAGGCGGCGCGTAGAAGCGGTCGCCCAGAATCGGATGACCCAGGGCGAGCATATGCACGCGCAGCTGGTGCGAACGTCCGGTAATCGGCTTAAGCAGGACGCGCGCGGTATTATCCGGCGCGTACTCCAGCACTTCGTACTCGGTCTGCGCGGCCTTGCCAGTTTCGTAACACACCTTCTGCTTAGGCCGGTTTGGCCAGTCGCAGATCAGCGGTAAATCTACCAGCCCTTCCGCCTGTGCGGGGTGGCCCCAGACGCGGGCGACATACTGCTTTTTCGGCTCGCGCTCGCGGAACTGGCGCTTTAACTCGCGTTCCGCCGCTTTGTTCAGCGCCACCACAATCACGCCGCTGGTGGCCATATCCAGGCGATGGACAGACTCCGCCTGCGGATAATCGCGCTGAATGCGCGTCATCACGCTGTCTTTGTGCTCGTCCAGACGCCCCGGCACGGACAACAGGCCGCTGGGCTTGTTGACCACCATAATGTGTTCATCCTGATACAGAATGACCAGCCAGGGATCCTGAGGCGGATTGTAAGGCTCCATCACCATCTTGCGCTCCGTTTACTGATGCGTCACAACGATAAGACGCAGGGCATCCAGACGCCAGCCAGCCTGATTCAGGCTTTCCAGCACCTGCTGACGGTTGCTTTCAATCGCCGCCAGCTCGTCGTCGCGGATGTTCGGGTTGACCGCTTTTAACGCTTCCAGACGGGACAGCTCCGCAGACAGTTTCTCGTCGGCTTCACTGCGCGCGGCGTCAATCAGCGCTCTGGCCGCTTTTTCAATCTGGGTTTCGCCCAGTTGCAGAATAGCGTGCACATCCTGCTGTACCGCGTTCACCAGCTTGCTGCCCGTGTGGCGGTTTACCGCGCTCAGCTGTCGGTTGAAACTCTCGAATTCAACCTGTCCCGCCAGGTTCGTGCCGTTTTTGTCCAGCAGCAGGCGGACGGGCGTTGGCGGCAGGAAGCGGGTGAGCTGCAGCTGTTTCGGCGCCTGCGCTTCCACAACGTAGATCAGCTCCACCAGCAGGGTGCCCACCGGCAGCGCCTTGTTTTTCAACAGGGAGATGGTGCTGCTGCCGGTATCGCCGGAGAGGATCAGGTCCAGCCCGTTGCGGATCAGCGGGTGTTCCCAGGTGATAAACTGGGCATCTTCGCGGGACAGCGCCACATCACGCTCAAAGGTGATGGTACAGCCATCTTCCGGCAGGCCCGGGAAATCCGGAACCAGCATGTGATCGGACGGGGTCAGGACAATCAGGTTCTCGCCGCGATCGTCCTGGTTGATGCCGACGATATCGAACAGGTTCATGGAGAAGCTGATCAGGCTGGTGTCATCATCCTGTTCTTCAATGCTCTCAGCCAGCGCCTGCGCTTTTTCACCGCCGTTGGAGTGGATCTCCAGCAGGCGGTCGCGGCCCTGCTCCAGCTGCGCTTTCAGCGCATCGTGCTTCTCACGGCAGGACTTGATCAGCTCATCAAACCCTTCCGCGTTTTCCGGCGTGGCCAGGTAGCCGATCAGATCGCCATGCACTTGATCATAAATGGTGCGGCCCGTCGGGCAGGTATGTTCAAACGCGTCCAGACCTTCGTGGAACCAGCGTACCAGCACGGACTGCGCGGTTTTTTCCAGATACGGCACGTGGATCTGAATATCATGCGCCTGGCCGATACGATCCAGACGGCCGATGCGCTGCTCGAGCAGATCCGGGTTAAACGGCAGATCGAACATCACCAGGTTGCTGGCGAACTGGAAGTTACGGCCTTCAGAGCCGATTTCCGAGCACAGCAGAACCTGTGCGCCGCTGTCCTCTTCTCCGAACCACGCCGCGGCGCGGTCGCGCTCGACGATGGACATGCCTTCGTGGAACACGGCGGCGCGAATGCCTTCACGCTCGCGCAGAACCTGCTCCAGCTGCAGCGCGGTGGCCGCTTTGGCGCAGATCACCAGCACTTTCTGGGAGCGGTGCGCGGTCAGGTAGCCCATCAGCCACTCCACGCGCGGATCGAAGTTCCACCAGGTGCCGGTATCGCCTTCAAATTCCTGGTAGATTTGTTCCGGATAAAGCATGTCGCGGGCGCGCTCTTCCTGGGTTTTGCGCGCACCCATAATGCCGGAGACTTTAATCGCCGTCTGATACTGCGTCGGCAGCGGCAGCTTAATCGTATGCAGCTCGCGTTTCGGGAAGCCTTTGACGCCGTTACGGGTGTTACGGAACAGCACGCGGCTGGTGCCGTGGCGGTCCATCAGCATGTCGATCAGCTCTTTACGCGCGGATTCCGCGTTGTCGCTGTCGCTGTTCGCAGCCTGCAAAAGCGGCTCGATATCCTGCTCGCCAATCAGGTCGCTCAGGGTGTTGAGTTCGTCATCAGAAAGACGCTTGCCCGCCAGCAGCATGGCGACGGCATCGGCGACCGGGCGGTAGTTATTTTGTTCTTCCACGAACTGCGCAAAGTCGTGGAAACGGTTTGGATCGAGCAGGCGCAGACGGGCGAAGTGGCTTTCCAGACCCAGCTGCTCCGGCGTTGCGGTCAGCAGCAGAACGCCAGGCACGCGCTCGGCAAGCTGCTCAATAGCCATGTATTCGCGGCTCGGCGCGTCTTCGCTCCAGACCAGATGGTGCGCTTCGTCAACGACCATAATGTCCCACTCGGCATCGCACAGATGCTCAAGACGCTGCTTGCTGCGGCGCACGAAGTCCAGGGAACAAATGACCAGCTGTTCGGTTTCAAACGGGTTGTCGGCGTCGTGCTGCGCTTCGGCATAGCGTTCATCGTCGAACAGGGAGAAACGCAGGTTAAAGCGGCGCAGCATCTCAACCAGCCACTGGTGCTGCAGGGTTTCTGGCACCACGATCAGCACGCGTTCGGCAGCGCCGGAAAGCAGCTGTTGATGCAGGATCATGCCCGCTTCGATGGTTTTACCCAGACCCACTTCATCTGCCAGCAGCACGCGCGGCGCGTGGCGACGGCCCACGTCGTGGGCGATGTTCAGCTGGTGGGGGATCAGGCTGGTGCGCTGGCCGCGCAGGCCGCTCCACGGCATGCGGTACTGTTCACTCTGGAACTTACGCGCGCGATAGCGCAGGGAGAAGCGATCCATACGGTCGATTTGCCCGGCAAACAGGCGGTCCTGCGGCTTGCTGAACACCAGTTTGCTGTCGAGCAGCACTTCACGCAGGATGACATTGGCTTCATCCGTATCAAGACGAGTACCAATGTAGGCGAGCAGTCCATTCTCTTCTTTTACGTCTTCAATCTTGAGCTGCCAGCCGTCATGGCTGGTCACGGTGTCGCCCGGATTGAACATCACGCGGGTAACAGGGGAGTCATTGCGAGCGTACAGACGGTTTTCACCGGTGGCAGGGAAGAGGAGGGTAACCATACGCGTATCGATTGCTACGACGGTTCCTAGTCCAAGTTCGCTTTCTGTATCGCTGATCCAGCGTTGACCAAGTGTAAAAGGCATAGTTGTTCGGCTCTAATCTTTAATTGCAGGCAATAGTTCGACTACCGTCAAAAAAGACGGTCAACGAAAAATGGGTCCAGGAATGGAAAGGGCGCTATGGTACTGGATGGCAGCCATTTCGTCACGCGTCAAAATAGGCCAAGTTGCCCTGTAACCAGTGTAGCAAAATCATCGTCGATGAAGGGCAAAATTCCGTCGGCAACCGGCTGAAGCTGGCGCGTCAGATAGTGTTCGTAATCGAGAGGAGAGTGCTGATAATCCACGGGTTCCGGGCCGCTAATGGTCCAGACGTATTTGATGGTTCCCCGGTTTTGATACTGCGGTGCGCGGCCACGGCGTACGTTTTCCTCATCCGCCAGGCGCGCGGCGCGTACGTGCGGAGGAACGTTGCGCTGGTACTCCGCCAGCGGGCGGCGCAGGCGCTTGCGGTATACCAGCTGCGCGTCAAGTTCGCCCGCCATCAGGCTGGCTATCGTCTCGCGCACGTAGTCCTGATAGGGCTCATTGCGAAACACCCGCAGATAGAGTGTCTGCTGGAACTGCTGCGCCAGCGGCGTCCAGTCGGTACGTACCGTCTCCAGCCCTTTAAAAACCATCCGCTGCGCGTCGCCTTCCTGAATCAGCCCGGCGTAACGCTTCTTGCTGCCCTGATCGGTGCCGCGAATGGTGGGCATTAAAAAGCGGGCGAAATGGGTTTCAAATTCCAGCTCCAGCGCGCTGGTTAACCGCTCTTTCTGCAAATGTTCCTGCCACCAGTCGTTCACGAAGGCGACCAGCGCGTTGCCGATTTGCGCGGCGTCGTCTTCTGAATGCGCGCCCTTAAGCCACACAAAGGTGGAGTCCGTGTCGCCGTAGATGACGTCATAGCCCCGGGACTCAATCAGCGCTTTGGTCTGGCGCATGATCTCGTGCCCGCGCATGGTGATCGAGGAGGCCAGACGCGGGTCAAAGAAGCGGCAGGCGCTGGTGCCCAGCACGCCGTAAAAGGCGTTCATAATGATTTTCAGCGCCTGTGATAGCGGCTTGTTGCCGTGGCGCTTGGCCTCATCGCGGCCGTGCCAGATGTTTCCCACGATTTCAGGCAGGCAGTGTTTTTCCCGCGAGAAGCGTGCGCCGAGGAAACCTTCGGTGCTGTGCTCATCGTCCGGCTGGGCCATGCCCTCAACCAGCCCGACGGGATCGATCAGGAAGGTACGGATAATCGACGGGTAGAGGCTTTTGTAGTCCAGCACCAGAACGGAGTCATACAATCCTGGCCGGGAGTCCATGACGTAGCCTCCGGGGCTTGCCTGCGGCGGTACGTCCCCGAGGTTGGGGGCGACGTATCCCGCCCGGTGCATCCGCGGAAAATAGAGGTGGCTAAAGGCCGCGACGGAGCCGCCGTGCCTGTCTGCCGCCAGGCCGTTTACCGTCGCGCGCTCCAGCAGGAACGGCATAATCTCGGTTTTGTGGAAAATCTGCGTGACCAGCTCGCAGTCTTTCAGGTTGTAGGTGGCAAGCGCCGGTTTATCTTCATTAAAGCGCCGGTCGATCTCGTCCATTCTGTCCCAGGGGTTGTCGATGGATTTGCCTTCGCCAAGCAGCTCCTGTGCGACCGCTTCGAGGGAGAATGAAGAGAAGTTCCAGAAGGCGGACTTAAGCGCCTCAATGCCGTCGATAATCAGGCGACCGTTGGCCTGCGCGAAAAAAACACCGTTCTTAAAACCGTGTTCTCGCCATTCCAGCTCGCTGTTTCCGCGCCCCAGCAACAGCGGGATGCGGTAGCGCTCGGCGTGCTTTTGCAGCACGCGCAGGTCGAACTGCACCACGTTCCAGCCGATCAGGACGTCGGGGTCGTTGTCTGCAAACCACTGGTTAAGCTTCTCCAGCAGCTGCGGGCGGCTGTTGACGTACTCAAGCCGGAAATCCAGCGCGGACGCATCGCCATTCGGCGGCCCGAGCATATAGACAACCCGATCGCCGCAGCCTTCCAGACCGATGCAGTACAGTTCGCCGTGACGGGTGGTTTCGATATCCAGTGAGACCCACTTCAGCGGCGGGCGGTAGTGCGGATTCGGCTTCAGGCGCGCGTTAACGAGGCTGCCGCAATGCGCGGTGCCGTCGACCCAGACGGGGGCGGTAATAAACCGCTCCATCAGAAAGCGTTCCGGTGGGCGGATATCCGCCTCGTAGAGCGTCACGCCCGCCTCGCGGAGCAGCTTTTCATAGCGCATCAGCTGACGATGGGCGCGACAGTAGAGGCCGTAAACCGGCTGGCGGTGGAAATCCTTCAGCTCAAGCGGGGTCATGCGCCAGCCGTTTTCGCCGCGCAGCAGCTGCTTCACCTTTTCGACGTGGGCTTCAGGAATAAAAGCCACGGATTCCTGCGGGGGCAGCGTAACGTGTAGCGGACCGCTGTCGGTTGCCAGCCAGAACGCGACCTCGGTGCCCTGAGGGGTATCCCGCCAGTGTCGGGTCAGTAAAAAGCCTTCTTGCGCCTGCGCCACGCCGTTATCCCAGAAAACAAAACCAGGCCTGATTATAGCCTGGTTAAGATTTTAATGCTGGGTTTATATACAGTTTACTGCCCGTAATAGGCCTTCGCGCCGTGCTTGCGCAGGTAATGCTTATCCAGCAGGGTTTGCTGCATATCCGGCAGCTGCGGCGCCAGCTGGCGACAGAAGATCCCCATATAGGCGACCTCTTCGAGCACGATGGCGTTATGCACCGCGTCTTCCGCGTTTTTACCCCAGGCAAACGGGCCGTGGGAGTGCACCAGCACGCCGGGCATCTGCGCGGCGTCGATCCCCTGTTTTTCGAAGGTTTCGACAATCACGTTGCCTGTTTCCCACTCATATTCGCCGTTAATCTCGGCGTCGGTCATCAGACGCGTGCAGGGAATTGTGCCGTAAAAGTAGTCCGCGTGCGTGGTGCCGGTCGCCGGGATGGACTGGCCCGCCTGCGCCCAGATGGTGGCGTGGCGCGAATGGGTATGCACGATGCCGCCGATGGTCGGGAATGACCGATACAGCAGGCGGTGAGTCGGCGTATCGGAGGACGGTTTTTTCTTACCTTCGACCACTTCGCCGGTCTTAAGGCTGACAACGACCATATCGTCTGCGGTCATCACCGTGTAATCCACGCCGGAAGGCTTAATCACGAACACGCCTTTTTCGCGGTCAACGGCGCTGACGTTGCCCCATGTCAGGGTGACCAGATTATGTTTCGGCAGCGCCAGGTTGGCTTCGAGCACCTGACGTTTGAGATCGTCTAACATCGTTATCTCCCTGCCCGGTGAGCGTAGCGTCACCGGGCATTCCGTACTTAGCGTTTTGAACCGTAATAGACTTCGTTCCAGCGCAGCGCGTCTTTGAAGGCGGGCAGGCGGGTATCGTTATCAATCACGGTCAGCTCGATGTCGTGCAGCTCGGCGAACTGACGCATGTCGTTCAGATCAAGGGCGTGGCTGAACACCGTGTGGTGCGCGCCGCCGGCCAGGATCCAGGCCTCTGAGGCGGTTGGCAGGTCAGGCTGTGCTTTCCACAGGGCGTTGGCCACCGGCAGTTTCGGCAGAGAGTGCGGCGTTTCAACCGCATCGACGCAGTTCACCAGCAGGCGGAAGCGATCGCCCAGGTCGATCAGGCTGGCGTTGATGGCCGGGCCCGTACGGGTGTTGAAGATCAGACGCGCCGGATCGGCTTTGCCGCCGATGCCGAGGTACTGCACGTCGAGGATCGGTTTCTCTTCCACGGCGATCGTCGGGCACACTTCCAGCATGTGCGAGCCGAGCACCAGGTCGTTGCCGTTTTCGAAGTGATAGGTGTAGTCCTCCATAAAGGAGGTGCCGCCCTGCAGACCGGTCGACATCACCTTCATGATGCGAAGCAGAGCGGCAGTTTTCCAGTCGCCTTCGCCCGCAAAGCCGTAGCCCTGCTGCATCAGACGTTGTACCGCCAGGCCCGGCAGCTGTTTCAGGCCGTGGAGGTCTTCAAAGGTAGTGGTAAAGGCGTGGAAGCCGCCCTGTTCCAGGAAGCGCTTCATGCCCAGCTCGATGCGCGCCGCGTCCAGCACGTTCTGACGCTTGTCGCCGTTGATTTGTGCCGCAGGCGTCAGGCGGTAGCTGCTTTCGTACTCGTCCACCAGCGCGCTCACGTCGCCGTCGCTGACTTCATTCACCACCTGCACCAGGTCGCCCACGGCCCAGGTATTCACGGAGAAGCCGAACTTGATCTGCGCGGCCACTTTATCGCCGTCGGTGACCGCCACTTCACGCATGTTGTCGCCAAAACGCACCACTTTCAGATGGCGGGTATCCTGCTTAGAGACCGCCTGACGCATCCATGAGCCGATACGCTGTTGCGCCTTGCCATCCTGCCAGTGGCCGGTGACCACCGCGTGCTGCTGGCGCATACGCGCGCCGATGAAGCCGAACTCGCGGCCGCCGTGCGCGGTCTGGTTCAGGTTCATAAAGTCCATGTCGATGCTGTCCCACGGCAGGGAGGCGTTGAACTGGGTATGGAACTGCAGCAGCGGTTTGTTGAGGATAGACAGGCCGTTGATCCACATTTTGGCGGGTGAGAAGGTGTGCAGCCACACCACCAGACCGGCGCATTTATCGTCGTAGTTGGCGTCGCGGCAGATGTGGGTAATTTCGTCAGGCGTCGTGCCCAGCGGTTTCAGCACCAGTTTGCACGGCAGTTTAGCTTCCGCGTTCAGCGCGTTAACGACGTGCTCCGCGTGTTTCGTCACCTGCTGCAGCGCTTCCGGTCCGTACAGATGCTGGCTGCCAATCACAAACCATACTTCATAGTTATTAAAAATGGTCATCATCGTGTCCTTAATGGGTCAGGGTTGCCGTAGTGTCCGCGGTGCTTTTGGCCGGGGCGGCGACAGGGAGATAGTGAAGTTCGGCGCTTTTTGCCCATTGCTGGTAGCGCTGATAAAGCTGTTCAAAGCGTTGCGCCTGCTGGGCACGCGGCTGGAGCGTGTTTTCGACGGCGCTCGCCATATGCTGCTGCGCGGTCGGGATGTCGACATGCACGCCCGCAGCCACGGCAGCGAAAATCGCCGCGCCCAGCGCGCAGCACTGATCGGAGGCCACAATCTGCAGCGGACGGTTCAGCACGTCGCAGCAGGCCTGCATGATCACCGGGTTTTTACGGGCGATACCGCCCAGCGCCATCACGTTGTTGACGTCGATACCCTGCCCGGTGAAGCACTCCATAATGGCGCGGGCACCGAAGGCCGTTGCGGCAATCAGACCGCCGAACAGCGCAGGGGCGTCGGTCGCCAGGTTGAGATCCGCGATCACCCCTTTCAGACGCTGGTTGGCAAACGGCGTGCGGCGGCCGTTAAACCAGTCCAGCACCACCGGGAGGTGATCGAGAGACGGATTTTTTGCCCAGGCTTCGGTGAGCTGCGGCAGAAGCTGCTTTTTGCTGTCGGCTATCTGGGTTTTCAGTTCAGGATGCGCCGCCGCCAGCTGGTCCAGCGGCCAGCCGAGCACGCGACCAAACCAGGCGTAGATATCGCCAAACGCGGACTGACCGGCTTCAAGACCGATGAAGTCCGGCACCACGCTGCCGTCAACCTGGCCGCAGATGCCTTTCACCGCCCGGTCGCCGACGGTGGCTTTATCTGCCGTCAGGATGTCGCAGGTGGAGGTCCCGATGACTTTGACCAGCGTGTTTGGCTGTGCGCCCGCGCCCACGGCGCCCATATGGCAGTCAAAGGCGCCGCCGGAGATGGCCACGTTCTGCGGCAGGCCGAGGCGCGTCGCCCACTCTTCGCAGAGGGTGCCGACGGGAATATCGGCGGTAAAGGTGTCGGTAAACAGCGGGTACGTCAGGCTCTTGTTGAGGATCGGGTCGAGCTCATCGAAGAACGCGGCCGGAGGCAGGCCGCCCCAGCTTTCGTGCCACAGGGATTTATGCCCGGCGCTGCAGCGGCCGCGGCGGATATCCTGCGGGCGGGTGGTGCCGGAGAGCAGGGCAGGCACCCAGTCGCACAGCTCAACCCATGACGCCGCAGCCTGCGCAACGGCTGCGTCGGCACGGGTGACGTGAAGGATCTTGGCCCAGAACCATTCGCTGGAATAAATCCCGCCGATGTAGCGCGAGTAGTCTGTCTTGCCCGGCTGATGGCACAGGCGCGTAATGGCTTCAGCCTCTTCTACGGCGGTGTGGTCTTTCCACAGCACGAACATGGCGTTCGGGTTGTCGGCAAACTCCGGGCGCAGCGCCAGCACGCGGCCTTCGGCATCCACCGGGGCAGGCGTGGAGCCGGTGCTGTCGACGCCAATTCCGACAATCTCAGCCCGCTGGGCGTCAGTCAGTTCGGCAAGGACGGTTTTGATCGCCGCTTCCAACGACTCGATATAGTCACGCGGGTGGTGACGGAACTGGTTGTTAGGCGCATCACAGTAGCGCCCCTCTTGCCAGCGCGGGTACCACTCAACGCTGGTTGCTATCTCCTGGCCGGACGTACAGTCCACTGCCAGCGCGCGAACCGAATCGCTACCAAAATCGAGGCCAATCGCAATTGCCATGGTGTTGCTCCATCGAAAAAACAGGTATGGAAGAACATTAGAGACTGGGGAAAAAAGTCGTCAGGCAGGATCCGCTAATCTTATGGACTAAATTGCTGTTACAACGGAAAGTGTGACGCCGTGCAAATATTCAATGTGGACATTTCTGCCGCACTTATAGACACTTTTGTTACTGGTTATCTGCCTGCTCTGGCGGAGAAATCAGGGGGAAAGGCTGAAACATGGCGGACGTAAAAGCGGCGTGATGCTTTTTGGATCTTTTCGCGGGCCATTTTAAAGCTGCTTTTAGTGATATGGACAATTGGTTTCCTTCAGGACCCTTGGGAGAACTGAATCTATGGCCGAAACGCAAAACGATCCCCTGCTGCCGGGATACTCGTTTAACGCGCACCTTGTGGCGGGACTGACCCCTATCGAGGCTGAGGGATACCTCGACTTTTACGTCGATCGACCGCTCGGCATGAAAGGGTATATCCTCAACCTGACCGTGCGAGGGGAAGGGATCATCAAGAACGGCGACCAGCAGTTTGTCTGCCGCCCCGGCGATATCCTGTTGTTCCCGCCGGGGGAGATCCACCACTATGGCCGTCATCCGGATGCCAAAGAGTGGTATCACCAGTGGGTCTATTTCCGTCCACGCGCCTACTGGCAGGAGTGGCTTTCGTGGCCCGCCATTTTTGCGCATACCGGTTTTTATCGCCCGGATGAGGTTCATCTGGGGCAGTTTCGCGAGCTTTTTGCGCAGATTATCGAGGCGGGACAGGCCGGTGGTCGCTACGCCGAACTGCTGGCGATTAACCTGCTTGAACAGCTGCTGCTGCGACGGATGGAGGCGATTAACGAATCGCTTAACCCCCCGCTGGACAACCGCGTGCGCGACGCCTGCCAGTACATCAGCGACCACCTGGCCGATAGCCAGTTTGATATCGCCAGCGTTGCTCAGCACGTCTGCCTGTCGCCGTCGCGGCTGTCGCATCTGTTCCGCCAGCAGCTGGGCGTCAGCGTGCTGAGCTGGCGCGAGGATCAGCGCATCAGCCAGGCAAAGCTGCTGCTCAGCACCACCCGGATGCCGATTGCCACCGTCGGACGCAACGTGGGCTTTGAGGATCAGCTCTATTTCTCCCGGGTATTTAAAAAATGCACCGGCGCCAGCCCGAGCGAATTCCGCGCGGGATGTGAATAAACGGTAAAAAAAGATAAACAAACAGGTGAATGGAGAAAGCAACCTGTAAACTATTCAGACAATTGTTGCCTTGACGCGGTGCGGGGCGCTAAGCAGAATCGCTGATTCGTTTTCTGACCGGAATAGTTATGCAGGCATTGCTGGAACACTTTATTACCCAGTCCGTTATGTACTCGCTCATCGCCGTGGCGCTGGTGGCGTTTCTGGAATCGCTGGCGCTGGTTGGGCTGATCCTGCCCGGCACCGTGATGATGGCAGGGCTTGGGGCGCTGATTGGCAGCGGCGAGGTCAATTTCTGGCAGGCGTGGCTGGCCGGGATTATCGGCTGTCTGCTCGGCGACTGGATCTCCTTCTGGCTGGGCTGGCGCTTTAAGAAGCCGCTGCACCGCTGGTCGTTCATGAAAAAGAACAAAGCCCTGCTGGATAAAACCGAGCATGCGCTGCATCAGCACAGCATGTTTACCATCCTCGTCGGCCGCTTTGTCGGGCCAACGCGTCCGCTGGTGCCGATGGTGGCGGGGATGCTGGATCTGCCCGTCGCAAAATTCGTGGTGCCGAACATTATCGGCTGCGTCTTCTGGCCGCCGTTCTACTTCCTGCCGGGGATCCTGGCCGGCGCGGCCATCGATATCCCCGACGGTATGCAAAGCGGTGAGTTTAAGTGGCTGCTGCTGGGCTCGGCTGTGCTGCTGTGGCTGGCGGCATGGCTCTGCTGGCGACTATGGCGCAGTGGGAAAGCCAGCGTCGATCGCCTGACGCGCTATCTTCCGCGCTCTCGCCTTTTGTGGCTGGCTCCGCTGACGCTGGGTGTGGCCGTGGTGGCGCTGGTCGCGCTGATTCGTCACCCGCTGATGCCGGTATATGGCGAAATTCTGCTGAAGGTGGTGAGCCGTTAAGGTTTATTCCCTCTCCCCGTGGGAGAGGGCCAGGGTGAGGGCATCAGACCGCACGAATGCCCAACAGTGAAGACGCCCCCGCCTTACCGCTCAGCAGTTCTTCTGTTTTTCCATCCCACAAAATACGCCCTTCGGCAATCACCACCGATCGCGGGGCGATGCGGGCAGCATCCTCAATACTGTGTGAAACCATCAGCATCGTCAGCTGCTGGCGCTGGCAGACGTCCTGAACCAGGGCGAGCATCTCCTGGCGCAGCGCGGGATCGAGCGCCGAGAACGGCTCATCCAGCAGCAGTATCGGCTGCTCGCGCACCAGGCATCGCGCCAGCGCCACGCGCTGACGCTGGCCGCCGGAAAGCTCACCCGGCAGCCTGTCGATGAACTCGTTGATCCCCATCTGGGCGGCAATGATCTCCAGCTTCTGGCGCTGGGCATCGTTCAGCCTGAGTCCCGGATGCATCCCCAGCGCGATGTTTTGCCGCACCGTCAGATGGGTAAACAGGTTGTTTTCCTGAAACAGCATTGAGACCGGACGTTTCGCGGGCGGCGTGTGGGTATGATCTTGATTGTTAATGACGATCGCGCCGCTTGCCGGCTGCAGAAAACCCGCAATCAGATTAAGCAGCGTGCTTTTTCCCGCGCCGCTTGGGCCAAGCACGGCGATCATCTCCCCCTGGCGCACGGAGAGCGTGAAGCGCATCGGCAGATGCTGGTAAAGCCAGGTTACATCAGTCAGTTTTAACATCACGCCCCGGAAGTTTTTCGATAACGGTAAATAAGGCAAAGCACAGCAGCAGCAGTAACAGCGCGGTGACCGCGCCGTCCTGACTGCGATAAGAGCCGATCTGCTGGTAGAGCCAGTATGGCAGCGTGCGGAAATCGTCATTGCCAAAGAGAGCCACCACGCCAAAATCCCCAATCGACAATACGCAGGCAAACGCCAGCGCCTGCGCCAGCGGACGTTTTAGCGCGCGGAGTTCCACCACCTTCAGCCGCTGCCAGCCCTGCATGCCCAGCGACTGGCACAGCAAACCGTAGCGGCTGTTGACGTCGCGCATCGGGTTTTCCAGCACTTTGAGCGCGTAAGGGATGGCCATCAGGGCGTTGGTGAAAATCACAATGCCGTCGGCCCTTTCCGGCAGGCCGATGGTGCTGTTGAACAGTAAAAAGAAGCCCGTCGCCAGTACGATGCCCGGCATCGCCAGAATCAGCATCCCTGTCAGCTCCAGCGTCTGCCCGGCCTTTTGGGCCTGCCGGGCATAGAGTTCACGGCTGCTCCACAGCAGCATCATGGTTAGCATGACGCACAGTAACCCTGCCGCCAGGGCGATACGCAGCGAGGTCCAGGTCGCCTGCCAGAGGACGGGCTGTTGCAGGACGGACATGAGATTGAGGTTCAGTCCGTCAACGATAACGGCCATCAGCGGCGGCAGCAGAAGCAGGAGCGCCAGCGCGATCAGGATAAAATCGGTAACGCGGCTGTGCAGGCTGTCCTGCGGATCGCGCCAGCCGGTTATTTGATTACTGCCAGCGGGAATGGCTTTACTCAGCCGCTGGCTCAACAGCACCAGCGCAAGGCAGCACGCCATCTGCACCATCGCCAGCAGCGCGGCGCGACCGGGATCGTAGTCGTAACTCAGCGCCTGGTAAATCGCCAGCTCAATGGTGGTGGCCTGCGGCCCGCCGCCGAGCGACAGCACGGTGGCAAAGCTGGCAAAGCAGAGCATAAAGATTAACGCCGCGACGGGCGGGATCTGGCGGCGCAGCCACGGCCATTCGACAAAGCGGAAGAACGACACGCCGCGCATGCCGAGCTGGGCGGCAATCTGACGCTGTTCGCCGGGAATGTTTTCCAGCGCCTGCAAGAAGAGGCGCGTTGCCATCGGCATATTGAAAAACACGTGCGCGAGCAGAATGCCCTGCAGTCCGTAAGGAGAGAATGACCATTCCAGACCAAGCTGGCCGAACAGCGAAGCCAGCCAGCCCTGGCGACCGTAAACGCTGAGGATCCCAAATACCGCCACCAGCACGGGCAGGATCAGCGTCATGGCGCACAGGCGCAGCAGTGCCAGCCTGCCGGGAAAACGGCGCCGATACAGGGCGCGCGCAAGAAAAATAGCCGGGAGCACCGACAGCAGGGCTGAGAGCGACGCCTGCCAGAAGGAGAAACGGATAACGTGCCAGAGGTAGCTGTCGTGCCAGAGGGCGAGCAGGTCGCTCTCTGGCGCGTTGAACCACAGTGCAAGAAAAGCCCCCAGGCTGACCGCCACCATCACTGTGGCGGCGAGCAGCCCGGGAAGTAACCAGCCGGGAATCAACGGCTGACGGCGCGTTGCCATTCACTTACCCATGCTGCACGCTGCGCGGCGACCTGTTGCGGCGTAAACTCCAGCGAGGTGTTTGGTTTGGTCAACTGCTCGAAACCTGCGGGCAGCGCAACGTTCGTGACCGGATACATCCAGTTGCCTGCGGGAATCGCATTCTGGAACGCCGGTGAAACCATAAACTTCAGGAACTTCTCGGCCAGCTCCGGCTGTTTGCTGGCGGCGGTACGCGCGGCGACTTCCACCTGCAGATAGTGCCCTTCAGCAAAATCAGCGGCAGCATAGTTATCTTTCTTCTCGGCGATGATGTGGTAGGCCGGAGAGGTGGTGTAGCTCAGCACCAGATCGCTTTCACCTTTCAGGAACAGGCCATAGGCTTCGCTCCAGCCTTTGGTGACGGTGACGGTTTTGGCGGCCAGTTTCTGCCACGCCTCCGGCGCTTTATCCCCGTAAACCTTTTGCATCCACAGCAGCAGGCCCAGGCCTGGCGTACTGGTGCGCGGATCTTCATAAATCACGCGCCATTTCTGGTCACTCTCAACCAGTTCTTTCAGGCTCTTCGGCGGGTTTTTCAGCTTATTTTTGTCGTAAACAAAAGCAAAGTAGCCATAGTCGAACGGCACAAAGGTGTCGTTTTTCCAGCCGCCCGGCACGTTAACGGCCTCTGCCGCGACGCCGCTTTTGGCAAACAGTTTGGTTTGCGAGGCGGCCTCCAGCAGGTTGTTATCCAGACCGAGCACCACGTCGGCCTTGCTGTTTTTCCCTTCCATGCGCAGACGGTTGAGCAGCGATACGCCATCTTCCAGCGCCACGAACTTCAGCTCGCAGTTACAGTCAGCTTCGAAGGCTTTTTTGACTACCGGGCCAGGGCCCCAGTCGGCAGAGAAGGAGTCATAGGTGTAGACCGTCAGGACGGGCTTCGCAAAAGCAGGCAGCGCAAACAGCGCCAGCAGGGGAAGAACTTTTTTTAACACTTTGCACCTCAAGGTTGAGTGGCAAAGGATTTTGAGCGACAGCCTCAAATCCCTTCGCCGGCGTTATCCGGATCAGGTTCGACGGGTATTATCTCAGCGCACATCTGTGATGCAGCACCCCGTTGAGAACGGCGCTATTGTAATGATTTGGTGAATATTACGAAAGTGTTATGGCTCCGGCGGCGCAAACCAGGCGGATTTAAAATCAAACCAGCCCAGGGTATTCATCCGCAGGCCGCGCATGCTGCGCTGGCCCTGGATCATCAGCCAGTGGTGGATCAAGGGTACGATCGCCTGCTCGGCCAGCAGCTGCTGGCACCACGCTGCAAGATTCATTTCGCCCGCGCGCCACAGGGCGGCATCCTGCTGCCAGTCACGGTCGATGCAGTGCTGGATCAGCGGGACTTCATACAGATGCGAGAAAAGGGAAAAATCGAGCGGCAGGGTAAAGTTGGCGCTGTTGAGCCAGATATCACTGGCGATCTCCCCCTGATGCCATTCGTCATAGTCCACTTCCCTGACCTCTAACGTGACCCCCTCGGCTGCCAGCAGCCGGGTCATGATTCTGGCGATAAAACGATGCTCCACGTGTTCGCGGTAGTAGGTCAGGGTGATGGACTCCAGCCCTGCGGGTTTGTCGCAGTGCACCGGGCGGGCGTGGTGCCAGCGCGGAAGCAGGCCGTACGCCGGGAACCAGTAGGTCTGGTACTGCTCTTCCGCATGGTAAATCAGATTGGAAGGGGACAAAACGTGGCTAACCCACTTGCGGACGGCCTGGTTTGCCCCACGGTGGGTGCGGCGGTCAAACAGGAGATAGTAACACCCTTCCTCGAGGCGACTCTCCACGGCTTTTTCTCCCGTGGTGGGGCCTTCCAGCGTCAGCCCGCAGCTCAGATCTTCATTGAGATCCGGCAATACCCAGACGTTCACTTCGTCGATGAGCGCCCGATAGCCAAAGTAGTCGTCGAACGCGCGGATTTTCAGCTGGTTGCTGTTATTGCGGGACACGGAGTAGGGCCCGGTGCCAATCGGCAGGCTGGCAAAATTGTTCATTGATTCCCACTCGCCGGGCAAAATCATCGACGGCACGTAGCCCAGCAGCCAGGGAAGCCACTTATCCTGTTGCGACAGCTCAATATCCAGCGTCCAGGCCGTGGGCGAGTGGATGCGGGAGATATGCGAGTAGAGCGGTAGCCTGCGGGCACGTTCCAGGGAGGCGATGACGTCGTGCATTTCCAGCTCGCGGCCGTGGTGAAAGTGGATGCCGGGGCGTAAAAAGAAGCGCCAGTGGCGCGGGGAAAGCTGCTGCCAGTGGTGCGCGATATCCGCCTCCAGTTCCCCGTTTTCCTCATTTATCCGCGTCAGGCCGCTGAAGATTTGCCGGGCCATATGCGTTTCTGAGCGGCGTAAGGCCGTGCCGGGCAACAGATTTTTCATCGGACGGTAGTAGAGCACCCGCAGAATGTGGCGGCCCTGACGAAAGCTGCGCCCGAGATGGGAAACCAGCATCTGGCGCACGGCGGCTTTGTCGCCAACCAGCTGTACCAGCTGATCGATGCGGTCCTGCTCGAGCAGATCTTCCGCGCGCTGCTGCTGCAGCGCCAGCCCGGTATAGAGGAAGGTCAGCCGCGAACGTTTGCCGCGTCCCGCCTCCGCTTCCCAGCTTAACCAGCCCTGCTGCTGCATGGTGTTGAGCAGCGTGCGCATATGGCGGCGGGAGCAGCTAAGCAGGTCAGCCAGCTCGTTGAGCGTAGTCTCCTGCGATTGCCCCTCGCAGCACTGCCAGAGGCGGATAAACTGTTGTTGCAGACGACCGGAAGGCATAAAAGGGGAACTCCTGACAAAAAACCAGCAATTTATTTATCCCTATATTAGGCCAATAATTCTCCCCGATGAAGCGAGGAGGTAAATTATGAAGAGGTCTACCGCACGTCAGTTTTATCAGCAGTACTTTTCAGCGACAAAAGGATCGTCCTGGCTGGCCCGCCGGTGTGCAGAGCAACGGCTGAAAACGTTAGAAGAATTGATGCAGTGGGACGTTACAACACCGACCTCTTCCCGCTAACTCGCCTCGATCATGTGTGACTGAGTATTGGTGCTTATCACCCGCCAGCAAAATGTTTTTGCTGGCTTTTTTCGTTTACTATTCACCCAATTTCGATTCGCTTTCACAAGGACTTGCGCATGCTCTGGTTGATGACGATGGGGCGACGCCTGAACGGCGTGTATGCCGCTTTTATGCTGGTGGCCTTTATGATGGGCGTGGCGGGGGCGCTGCAGGCGCCGACGCTGAGCCTGTTTCTCAGCCGCGAGGTGGGGGCGCAGCCGTTTTGGGTCGGCCTGTTTTACACCGTTAACGCCATTGCCGGGATCCTGGTCAGCCTCGCGCTGGCGAAACGATCGGACAGCCAGGGCGATCGCCGCAGGCTGATCCTCTTTTGCTGCGCCATGGCCGTGGGAAACGCGCTGCTCTTTGCCTTCAACCGTCATTATCTGACGCTCATTACCTGCGGCGTGCTGCTGGCGTCACTGGCGAACACCGCCATGCCGCAGCTGTTCGCGCTGGCCCGTGAATATGCGGATAACTCGGCGCGTGAAGTGGTGATGTTCAGCTCGGTGATGCGCGCCCAGCTTTCGCTGGCGTGGGTCATTGGTCCGCCGCTGGCCTTCATGCTGGCTTTGAACTACGGCTTTACCACCATGTTTTCCATCGCCGCCGGGATTTTTGTCATCAGCCTGGCGCTGATTGCCTTCGCGCTGCCGTCCGTGGCGCGCGTCGAACAGACGACGGATAAACCTGTCACCGAGGTGAGCGGCTGGCAGGACAAAAACGTCCGCATGCTGTTTATTGCCTCCACGCTGATGTGGACCTGCAACACCATGTACATCATCGATATGCCGCTGTGGATCAGCAGCGATCTGGGCCTGCCGGACAAGCTCGCGGGGATCTTAATGGGAACTGCCGCCGGGCTGGAAATTCCGGCAATGATTCTGGCGGGTTACTACGTTAAGCGCTTTGGAAAGCGCAGGATGATGATTGTCGCCGTGGCGGCCGGGGTGCTGTTCTACGCGGGGCTGATCCTTTTCCATTCGCGGGAAGCGTTGCTGGCGCTGCAGCTGTTTAACGCCGTGTTTATTGGGATTGTTGCCGGGATCGGCATGCTCTGGTTTCAGGATCTCATGCCCGGTCGTGCCGGCTCGGCGACCACGCTTTTTACCAACAGCATTTCAACCGGGGTGATTCTGGCGGGCGTGATTCAGGGGGCGCTGGCGCAAAGCTACGGGCATGCGTCTGTCTACTGGATAATTGCGGCGCTATCCGTCGTGACGCTTCTGCTGACCTGCCGCGTAAAAGACGTGTGATCGGATGAACGAAACGGAGCCCGGGAACGCCGGGCTCTGTGAACCGTTTTATTCTGAATACTGATATTTACGCTGCGCGCGTAGCGTCAGGTACATATGAACGAGGCCCATGAAGCCGTGTGCCCAGAAATATGTCTCAATAAAGACCGTCAGGAATTTATGCAAATCTAAGACGGATTCCGTGACGGACGATACCGGCCCGAGCGTGGCGTTCAGCACGAACCAGGCCGCGCCGCAGAGTGCAACGCCCAGCAGCGCCAGCACGCCCAGACCTTGCACCGTTGCCGCCATACCGCCGGCATGCGCGTCAGGAAGCTGACGCTGCGCGAGGGTGCGAATATCGTCAACAATTCCGCGAAAATCCAGCGCCAGCCAGGCGAAGTAATACTTAAATCCGCGCTGGGTTAACATCCATGCCATCATGGCAATGCCACAAAAAATTAAACCAAACCCGGAGATAACATGGATCCAGGTGACAATTCCGTTCAGACCGGATTCATGGAGGGCTTCACTTTCGGTGAAATTAGAATTGATAATCTGGGCGAGGACCAGTAAGGCCACAAGAATGTGCAGTATGCGAAGAAAAGGCGTTTCTTTATGGGGAAGCGTATCGCGCAATGTTGGTTTCATCGCTTTTTACCTCAATAATGAGAGAGCTGATGCGATGCAGTGTGACGCAGATTAATTAACGAAACCTTAACGGTCGGTTGCGTCACACTGTATTTATGCGTTCCGGTTAGCGGGCAGGATCAATATGCGTCATCACGTTCAGCACATTGAATTTTTGCATCACGTTATTTCTGGCATTCACAGCAATCTGATGTCCTTCTTTTACGCTTAATTCGCCGTTTACTTCCAGATGGACATCGACAAGGGCTAAATCGCCCATCTTGCGGGTTTTTAAATCATGGAGTCCGGTGACGCCCTCGGTTGCGAGAAGACACGTTTTGATGTCGTGCTCCAGCTCGGGCTCAAGCGAACGGTCCATCAGATCGTGCAGGGCATCGGCAGAAAATTTGTAACCCATGTGGGCGATGAATACTCCGACAATCAGGGCCGCAATGAGGTCCATCGCGTGAAAACCCACTAAATTCCCGGCAATGCCGATGGCGACAACCACTGACGACGCTGCGTCAGAACGGGCATGCCAGGCATTGGCTATCAGCAGCGAGGACTGAATACGTTTTCCCGTGGCAAACATGTATCTGAACAGGCTTTCCTTTACCACCAGCGCCAGAATCGCCACCCACAGCGCGGCCCCTTTCACCAGCTGATGCGTCTCGGGGTGAAGCAGTTTATTGCCTGCGGACCAGAGCATCCCGACCCCCACAAGCAGCAGAATAGCGCCAATAATGAGCTTTGCACCGTTTTCGAAACGCAGATGACCGTAATGATGATCGATATCAGAGGCTTTCTGGCTCTTTTTATTCGCAACCAGAACGACAAAGTCGGAGGATAAATCGGAAAGAGAATGAATCCCATCAGCAATTAAACCTTGTGAACCGGAGAATATCCCTGCAAGTATCTGAAAGGCGGTGAGTAAACTATTTATTATTACGCTCACTAATGTGCATTTATGTATTTCCCGAGAACGGATATGAGACTCATTGCCATTTTTCTTTTCCATGATTATTTCCGCTGCCAGCTGATTGAGCGGTTATTCTGCGCAGGAAACATTAAATTGACATTAAATATAACGTCATTATTGGCTGGGTTTGGGAAGTATTTACAGAAGGAGGGGGGATCGGGATAAAACGCGGCCTGCAGAATGGACTGCAGGCCGGAGGGTTATTTCATAAATGCAGGTTGTTTGTTTTCGTAAGTGGCAATCGCCGCGTCGTGCTGGAGAGTTAAACCAATGCTGTCCAGACCGTTCAGCATGCAGTGACGGCGGAACGCATCAATGCTGAAGCTGTAGGTCTTATCCCCGGCTTTCACCACTTCTGCTTCCAGATCCACTTCAAACGAAATGCCCGGATTCGCCTTAACCAGCGCGAACAACTCATCGACCTGTTCATCGCTCAGCGTGACGGGCAGCAGCTGGTTGTTGAAGCTGTTACCGTAAAAAATATCCGCGAAGCTTGGGGCAATGACCACTTTAAAACCGTAGTCGGTGAGCGCCCACGGCGCGTGCTCACGGGATGAGCCGCAGCCAAAGTTTTCGCGTGCCAGCAAAATGGAGGCGCCTTTGTATTCCGGGAAGTTCAGAACGAATTCCGGATTAGGCACTTCTCCCTTATCGTCCAGGAAACGCCAGTCGTTAAACAGATGTGCGCCGAAACCGGTACGCGTCACTTTCTGCAGAAACTGTTTTGGAATAATAGCGTCAGTATCGACGTTAGCGGCGTCCAGCGGGACAACCCGGCCCGTATGTTGGGTAAATTTCTCTGCCATGATTGTCTCCTTATTTCAGGCTGCGAATATCGGCGAAATGGCCGGTGACTGCCGCAGCGGCGGCCATTGCCGGGCTGACCAGATGGGTGCGCCCACCGCGGCCCTGACGGCCTTCAAAGTTACGGTTGCTGGTGGAGGCGCAGCGCTCGCCCGGATTCAGGCGATCGTTGTTCATGGCCAGACACATGGAGCAGCCGGGCAGACGCCACTCGAAGCCCGCTTCGATAAAGATCTTATCCAGACCTTCGGCTTCCGCCTGGGCTTTCACCGGGCCGGAGCCAGGTACCACCAGCGCCTGAACGCCTGGTGCCACTTTGCGGCCTTTGGCAATCTCGGCGGCGGCACGCAAATCTTCGATACGGGAGTTGGTGCAGGAACCGATAAAGACTTTATCAATGGCGACATCGGTCAACGGCACGCCGGGCTTCAGCCCCATGTAGGCCAGCGCTTTTTCCGCACTGGCGCGCTCGACCGGATCGGTAAAGGATGCCGGGTCCGGGATATTGTCGTTAACGGAAATCACCTGGCCCGGATTGGTGCCCCAGGTCACCTGAGGCGCAATCTCTTCTGCCTGCAGCGTGACGACAGTGTCAAAGGCTGCGCCATCGTCGGTTTTCAGGGTTTTCCAGTACGCTACCGCGTCGTCAAAATTCTGACCTTTCGGCGCGTGCAGACGACCCTTCACGTAGTTGAAGGTGGTTTCGTCCGGCGCGACCAGACCGGCTTTTGCGCCCATCTCAATGGCCATATTGCACAGGGTCATGCGCCCCTCCATGCTCAGCGCCTGGATGGCTTCACCGCAGAACTCGACAACATGACCGGTGCCGCCCGCGCTGCCGGTTTTACCGATGATGGCCAGCACGATGTCTTTTGCGGTAATACCCGGTGCGGCTTTACCCTTCACTTCAATCTTCATGGTTTTGGCGCGGCCCTGTTTCAGGGTCTGCGTTGCCAGCACATGTTCCACCTCGGAAGTGCCAATCCCGAACGCCAGAGCGCCAAACGCGCCGTGGGTCGCGGTATGGGAGTCCCCGCAGACGATGGTCATGCCCGGCAGGGTGATCCCTTGCTCTGGCCCCATCACGTGGACGATGCCCTGGTACGGATGGTTGAGGTCGTACAGCTCAACGCCAAATTCATTGCAGTTCTTAATCAGCTCCTGCATCTGGATACGCGCCATCTCACCCGAGGCATTAATGTCTTTGGTCTGGGTGGATACGTTGTGATCCATCGTCGCGAAGGTTTTACCCGGCTGACGTACCGGACGCTTGTGCGCCCGCAGGCCGTCAAATGCCTGAGGAGAGGTCACTTCGTGCACCAGATGACGGTCAATGTACAGCAGCGGGGTTTCGTTTGGCGCCTCGTACACAACGTGCGCATCAAACAACTTTTCATATAACGTCTTAGCCATGATTACACCCCTTCAGCGACATAGCGGGCAATAATGTCGCCCATTTCATCGGTACTGACTGCCGCCGTGCCGCGTGCCAAATCACCGGTACGGACGCCTTCTTCTAACGCCCGGTTAATGGCGTTTTCAATTGCGGTTGCCGCATCGCCTGCATCCAGGCTGTAGCGCAGCAGCAGGGCCAGGGAGAGGATCTGCGCAATAGGGTTGGCAATGTTTTTGCCTGCAATATCCGGCGCGGAGCCGCCCGCAGGCTCGTACAGGCCAAAGCCTTCTTCATTCAGGCTTGCGGAGGGCAGCATGCCCATCGAGCCGGTGATCATTGCGCACTCGTCAGAGAGGATATCGCCGAACAGGTTGGAGCACAGCAGCACGTCAAACTGGGACGGATCTTTAATCAGCTGCATGGTCGCGTTGTCGATGTACATGTGCGACAGCGCGACGTCCGGGTACTGCTTAGCGACTTCGCTGACGATCTCGCGCCACAAAATGGAAGACTGCAGCACGTTCGCTTTATCAATGGAGGTCACTTTATGGCGGCGTTTGCGCGCCGACTCGAACGCGATGTGGGCGATACGTTCGATTTCGAAACGGTGATACACCTCGGTGTCGAACGCTTTCTCGTGTTGTCCGCTGCCTTCGCGTCCTTTTGGCTGACCGAAATAGATCCCACCGGTCAGTTCACGCACGCACAGAATGTCGAAACCGTTGGCGGCGATATCCGCACGCAGCGGGCAGAACTCTTCCAGACCCTGATACAGCTTCGCCGGACGCAGGTTGCTGAACAGTTTGAAATGTTTACGCAGCGGCAGCAGCGCGCCGCGTTCAGGCTGCTCTGCCGGAGGCAGGTGTTCCCATTTCGGGCCACCGACGGAACCAAACAGCACGGCATCGGCATTTTCGCAGCCTTCCACGGTCGCTTTTGGCAGCGGCGTACCGTGGTTATCAATCGCAATACCGCCCACGTCGTAGTGGCTGGTGGTGATTTTCATCGCAAAACGCGCGCGAACGGCTTCCAGTACTTTCAGCGCCTGTGCCATCACTTCCGGACCAATACCGTCGCCCGGCAACACAGCAATATGGTAATTCTTCGACATTACACGGTTTCCTTGTTGTTCTCTTTATTCTGAGCTTTGCGTTGCAACTCTTTTTCGACTTCGGCGGCGCGCCAGATGTTGTTCAACACGTGTACCATCGCTTTCGCGGAGGATTCAACGATATCGGTCGCCAGGCCCACGCCATGGAAGCGGCGGCCATTGTGGGTAACAACTATGTCGACCTGACCCAGTGCATCTTTGCCGTGGCCCTTGGCCGTCAGGTCATATTTCACCAGCTCAACGTCATACTCGGTGACGCGATTAATCGCCTGGTAGATGGCATCGACAGGGCCGTTACCGTTAGCGGCCTCTGCTTTAATTTCATCGCCGCAGGCCAGTTTGACCGAGGCGGTGGCGATGTCGCTGGAGCCGGACTGCACGTTGAAGTAATCCAGACGGAAGTGCTCCGGCTCTTCCTGCTGCTTGTTAATAAAGGCCAGCGCTTCCAGGTCATAGTCGAACACCTGGCCTTTTTTGTCGGCCAGTTTCAGGAACGCGTCGTACAGCTGGTCCATGTTGTAATCGCTGTCCTTATAACCCATCTCTTCCATACGATGTTTAACCGCCGCGCGACCGGAACGGGAGGTCAGGTTCAACTGCACCTGATTCAGGCCGATGGATTCCGGGGTCATGATTTCGTAGTTTTCACGATTCTTCAGGACGCCATCCTGGTGAATACCGGAGGAGTGCGCGAAGGCGCCGGTACCGACAATTGCTTTGTTAGCCGGAATGGGCATGTTGCAAATCTGGCTGACGGTCTGGCTGGTGCGCCAGATTTCGTTGTGATTGATGCGGGTGTGCACGTCCATGATGTCTTTGCGCACTTTGATCGCCATGATCACTTCTTCCAGCGAACAGTTGCCCGCGCGTTCGCCGATACCGTTCATCGCGCCTTCTACCTGACGCGCGCCAGCGTGGACGGCGGCGATGGCATTGCCTACGGCCAGACCCAAATCATCATGGGTGTGGACGGAGATAATTGCTTTATCAATATTCGGCACGCGGTCATACAGGCCGGTGATGATGTTGGAGAACTCAAACGGCATGGTGTAGCCGACGGTGTCCGGGATGTTGATGGTTTTCGCGCCCGCGTTGATGGCGGCTTCCACAACGCGCGCCAGGTCTTCGATTGGCGTACGGCCCGCATCTTCACAGGAGAACTCAACGTCATCGGTATAGTTGCGTGCGCGTTTAACCATGTAGACCGCGCGCTCAATCACCTCATCCAGCGTGCTGCGCAGCTTGGTTGCGATGTGCATAGGCGAGGTAGCAATAAAGGTGTGGATACGGAACGCTTCGGCGACCTTCAGCGACTCGGCGGCGACGTCGATGTCTTTCTCTACGCAGCGCGCCAGGGCACAGACGCGGCTGTTTTTAATGGTGCGCGCAATGGTCTGTACGGATTCGAAATCACCTGGGGAAGAGACAGGGAAACCGACCTCCATCACGTCAACACCCATACGTTCGAGAGCCAGCGCGATCTGCAGTTTCTCTTTTACACTCAGGCTTGCCTGTAATGCCTGTTCACCGTCACGTAAAGTTGTATCGAAAATAATGACTTGCTGGCTCATGGGTTAGGTCCTTGTCAGTCTTAGGGCGCCTTGCTACGAGCATAAAAAAACCCGCGCAGTGGCGCGGGTTTCTAGTCTTACTGGTGACGATTCAACGCTGAATTTCGCCCGCCAGTCTACCGCGCACAGTGGATGCGTTTAGTAGTAGTAGACCGGTGAAACGAATGGTGCGTGTCATGAATCGTGCTCCGTTAAATTCAATATGCTTTTAGTGGTACTGGATACGGTTGTTCATGTCAACCCCTGAGGATGAAAACGGGCCCGACAGACGGAATCAACAGGGTATTCACTTTAGCTAATTGTGCTGGTTTTAGCTTTTTTTACCCGATTAATTGTCTAATTTTGGACTTGAGAAAAGAGTTGCAGAAACCAATAAATATAAATGTTTAAAAATGAGTGAAATGTTTTATGAGGATGCTTTGTGTTTAAATAGTTTTGATATCATAAACTTATAAATGCAGTGAATCTTTTCCGGAATGCTGGAAAGCGAATAGAGATAACAGGTTGTTAACTAACTGTAGGGCGATAGTAATAACAGTTTAATAATACTTAAGCCATCATTAACCTGACGGCAATTGTATATTGGTTTGATTTATGGTTTCATTTAAATCCTAAAGTCAAACATATCAGTTTTGTTCATTAATTTTCGTTAATATACAGTCTTTATTTATTCCGAATTTTAAATAATTCTCTTTCGCTGATCGTATTTGCATGATAAATGATATTTTTCAGGATTATTACCGTACGTTGGCAAAGGGGTGTAGCGTGACAGTGGAGTCAGAAGTGCCAGAAAATAATATTAAACAACCTCAAGCTACTGATGGGATTAAACCGCAGTTACGCACGGTGGATCTGAATCTTCTGACGGTGTTTGATGCTGTCATGCAGGAACAGAATATCACCCGCGCTGCCCAAAGCTTGGGGATGTCACAACCTGCCGTGAGTAATGCCGTTGCCAGGCTTAAGCTTATGTTTAACGACGAATTATTTGTTCGCTACGGGAGGGGGATCCAGCCTACGGCGCGCGCATTCCAGCTGTTTGGCTCCATTCGTCAGGCGTTGCAACTGGTCCAAAATGAGCTGCCGGGATCGGGCTTTGAACCCTTAAGCAGCGAGCGCGTATTCCATCTTTGTGTCTGTAGCCCTTTAGATAATTATTTAACGTCGATTATCTATAATAAAGTTGAAGAGATCGCACCCAATATCAATCTTGTTTTTAAATCATCCCTGAATCAAAACACAGAACATCAGTTACGCTATCAGGAGATCGAATTCGTTCTGGGGTATGAAGAGTTCCGTCGTCCGGAATTTTCCTGCGTGCCGCTGTTTAAAGATGAAATGGTTTTGGTCGCCAGTAAAAAACACCCGCGCCTGAATTCTCCGCTGCGAGAAAACGATGTTTATAACGAGCAGCACGCCGTTGTTGCGCTCGACAGATATGCTTCCTTTAGCCTGCCGTGGTATGACACTGCGGATAAACAGGCGAGCGTGGCTTATCAGGGCATGGCCATGGTCAGCGTATTAAACGTGGTTTCTCAGACACAGCTGGTGGCAATTGCGCCGCGCTGGCTGGCAGAAGAGTTTTCTGACCCTTTAAATCTGCAAATTTTGCCTCTGCCGCTCAAGCTAAATAGCCGTACCTGTTATCTTTCCTGGCATGAAGCAGCGGGCCGGGATAAAGGACATCAGTGGATGGAAGAGTTGCTGGTTGGCATCTGTCGCCGGTAAACGCATCAGGATAAATCGCATCGGTTTATGTGATTTATCCTGAGTTTTTTTAGATAACTGCTATTTTCTTCTGTGATGATTTTTTTTGGCTGCTCTACGGCACGCAAAAATAGATGATTTCCTGCATTGTCGCGCTTTTCAGCGATGATTTATCACCTCACTCTCTATTCCCAGATGAATTAACCATATCTTCTGTGAACGGCTGCTTTTTCTGCTTTACGCACCGTTTATCTCCCCGGGTTTGCTAATTGCCTGCCTCATAACGAGCGGTTAAGGTAAAGAACACTCTGCAAAATATAAGATTGGTTCATCCCAATCGTAAGACGGTGCGGAAATGAATTCGGCAGTCCGTCTATAACAAAATGCCTGGAGGCAAAGCATGGAGATGTTGTCTGGCGCGGAAATGGTCGTTCGGTCGCTGATCGATCAGGGCGTAAAGCAAGTGTTCGGCTACCCTGGCGGTGCGGTTCTCGATATTTATGATGCGCTGCATACGGTTGGGGGCATTGACCATGTTCTGGTACGTCACGAGCAGGCGGCGGTACACATGGCTGACGGCCTGGCACGTGCGACGGGTGAAGTGGGCGTGGTGTTAGTCACGTCTGGCCCCGGCGCGACAAACGCCATTACCGGGATTGCAACGGCCTATATGGACTCTATCCCGCTGGTGATCCTCTCCGGGCAGGTGGCAACCTCACTGATTGGCTACGATGCGTTTCAGGAGTGCGACATGGTTGGGATTTCGCGTCCCGTTGTGAAGCACAGCTTTCTGGTCAAGCAAACAGAAGACATTCCCGGCGTATTGAAAAAAGCCTTCTGGCTGGCGGCGAGCGGACGCCCGGGACCGGTGGTGGTCGATCTGCCTAAAGATATTCTCAATCCTGCAAACAAGCTGCCTTATGTCTGGCCGGAATCGGTCAGCATGCGCTCTTATAATCCCACAACGCAGGGGCATAAAGGTCAGATCAAGCGAGCGTTGCAAACGCTTCTGGCGGCCAAAAAACCGGTGGTCTATGTCGGTGGCGGGGCGATCAACTCTGCCTGTGAAGCCCAGCTTCGTGAACTGATTGAAAAGCTTAACCTTCCCGTTGCGTCGTCGCTGATGGGGCTGGGGGCGTTCCCTGCCACCCATCGTCAGGCGCTGGGGATGCTGGGTATGCACGGCACCTATGAAGCCAACATGACAATGCATCATTCCGATGTGATCTTTGCCGTCGGCGTGCGCTTTGACGATCGCACCACCAACAACCTGGCGAAGTATTGCCCGAACGCTACCGTGCTGCACATTGATATCGATCCAACGTCAATTTCAAAAACGGTGTCGGCTGATGTGCCGATCGTCGGTGATGCCCGGCAGGTTCTGGAGCAAATGCTGGATCTGCTGACCCAGGAGAGTGCAACCCAGCCGCTGGATGAGATCCGCGACTGGTGGCAGCAGATTGAACAGTGGCGCGCGCGTCAGTGCCTGAAATATGACACGCAAAGTGAAAATATTAAGCCGCAGGCGGTCATTGAAGCGGTGTGGCGACTGACGAAAGGTGAGGCGTACGTGACCTCAGACGTGGGGCAGCATCAGATGTTTGCCGCCCTGTATTACCCGTTTGATAAACCGCGACACTGGATCAACTCCGGTGGTTTAGGAACCATGGGCTTTGGTCTGCCTGCCGCGCTGGGCGTGAAGCTGGCGCTGCCGAATGAAACCGTCGTCTGCGTGACGGGGGACGGCAGTATTCAGATGAACATTCAGGAGCTGTCTACCGCGCTGCAATATGAACTGCCGGTACTGGTGCTGAACCTGAATAACGGGTATCTCGGTATGGTGAAGCAGTGGCAGGATATGATCTACTCTGGCCGCCACTCTCAGTCCTACATGAAATCGCTGCCGGATTTTGTTCGTCTTGCTGAAGCTTATGGTCATGTTGGCATGCGGGTGACCGATCCGGCTGAGCTGGAAACGAAGCTCGCGCAAGCGCTTGAGCACGTAAAAAACAACCGCCTCGTCTTTATGGATGTGATTGTTGATGGGACCGAGCACGTTTATCCGATGCATATTCGTGGTGGTGGTATGGATGAAATGTGGTTAAGCAAAACGGAGAGAACCTGATATGCGCCGGATATTATCTGTTTTACTGGAAAACGAGTCTGGCGCACTGTCGCGCGTCATTGGCCTTTTTGCCCAGCGCGGCTATAACATTGAAAGCCTGACCGTTGCCCCGACGGAAGACCCGACGCTGTCGCGTATGACGATCCAAACCGTCGGCGATGCCAAAGTGCTTGAGCAAATTGAAAAACAGCTGCATAAGCTGGTCGACGTACTGCGCGTGAGCGAGCTGGGGCAGGGGGCCTACGTTGAGCGTGAGGTCATGCTGGTGAAAATCCAGGCCAGCGGCTACGGGCGTGATGAAGTCAAACGCAATGCGGATATTTTCCGCGGACAAATTATCGACGTCACGCCTTCTCTTTATACTGTGCAGCTGGTCGGGACAAGCGACAAGCTGGATGCTTTCCTCGCGTCCGTGCGGGACGTTGCAAAAATTGTCGAGGTGGCGAGATCGGGTGTCGTAGGTCTGTCACGCGGCGAGAAAATCATGCGTTAGTTGTCAAAAAGGTTCGCCTCTTTCTGCCCGGTCACCAAAGCCGGGCTTTTTTTTGCGTAATCAGCCGACAACGCAGATAAAAGCGGTTGCCGCGAAGTCTTTTCTGCGTTTAGATGTTAAAAGTTTTAACCATAACCTTGACAGGGCCATGGACTCTTTTCTTTTTTTAAGGGGCAATTGTGAAACTGGATGAAATCGCCCGGCTAGCCGGCGTGTCACGAACAACGGCCAGCTATGTGATTAACGGTAAAGCAAAGCAGTACCGTGTCAGCGACAAGACCGTTGAAAAAGTTATGGCGGTGGTTCGTGAGCATAACTACCATCCGAATGCTGTCGCAGCCGGTCTGCGTGCCGGGCGTACCCGCTCTATTGGTCTGGTGATCCCTGACCTGGAAAACACCAGCTATACCCGTATCGCCAACTATCTTGAACGACAGGCGCGCCAGCGCGGCTATCAATTGCTGATTGCCTGCTCGGAAGACCAGCCCGACAACGAAATGCGTTGCATTGAGCATCTGCTCCAGCGCCAGGTGGATGCCATCATCGTGTCGACCTCTTTGCCGCCAGAGCATCCGTTCTACCAGCGCTGGGCGAACGACCCGTTCCCAATCGTTGCGCTGGACCGCGCGCTCGATCGCGAGCATTTCACCAGCGTCGTGGGTGCGGATCAGGATGATGCCGAAATGCTGGCCGCAGAGCTGAGAACGTTCCCCGCTGAAACAGTGCTGTATCTTGGCGCGTTGCCTGAGCTTTCCGTGAGCTTCCTGCGTGAGCAGGGATTCAGAACCGCCTGGAAAGACGATCCGCGCGAGGTTCACTACCTCTATGCCAACAGCTACGAACGCGAAGCCGCAGCGCAGCTGTTTGAGAAATGGCTGGAAACGCATCCGATGCCTCAGGCGCTGTTCACCACGTCATTTGCGCTGTTGCAGGGTGTCATGGATGTGACCTTACGTCGTGAAGGTAAACTGCCCTCCGACCTGGCGATTGCCACGTTCGGGGATAATGAGCTGCTCGACTTCCTGCAGTGCCCGGTGCTGGCGGTAGCACAGCGTCACCGCGATGTGGCTGAACGCGTGCTTGAGATTGTGCTGGCAAGCCTGGATGAGCCGCGCAAACCGAAGCCGGGTCTGACGCGTATCAAACGTAATCTCTACCATCGCGGAATTTTAAGCCGCCAAAAATGAAATGACCGGGGCGGAGAAATCTGCCCCATTTTGCTGTGATTATTCGTGCAGATAATTCCCGGAGAGAAATTAGGATAATTCTTGCGGGATCGTAATCGCCTATTTTTTTAATTCATTCTGGCTTTTAAATTGTCCTTTTAAAGAACATGCGGGCGATTTTAAACAGCTATCTTTGTATTATTTTGTTACAAACCCTCTTCGGTCGATGAATATTCAGACGTTTTTCCTCTTACTGCTTCAGCTTACGTGGCAACCTCCGCGCTTACCGGGCACCTGGATGAATCTGGCGCTGTTATCCCCTGAGAATCTGTCATAAAATGCTGCCCGCGTCGCAAACTGACACTTTATATTTATCTGCGATGATATTGAGTGAGCTTTAACGCTAGTGTGCATATTCGGTTTTTTTCTTACAAATATTCATAACGTTAATTTTGCCTCGCCAGTTGTGCAGTTATTAACCAGGACTGTTTATCTCTGTAAATAGAGGGCTTTCGGGTCCTTATAGGGAGAGTCCTGGCTTGACAAGCTTTTCCCTCGCTCCGTAAACTCCTTTAGGTGGGAATTTGTGGGTTAAAGTGGTGAGGAGGGGTGAGACTGGCATGTTCCGTGGAGCTACGTTAGTCAATCTCGACAGCAAAGGGCGTTTATCGGTACCAACCCGATACCGCGACCAGCTGATTGAGAACGCTGCGGGTCAAATGGTTTGCACCATTGACATTAACTCCCCCTGCCTGCTGCTTTACCCCTTGCCTGAATGGGAAATTATTGAGCAAAAGCTGTCGCGACTGTCGAGCATGAACCCGCAGGAACGCCGCGTGCAGCGGCTGTTATTGGGACATGCCAGTGAATGTCAGATGGATAACGCAGGGCGGTTACTGATTGCCCCTGTGTTGCGGCAACATGCCGGTCTGACCAAAGAAGTGATGCTGGTCGGGCAGTTCAACAAGTTTGAACTGTGGGATGAAACGACCTGGTATCAACAGGTCAAGGAAGATATCGACGCTGAGCAGTCTGATTCCGCAACATTATCGGAACGGCTGCAGGACTTGTCTCTATAAATATGATGGAAAATTATAAACACAAAACGGTGTTACTGGACGAGGCCGTAAACGGTCTGAATATTCGTCCGGATGGCATCTACATTGATGGCACGTTTGGTCGCGGTGGTCACTCGCGTTTGATTCTCTCCCAGCTTGGAGAGGAAGGACGTCTGCTGGCAATCGATCGCGATCCGCAGGCAATTGCCGTTGCACAAACCATCAATGACCCACGCTTTTCCATCGTGCATGGACCTTTCTCTGCGCTCGCGGATTATGTTGCCGAGCGTGGCCTGACGGGCAAGATCGACGGGATTCTTCTCGATCTTGGCGTCTCTTCACCCCAACTTGATGATGCTGAACGTGGTTTCTCCTTTATGCGTGATGGTCCGCTGGATATGCGTATGGACCCGACGCGCGGTCAGTCTGCCGCTGAGTGGTTACAGACCGCTGACGAAGCAGATATTGCATGGGTCATCAAAACGTTTGGCGAAGAGCGCTTTGGCAAACGTATTGCGCGCGCCATCGTTGAGCGCAATCGCATTGAGCCCATGACCCGCACCAAAGAGTTGGCCGAAGTGATCGCGGCGGCGACACCGGTGAAGGATAAGCACAAACATCCCGCGACCCGTACCTTCCAGGCGGTTCGCATCTGGGTAAACAGTGAACTGGAGGAAATAGAGCTGGCGCTAAAAAGCTCGCTCGACGTGCTGGCCCCGGGTGGGCGGTTATCCATCATCAGCTTCCATTCGCTGGAAGACCGTATTGTGAAACGCTTTATGCGTGAGCAAAGCCGCGGTCCACAGGTGCCAGCGGGGCTGCCGATGACGGAAGAACAACTCAGGAAACTGGGTGGCCGTCAGTTGCGAGCATTAGGCAAGTTGATGCCGGGCGAAGAAGAAGTGGCAGAGAATCCACGCGCCCGTAGTTCAGTGCTGCGTGTTGCAGAGAGGACGAACGCATGATCGGCAGAGTGACAGAGACCCTAAGCAAAGTTAAGGATTCGTTAGGAAGCAACGAGCGCCATGCCTTGCCTGGCGTGATCGGCGACGATCTTTTGCGGTTTGGGAAACTGCCACTCTGTCTGTTCATTTGCATCATTGTCACGGCAGTTACGGTGGTGACCACCGCCCACCATACACGTTTATTGACTGCGCAACGCGAGCAGATGGTACTGGAACGCGATGCGCTGGATATTGAATGGCGAAATCTGATCCTTGAAGAAAACGCGCTCGGCGATCACAGCCGGGTTGAACGGATCGCAACGGAAAAGCTGCAGCTGCAGCATGTTGATCCTTCGCAGGAAAATATCGTAGTACAAAAATAAGGGAAAACGCGACGCATGAAAGCAGCGGCAAAAACGCTAAAACCAAAACGTCAGGAAGAACAGGCCAACTTTGTCAGTTGGCGTTTTGCGTTGCTTTGCGGCTGCATTTTACTCGCTCTGGGTTTTCTGCTGGGACGCGTGGCCTGGCTGCAAATCATCGCCCCTGACATGCTGGTGCGTCAGGGCGACATGCGCTCCCTGCGCGTCCAGGAAGTGTCGACATCCCGCGGGATGATCACCGACCGTTCGGGTCGTCCGCTGGCGGTGAGCGTGCCGGTGAAGGCGATCTGGGCCGATCCGAAAGAGCTGCACGACGCTGGCGGGATCACGCTTGATAACCGCTGGAAGGCCCTTGCGGATGCGCTGAAGATGCCGCTGGACCAGTTAGCTTCACGCGTAAATACGAACCCGCGAGGGCGCTTTATCTATCTGGCGCGTCAGGTGAACCCTGACATGGCGGACTACATCAAAAAATTGAAGCTGCCTGGGATCCATCTCCGTGAAGAATCCCGTCGTTACTATCCATCCGGCGAAGTGACTGCTCACCTCATTGGCTTTACTAACGTTGATAGCCAGGGGATTGAAGGCGTTGAAAAAAGCTTTGATAAATGGCTCACCGGCCAGCCCGGCGAGCGTATTGTGCGTAAGGACCGCTATGGTCGCGTGATCGAGGATATTTCCTCTACGGACAGCCAGGCCGCACACAATCTGGCCCTGAGTATTGATGAGCGGTTACAGGCGCTGGTTTACCGCGAGCTGAACAATGCCGTGGCCTTCAACAAAGCGGAATCGGGCAGTGCCGTGTTAGTTGACGTCAACACGGGTGAAGTGCTGGCGATGGCCAATAGCCCGTCCTACAACCCTAACAATCTTACCGGTACGCAGAAGGATATTATGCGTAACCGTACCATCACCGACGTGTTCGAACCGGGTTCGACCGTTAAGCCGATGGTGGTCATGACTGCCCTTCAGCGCGGTATCGTCAACGAAAACACCGTCCTGAATACCATTCCATACCGAATTAACGGCCACGAGATCAAAGACGTGGCGCGCTACAGCGAATTGACCCTGACCGGGGTGTTACAGAAGTCGAGTAACGTCGGTGTTTCAAAGCTGGCGTTAGCGATGCCGTCCTCAGCGTTAGTAGAGACTTACTCACGTTTTGGACTTGGAAAGGCGACCAATTTGGGGTTGGTCGGAGAACGCAGTGGCTTATATCCTCAAAAACAACGGTGGTCTGACATAGAGAGGGCCACCTTCTCTTTCGGCTACGGGCTAATGGTGACACCGTTACAGTTAGCGCGAGTCTACGCAACGATCGGCAGCTATGGCGTTTATCGTCCGCTGTCGATTACCAAAGTTGATCCACCGGTTCCCGGCGAGCGTATCTTCCCGGAATCAACCGTCCGTACGGTTGTTCATATGATGGAAAGCGTGGCGTTGCCCGGCGGCGGCGGCGTGAAGGCGGCAATTAAAGGTTATCGCATCGCCATCAAGACCGGTACGGCGAAAAAAGTAGGGCCGGACGGCCGCTATATCAACAAATACATTGCCTATACCGCAGGCGTTGCGCCTGCAAGCAATCCGCGTTTTGCGCTGGTGGTCGTGATAAACGATCCGCAGGCGGGTAAATACTACGGCGGCGCCGTCTCCGCGCCTGTGTTCGGGGCTATCATGGGCGGCGTGTTACGCACCATGAACATCGAACCGGATGCGCTGGCGACGGGCGAAAAAAGTGAATTTGTAATTAATCAAGGCGAGGGTACAGGTGGCAGATCGTAATTTGCGCGACCTTCTCGCTCCGTGGGTGCCAAATGCACCGGAGCGAGCACTGCGAGAGATGGTACTGGACAGCCGCGTGGCTGCTTCTGGCGATCTTTTTGTGGCGGTGGTCGGTCATCAGGCGGACGGGCGTCGTTATATCCCGCAGGCGATTGCGCAAGGTGTGGCTGCCATTATTGCTGAGGCCAAAGATGAGGCAACCGACGGTGAGATCCGTGAAATGCACGGGGTGCCGGTCATCTATCTCAGCCAGTTAAACGAGCGTCTTTCCGCGCTCGCTGGACGTTTTTATCACGAACCTTCCGACCAGCTGCGCCTGGTAGGCGTCACGGGTACGAACGGTAAAACCACTACCACGCAGCTGATGGCGCAGTGGGCCCAGCTGCTGGGTGAAACCGGTGCGGTGATGGGTACCGTGGGTAACGGCCTGCTGGGCAAAGTGAGCCCGACGGAAAACACCACCGGCTCGGCCGTAGACGTACAGCATGTGCTTGCCGGTCTGGCAGGGCAGGGGGCAACCTTTGCTGCGATGGAAGTCTCTTCGCACGGTCTGGTTCAGCACCGCGTCGCGGCGCTGAAATTTGCCGCTTCCGTGTTTACCAACCTGAGCCGCGATCATCTTGATTATCACGGTGATATGGAGCATTACGAAGCCGCGAAATGGCTGCTGTTCTCTACTCACCATTACGGACAAGCCATCATCAACGCCGACGACGAAGTGGGCCGCCGCTGGCTGGCGAAGCTGCCGGATGCGGTTGCGGTGTCGATGGAAGACCATATCAATCCGAACTGCCACGGCCGCTGGCTGAAGGCGGTTGAGGTGAATTATCACGACAGCGGGGCGACAATCCGCTTTTCCTCTTCCTGGGGTGAAGGCGAAATTGAAAGCCGCCTGATGGGCGCCTTTAACGTCAGCAATCTTCTGCTGGCGCTGGCGACGCTGCTGGCGCTGGGTTATCCGATGGCTGAACTGCTGAAAACCTCAGCGCGTCTGCAGCCGGTTTGCGGCCGTATGGAAGTGTTCAGCGCGCCGGGCAAACCGACCGTTGTGGTTGATTATGCCCACACGCCGGATGCGCTGGAAAAAGCGCTGGAAGCGGCGCGCCTGCATTGCGCCGGTAAGCTCTGGTGCGTGTTTGGCTGCGGCGGCGATCGCGATAAAGGCAAACGCCCGCTGATGGGGGCTATTGCTGAGCAGTTCGCAGATATTCCGGTTGTGACCGATGACAACCCGCGTACTGAAGAGCCGCGCGCCATCATTAATGACATTCTGGCGGGCATGCTGGACGCGGGCCGCGCTCGCGTGGTGGAAGGGCGTGCGGAAGCCGTGACCAACACCATCATGCAGGCGCAGGAGAATGATGTTGTCCTGCTGGCGGGCAAAGGCCATGAAGATTATCAGATCGTTGGCAATCGCCGTCTGGACTACTCGGACCGCGTAACGGCAGCTCGTCTGCTGGGAGTCGTGGCATGATTAGCATCACGTTAAGCCAGGCCGCTGCCATCCTGCAGGGCGACCTGCGCGGGCAAGACCTGACCATTGATGCCGTGACGACGGACACCCGCAAAATCACCGCGGGCTGTCTGTTTGTGGCGCTGAAAGGCGAGCGTTTTGACGCGCATGATTTTGCGGAACAGGCCAAAGAGAACGGCGCCGGTGCGCTGCTCGTCAGCCGCAGGCTCGATATCGATCTGCCACAAATTGTGGTGAAAGATACGCGTCTCGCGTTCGGTGAGCTGGCCGCCTGGGTTCGCCAGCAGGTCCCTACGCGCGTTGTCGCCTTGACCGGTTCATCAGGCAAGACGTCGGTGAAAGAGATGACGGCGGCGATCCTCAGCCAGTGCGGGAATACGCTTTATACCGCGGGCAACCTCAATAATGACATCGGCGTGCCGATGACATTACTCCGCCTGACCAAAGAACATGAATTTGCGGTGATCGAGTTAGGGGCAAACCACCAGGGCGAAATCGCCTGGACCGTGAGCCTGACTCGCCCGGAAGCCGCGCTGGTGAATAACCTCGCGGCGGCGCATCTGGAAGGCTTTGGCTCGCTGGAAGGCGTAGCGAAAGCCAAAGGTGAGATTTACACCGGTCTGCCGGATGACGGTATCGCCATCCTGAACGCCGACAACAACGACTGGCTGAACTGGCAGAGCATCATTGGTTCGCGTAAAACCTGGCGCTTCTCGCCGAATGCGGCCAACAGTGATTTTACCGCGACCAATATCCACGTGACGTCGCACGGTACGGAGTTCACCCTCACCACCCCAACGGGTGGCGTCGATGTGCTGCTGCCGCTGCCGGGTCGCCATAATATCGCCAATGCGCTTGCGGCGGCGGCGTTGTCGACGGCAGTGGGCGCGTCGCATGAAGCGATTAAAACCGGGCTGGCGAACCTGAAAGCCGTGCCGGGGCGTCTGTTCCCGATTCAGCTTTCGGAAAACAAGCTGCTGCTTGATGACTCCTACAACGCGAACGTGGGCTCGATGACGGCGGCGGTGCAGGTGTTATCTGAAATGCCGGGCTACCGCATCATGGTGGTGGGCGATATGGCAGAGCTGGGCGACGAAAGCGAAGCCTGCCATACCCAGGTCGGTGAAGCGGCGAAAGCTGCAGGGCTGGACTGCGTGCTGAGCGCAGGAAAACTGAGCCAGGCGATTAGCCAAGCCAGCGGCGTTGGCGAGCATTTTGCTGATAAAACCGCGTTGATAGCGCGCCTTAAGGCGTTGATTACAGAAAAACAAATTGTGACTGTGTTAGTGAAAGGTTCACGTAGTGCCGCCATGGAAGAGGTTGTGCACGCATTACAGGAGAACGGGACATGTTAGTTTGGCTGGCCGAACATTTGGTCAAATATTATTCAGGCTTTAACGTCTTTTCGTATCTGACGTTTCGCGCCATCGTCAGCCTGCTGACTGCGCTGTTCATCTCGTTGTGGATGGGCCCGCGCATGATTGCCCGTCTGCAAAAACTCTCTTTCGGCCAGGTTGTGCGTAACGACGGTCCGGAATCGCACTTCAGCAAGCGCGGCACGCCGACCATGGGCGGGATCATGATCCTGACCGCCATCGTAGTTTCCGTGTTGCTGTGGGCCTATCCCTCCAACCCGTACGTCTGGTGCGTTCTGACGGTACTGGTGGGTTATGGGATCATCGGTTTTGTGGATGATTACCGCAAAGTCGTTCGCAAAGATACTAAAGGCCTGATTGCGCGCTGGAAATATTTCTGGATGTCGGTGATCGCGCTGGGCGTGGCCTTCGCGCTGTATCTGGCCGGGAAAGATACGCCAGCCACCGAGCTGGTCGTGCCGTTCTTTAAAGACGTGATGCCGCAGCTGGGGCTGTTCTACATCCTTCTGGCCTACTTTGTGATTGTCGGTACCGGCAACGCAGTTAACCTGACCGACGGTCTGGATGGCCTGGCCATTATGCCAACCGTCTTTGTGGCCGCCGGTTTTGCGCTGGTGGCGTGGGCGACCGGTAACATGAACTTTGCGAACTACCTGCACATCCCTTATTTGCGCCACGCGGGTGAGCTGGTGATCGTCTGTACGGCGATTGTCGGCGCGGGGCTGGGCTTCCTGTGGTTCAACACCTATCCGGCGCAGGTCTTTATGGGTGACGTCGGTTCTCTGGCTTTGGGCGGTGCGCTCGGCATTATCGCCGTACTGCTGCGTCAGGAGTTCCTGCTGGTGATCATGGGCGGCGTGTTTGTGGTTGAAACCCTGTCGGTGATTTTGCAGGTCGGTTCCTTCAAGCTGCGCGGTCAGCGCATCTTCCGTATGGCGCCGATTCACCACCACTATGAACTGAAAGGCTGGCCGGAGCCGCGCGTGATTGTGCGCTTCTGGATTATTTCGCTGATGCTGGTGCTGATTGGCCTGGCAACGCTGAAGGTACGTTAATCATGGCAGATTACCAGGGCAAAAAAGTCGTTATCATCGGGTTGGGCCTCACGGGGCTCTCCTGCGTGGACTTTTTCCTCGCACGCGGCGTGACGCCACGCGTGATGGATACGCGTGTCTCTCCGCCGGGTCTGGACAAACTGCCGGAACAGGTTGAACGCCACCTTGGTGGTCTGAATGATGACTGGCTGCTGGCAGCCGATCTGATTGTCGCAAGCCCAGGTATGGCGCTGGCGCATCCTTCGCTGAGCGCTGCTGCGGATGCGGGCGTTGAGATTGTCGGCGATATCGAGCTGTTCTGCCGCGAAGCGCAGGCGCCTGTTATCGCCATTACCGGTTCTAACGGTAAAAGCACCGTCACCACCCTGGTGGGGGAAATGGCGAAAGCGGCGGGCATGAATGTCGGCGTTGGCGGTAACATTGGTTTACCCGCTCTGATGCTGCTGGACAAAGGCTGCGAGCTGTATGTTCTCGAGCTTTCCAGCTTCCAGCTGGAAACCACCTCCAGCCTGCACGCTGCGGCCGCGACGATCCTCAACGTGACTGAAGATCATATGGATCGGTATCCATTTGGTCTGCAGCAGTACCGTGCCGCCAAGCTGCGCGTTTATGAAAATGCCAAAGTCTGCGTTGTTAACGCCGATGACGCGCTGACCATGCCCGTACGCGGTGCAGACGATCGCTGTATCAGCTTCGGTATCACGATGGGGGATTACCACCTGAACCGTCAGCTGGGCGAAACCTGGCTGCGCGTGAAGGGTGAGAAAGTGCTGAACGTGAAAGAGATGAAGCTCACTGGTCAGCACAACTATACCAATGCCCTGGCAGCGCTGGCGCTGGCGGATGCAGTAGGGCTGCCGCGCTCCTCCAGCCTGAAAGCGTTAACCACGTTTTCTGGCCTGGCGCACCGTTTCCAGCTGGCGCTGGAGCACAACGGCGTGCGCTGGATCAACGACTCCAAAGCCACCAACGTCGGAAGCACGGAGGCCGCGCTGAACGGTCTGCACGTTGACGGCACCCTGCATTTACTGCTGGGCGGCGACGGTAAATCAGCTGATTTCTCCTCACTGAAGCCGTATCTCGCCGGAGATAACATCCGCCTGTACTGCTTCGGGCGTGACGGCAGCGAGCTGGCTGAACTGCGCCCTGAGGTTGCCGAGCAAACCGAAACCATGGAACAGGCGATGCGGCTGATTGCCCCTCGCGTGAAGCCAGGCGATATGGTGCTGCTCTCTCCGGCCTGTGCCAGCCTCGATCAATTCAAGAATTTCGAACAGCGTGGTGATGTCTTTACCCGCCTGGCGAAGGAGTTAGGCTAATGCGTTTATCTCTCCCTCGCCTGAAAATGCCGCGCCTGCCAGGATTTGGGATCCTGGCATGGGTATTTGCGGCGCTCAAAGGCTGGGTGATGGGCTCTCGTCAAAAAGATAACGACAGCCTGGTCATGTACGATCGCACGCTGTTCTGGCTCACTATGGGGCTGGCGGCGGTCGGCTTCATTATGGTGACGTCAGCCTCAATGCCCGTCGGGCAGCGTCTGGCGAACGATCCTTTCCTGTTTGCCAAGCGTGATGGTCTTTACATCATCCTGGCGTTCTGCCTGGCGCTGGTGACCTTGCGCCTGCCGATGGAGTTCTGGCAGCGCCACAGTACGGCGATGCTGATCGCCTCGATTATTATGCTGCTGATCGTACTGGTGGTGGGGAGCTCTGTTAACGGGGCATCGCGCTGGATCGCCTTTGGCCCGCTGCGCATTCAGCCTGCGGAATTTACCAAGCTCTCCCTGTTCTGCTATCTGGCTAACTACCTGGTGCGTAAGGTTGATGAAGTGCGTAACAACCTGCGCGGCTTCTTAAAACCGATGGGCGTGATTCTGGTGCTGGCGGTATTACTGCTGGCGCAGCCTGACCTCGGTACCGTTGTCGTGCTGTTCGTTACCACTCTGGCCATGCTGTTCCTGGCGGGCGCGAAGCTGTGGCAGTTCATCGCTATCATCGGGATGGGTATTTCGGCGGTTGTGCTGCTGATCCTCGCCGAGCCTTACCGTATTCGCCGTGTTACCTCGTTCTGGAACCCGTGGGAAGATCCCTTCGGCAGCGGTTATCAGCTGACGCAGTCGCTGATGGCCTTTGGTCGCGGTGAAGTCTGGGGGCAGGGGCTGGGTAACTCGGTACAGAAACTGGAGTATTTACCGGAAGCGCATACTGACTTCATCTTCTCCATTATTGCGGAAGAACTGGGTTATATCGGTGTGGTATTAGCGCTATTAATGGTATTCTTCGTCGCTTTCCGCGCCATGTCTATCGGCCGGAAAGCGCTGGAGATCGATCACCGCTTCTCAGGATTCTTAGCCTGTTCAATTGGTATCTGGTTTAGCTTCCAGGCATTGGTTAACGTCGGGGCCGCAGCGGGTATGCTGCCGACCAAAGGTCTGACGTTGCCGTTGATCAGTTATGGTGGTTCGAGTCTGTTGATTATGTCGACGGCCATCATGTTTTTGTTGCGTATAGATTATGAAACGCGTCTGGAAAAAGCCCAGGCGTTTACACGAGGTTCACGATGAATCAACCGAAGCGGTTAATGGTGATGGCAGGCGGTACCGGTGGACACGTGTTCCCGGGGCTGGCGGTTGCGCACCATTTAATGGATCAGGGCTGGCAGGTACGCTGGCTGGGAACCGCAGACCGCATGGAAGCCGATCTGGTACCGAAGCACGGTATTGAGATCGACTTTATTCGTATTTCCGGCCTTCGGGGCAAAGGCCTCAAGGCAATGCTGCTGGCACCTGTGCGTATTTTTAACGCCTGGCGCCAGGCGCGCACCATCATGAAGCGCTTTAAGCCAGATGTGGTGCTGGGCATGGGCGGCTATGTCTCTGGTCCTGGCGGGCTGGCGGCGTGGTCCTTAGGCATTCCCGTTGTGCTGCATGAACAGAACGGTATTGCCGGTCTGACCAACAAGTGGCTGGCGAAAATCGCTACCAAAGTTATGCAGGCGTTTCCCGGTGCGTTCCCGAAAGCGGACGTGGTGGGTAACCCGGTGCGTGTGGACGTGCTGGCGCTCCCGCTGCCGGACGCTCGCCTGACGGGCCGTGAAGGGCCGGTTCGTGTACTGGTCGTCGGCGGCTCTCAGGGGGCGCGTGTTCTAAACCAGACGATGCCGCAGGTTGCCGCAAAGCTGGGGGATACCGTGACCATCTGGCACCAGAGCGGAAAAGGCGCTCAGCAGACCGTTGAGCAAGCTTACGCAGACGAAGGCCAGCCGCAGCATAAAGTCACAGAATTTATCGACGACATGGCGGCAGCGTATGCCTGGGCCGATGTCGTGGTCTGTCGTTCAGGCGCGCTGACGGTGAGCGAGATCGCCGCCGCCGGTCTGCCGGCCCTTTTTGTGCCGTTCCAGCACAAAGACAGACAGCAGTACTGGAATGCGCTGCCGCTTGAGAAAGCCGGTGCCGCGAAGATATTTGAACAGCCACAATTTACCGCCGACGCGGTCGCCACCACCCTGGCGGGCTGGAACAGAGACGCACTGCTGGAGATGGCGCAACGCGCACGCGCGGCCGCTATCCCTGATGCGACGGAACGGGTGGCAAAAGAAGTGAGCCTGGCAGCCCAGGCTTAACCCTCGCAGCGCGTGTTGCGCTGCACGAATTTTAAGTAGTCGATGGCGTTTAGAGAATGAATACACAACAACTGGCAAAACTGCGTTCAATCGTGCCCGAGATGCGTCGCGTCCGGCACATTCACTTTGTTGGCATCGGTGGTGCTGGCATGGGCGGTATTGCCGAAGTGTTAGCTAACGAAGGCTATCAGATCAGCGGGTCTGACCTGGCGCCAAACCCTGTTACGCAGCAGCTGGCGTCGCTTGGGGCGACTATCTATTTCAACCATCGTCCGGAAAATGTGCGCGATGCGAGCGTGGTGGTGGTCTCCAGCGCCATCTCCTCTGACAACCCGGAAATCGTTGCCGCGCACGAAGCGCGCATTCCGGTGATCCGCCGTGCAGAAATGCTGGCGGAACTGATGCGTTTCCGTCACGGCATCGCCATTGCCGGGACCCACGGTAAAACCACGACCACGGCGATGGTCTCCAGTATTTATGCGGAAGCGGGTCTCGACCCGACGTTCGTCAACGGCGGTCTGGTCAAAGCCGCAGGCGTACACGCGCGTCTGGGCCACAGTCGTTATCTGATTGCCGAAGCGGATGAGAGCGACGCGTCGTTCCTGCACCTGCAGCCGATGGTGGCGATTGTCACTAACATCGAAGCTGACCATATGGATACCTACCAGGGCGACTTCGAGAACTTAAAGCAGACCTTCATCAACTTCCTGCACAACCTGCCATTCTATGGACGCGCGGTGATGTGCGTAGACGATCCGGTGATCCGCGAGCTGCTGCCGCGCGTGGGTCGTCAAATCACCACTTACGGCTTCAGCGAAGACGCTGACGTCCGCGTGGAAGAGTACAAACAGATCGGTGCGCAGGGGCACTTCACGCTGGCGCGTCAGGACAAAGAGCTGCTGCACGTCACGCTGAATGCGCCAGGTCGCCATAACGCCCTCAATGCCGCAGCGGCTGTGGCCGTCGCGACGGAAGAAGGCATTGATGATGATGCCATTCTGCGCGCGCTGGAAAGCTTCCAGGGCACCGGCCGTCGCTTCGACTTCCTCGGTGAATTCCCGCTGGACGCCGTGAACGGTAAAGCCGGCACTGCGATGCTGGTGGACGACTATGGCCACCATCCGACCGAAGTCGACGCCACCATTAAAGCCGCACGCGCAGGCTGGCCGGACAAAAATCTGGTGATGGTCTTCCAGCCGCACCGCTTCACGCGTACGCGCGATCTGTACGACGATTTCGCCAGCGTCCTGTCACAGGTAGACACCCTGTTAATGCTGGACGTGTACGCCGCAGGCGAGACGCCGATTCCGGGGGCCGACAGCCGCTCTCTGTGTCGTACCATCCGTGGACGCGGTAAAGTTGACCCTATTCTGGTTTCTGACCCTGCACAGGTGGCGGAAATTCTGGCACCGGTTCTGACAGGTAACGATTTGATTCTGATTCAGGGCGCGGGAAATATTGGCAAAATCGCCCGTACCTTAGCTGAAATCAAACTGAAGCCGCAAACCCAGGAGGATGAGCATCATGGCTGATAAGATTGCTGTCCTGTCTGGCGGTACCTCCGCCGAGCGCGAGGTTTCCCTGAATTCCGGCGCGGCTGTGCTGGCGGGACTGCGCGAAGGTGGCGTCAATGCGCACCTGGTCGACCCAAAAGAGGTCGACGTGACGCAATTAAAAGCCATGGGCTTCGATAAAGTCTTTATCGCTTTGCATGGTCGCGGCGGCGAAGACGGCACCCTGCAGGGGCTTCTGGATTTGATCGGCATGCCGTACACCGGCAGCGGCGTGATGGCCTCCGCTATCTCTATGGATAAACTGCGCAGCAAGCTTCTGTGGCAGGGCGCGGGGTTACCCGTTGCGCCATGGGTTGCGCTGACGCGTCGCGAATTTGAATTGGGCCTGCCGGATAGCGTTAATGCACGCATTGCTGAGCTGGGCTTACCGGTTATTGTAAAGCCCAGCCGGGAAGGCTCCAGCGTGGGAATGTCCAAAGTCGACAAAGCTGAAGATCTTTCGTCCGCTTTAGCACTGGCATTTCAACATGATGAAGAAGTTCTGATTGAAAAATGGCTCAGCGGGCCGGAATTTACCGTCGCGATGCTTGGCGAAGAAATTTTACCGTCAATTCGTATCCAACCGGCCGGAACCTTCTATGATTATGAGGCGAAGTATCTCTCTGATGAGACGCAATATTTCTGCCCTTGTGGTCTTGAAGCTGAGCGTGAAGCAGATTTACAGTCCCTGGTGCTTAAAGCCTGGCATATTCTGGGTTGTCAGGGCTGGGGACGCATCGACGTGATGCAGGGCAGTGACGGACAATTTTATCTGCTGGAAGCGAATACCTCTCCGGGAATGACCAGCCACAGCCTTGTGCCGATGGCCGCGCGTCAGGCGGGGATGAGCTTCTCGCAGTTAGTCGTACGCATTCTGGACCAGGCGGGCTGATATGTCTCAGGCTGCATTGAACACGCGCAACCGCGATGACGAGGACGAATACGCCTCCTCACGCCGCAGTAATGGAACGCGTCTTGCAGGCATCATTTTCCTGCTCGGGGTGCTGTGCACCGTGTTTATCAGCGGCTGGATGGTCCTGGGCTGGATGGAAGATGCGCAGCGGTTGCCGCTTTCTAAGCTGGTGGTCACCGGTGAGCGTCACTACACGCGTAACGACGATATTCGCCAGTCAATTCTGGCGCTGGGCTCGCCTGGCACCTTTATGACGCAGGACGTCAACATTATCCAGAGCCAGATAGAACGTCTGCCATGGATAAAACAGGCGAGCGTAAGAAAGCAATGGCCTGATGAATTGAAGATTCATCTGGTTGAATATGTGCCCATTGCGCGTTGGAATGATCAGCACATGGTTGACGCAGACGGAAACTCCTTCAGCGTCCCGGCCGATCGTGTCAACAAGCAAAATTTACCGATGTTGTATGGCCCGGAAGGTAGCGAAAACGAGGTGTTACAAGGTTTTCGCGAAATGGGTCAGGTGCTGGCGAAGGACAGGTTTACGTTAAAAGATGCTGCCATGACGGCGCGCCGTTCCTGGCAGCTGACGTTAACGAACGGCATTAAGCTCAACCTGGGACGCGGCGACACAATGAAGCGTCTGGCGCGTTTTGTCGAACTTTACCCGGTTTTACAGCAGCAGGCACAGACTGACGGCAAACGGATAAGCTACGTTGATTTGCGCTATGACTCAGGCGCAGCAGTCGGTTGGGTACCGGCTCCGGTCGAGGAACCTAATCAGCAACAGAATCAGGCACAGGTACAGGCAGAACAACAATGATCAAGGCGACGGACAGAAAACTGGTAGTTGGACTGGAGATTGGCACCGCGAAGGTTGCCGCTTTAGTAGGGGAAGTTCTGCCCGACGGTATGGTCAATATCATTGGCGTAGGCAGTTGCCCGTCCCGTGGTATGGATAAAGGTGGGGTAAACGATCTTGAATCGGTGGTGAAATGCGTTCAGCGCGCCATCGATCAGGCTGAACTGATGGCAGATTGCCAGATTTCTTCTGTCTATCTGGCCCTTTCTGGTAAGCACATTAGCTGCCAGAACGAAATCGGTATGGTGCCGATTTCCGAAGAAGAAGTGACGCAGGAAGACGTTGAAAACGTTGTGCACACGGCGAAATCCGTCCGTGTCCGCGACGAACATCGCGTGCTGCATGTCATTCCACAGGAATATGCAATTGACTACCAGGAAGGGATCAAGAACCCGGTCGGTCTTTCTGGCGTACGTATGCAGGCAAAAGTGCACCTGATCACATGTCACAACGATATGGCGAAGAACATTGTAAAAGCCGTTGAACGTTGTGGCCTGAAAGTTGACCAACTTATTTTCGCGGGTCTGGCGGCAAGTTATTCCGTGCTGACCGAAGATGAACGTGAACTGGGTGTCTGTGTGGTCGATATTGGTGGTGGTACAATGGATATCGCCGTGTATACCGGCGGTGCGTTGCGCCACACGAAAGTGATCCCTTATGCCGGGAACGTTGTGACCAGCGATATTGCTTACGCTTTTGGTACGCCGCCGAGCGATGCAGAAGCGATTAAAGTGCGCCACGGCTGTGCGCTGGGGTCTATCGTTGGCAAAGATGAGAGCGTTGAAGTGCCGAGCGTCGGTGGTCGTCCACCGCGTAGCCTGCAGCGCCAGACGTTGGCAGAGGTCATTGAGCCGCGCTATACCGAGCTGCTCAACCTGGTCAACGAAGAGATTTTACAGTTACAGGAACAGCTTCGTCAGCAGGGCGTTAAACATCATCTTGCGGCGGGGATTGTATTAACCGGCGGTGCAGCGCAAATTGAAGGTCTTGCGGCCTGTGCTCAGCGCGTATTCCATACGCAGGTGCGTATTGGTGCGCCGCTGAATATCACCGGTTTAACGGATTATGCTCAGGAGCCGTATTATTCAACGGCTGTGGGCCTGCTCCACTACGGGAAGGAATCTCATCTCAGTGGTGAAGCAGAAGTGGAAAAACGCGTCTCAGTGGGGTCGTGGGTCAAACGACTGAACAACTGGTTGCGAAAAGAGTTTTAATTTTTTTAAGAGACCGTAGAGAATTAGCGGTCTCGGGCGACAGGCACAACGGAGAGAGAAATTATGTTTGAACCTATGGAACTGACCAACGACGCGGTGATTAAAGTCATCGGCGTCGGTGGCGGCGGCGGTAACGCCGTAGAGCATATGGTGCGTGAACGCATTGAAGGTGTTGAATTCTTCGCAGTTAACACCGATGCGCAGGCACTGCGTAAGACGGCTGTAGGCCAGACTATCCAGATCGGCGGTGGTATCACCAAAGGGCTGGGAGCAGGGGCTAACCCGGAAGTCGGTCGCAATGCGGCTGAAGAAGATCGTGAAGCGCTGCGCGCTGCACTGGAAGGTGCGGACATGGTCTTCATCGCAGCAGGTATGGGTGGCGGTACCGGTACCGGCGCAGCACCTGTTGTGGCTGAAGTGGCAAAAGATTTAGGTATCCTGACCGTTGCTGTCGTGACCAAGCCTTTCAATTTTGAAGGCAAGAAGCGTATGGCCTTCGCGGAGCAGGGTATCACCGAGCTGTCCAAGCATGTGGACTCGCTGATCACCATCCCGAACGACAAGCTGTTGAAAGTTCTGGGTCGCGGTATTTCCCTGCTGGACGCATTCGGTGCAGCAAACGACGTGCTGAAAGGCGCGGTTCAGGGGATCGCTGAACTGATTACCCGTCCTGGCCTGATGAACGTTGACTTTGCAGACGTTCGCACCGTTATGTCCGAAATGGGCTACGCGATGATGGGCTCTGGCGTGGCGAGCGGTGAAGACCGTGCTGAAGAAGCGGCTGAAATGGCTATCTCTTCTCCACTGCTGGAAGATATCGATCTGTCTGGTGCGCGCGGCGTGCTGGTCAACATTACCGCTGGCTTTGACCTGCGTCTGGATGAGTTCGAAACCGTGGGGAACACCATCCGTGCGTTCGCCTCTGACAACGCTACCGTGGTAATCGGTACTTCCCTTGACCCTGAAATGAACGACGAGCTGCGTGTTACCGTTGTTGCGACCGGTATCGGTATGGACAAGCGTCCTGAGATCACCCTGGTGACCAACAAGCAGACTCAGCAACCGGTAATGGATCGTTACCAGCAGCACGGTATGTCTCCTCTGACTCAGGAGCAGAAACCGGCCGCGAAAGTGGTGAACGACCCAACGCCGCAAACGGCGAAAGAGCCAGATTATCTGGATATCCCGGCGTTCCTGCGTAAGCAAGCTGACTAAGAATTGGCTGGAATTAGGGGATTTGCGCTCTTTGTGCTAAACTGGCCCACCGTTAGTGATATACACTCTCGGTTGGATAGTTAATTTGGCGAGATTATACGATGATCAAACAAAGGACACTTAAACGTATCGTTCAGGCGACTGGTGTCGGTTTACATACCGGCAAGAAAGTCACGCTGACGTTACGCCCTGCGCCGGCCAATACCGGGGTCATCTATCGTCGCACCGACTTGAATCCACCGGTAGATTTTCCGGCCGATGCCAAATCTGTGCGTGATACTATGCTCTGTACTTGTCTGGTGAACGAGCATGACGTGCGGATTTCTACCGTAGAGCACCTGAACGCCGCCCTGGCGGGTCTGGGTATCGACAACATTATTGTTGAAGTCGATGCGCCAGAAATCCCGATTATGGATGGCAGTGCTGCACCGTTCGTCTATCTGTTGCTGGATGCCGGCATCGAAGAACTGAACTGCGCGAAGAAATTTGTACGCATCAAAGAGACCGTTCGCGTCGAAGATGGCGATAAATGGGCTGAATTCAAACCGTACAATGGTTTCTCGTTGGACTTTACCATCGACTTTAACCATCCGGCGATTGACTCCAGCACCCAGCGCTATGCGATGAACTTCTCTGCCGATGCGTTTATGCGCCAGATCAGCCGAGCCCGTACATTTGGCTTCATGCGTGATATCGAATATCTGCAGTCCCGCGGCCTGTGCCTGGGCGGCAGCTTCGATTGTGCCATCGTTGTTGACGATTATCGCGTACTGAACGAAGACGGCCTGCGTTTCGAAGATGAATTCGTTCGTCACAAAATGCTGGATGCTATTGGCGACCTGTTCATGTGTGGTCACAACATCATTGGTGCATTTACCGCGTTCAAATCCGGTCATGCGCTGAACAACAAACTGTTGCAGGCCGTCCTGGCAAAACAGGAAGCCTGGGAATATGTGACCTTCGAAGACGAAGCTGAACTGCCGCTGGCTTTCAAAGCACCAAGCATGGTTCTGGCGTAACGGTTCAAACCGTTTCGTAAAAAAATCGACTGGTTAACCTGGTACTCTCTCCGACCAGGAAGACCAGTCGTTTTTATTTTTACCCTTCTTCGTTTACCCCAGCGTTATCTCTCGTTTGTCTTACTCAGAAAATATGTGCGTTAGCTGCATTCTTGACCGTTTTTCTCCGCGGCGGCACCTCATTCCTGCTGATGTATATTGGCTTTAGTGGTACTATCTGGGCGCTAAAATGAATAACTGAACTCAGCCTCTGCAAGGCTGGCTTATTGGGTGGAGCAGGTGAGCGGAATACTGACGCGCTGGCGACAATTTGGCAGACGTTACTTCTGGCCGCATCTCTTATTAGGGATGGTCGCGGCGAGTTTCGGCTTGCCTGCGCTCAGCAACAGTGCCGAAGCGGCGACGCCCGCAAAAACCTCCACCACTAAACACGATCTCAGCACGCGGGTTAACTTCACTAACCTCGCGTGGCTTGAAGCCAGTCGCCGCCCAAACTTCACCGTCGATTACTGGCACCAGCACGCTATCCGCACCGTTATCCGCCATCTGTCCTTTGCGATGGCACCGCAGGCCATGCCTGTTGCGGAAGAGGCGCTGCCGGTGCAGGCTCAGCATCTTGCCCTGCTGGACACGCTCAACGCGCTGCTCACGCAGGACAGCCAGCCGCCGGTCATGGTTCGTCAGACAACGCAGCGTGCGTTTGTTTCACCTGCTTCATTCTCTGTTTCAACCTGGATTAGCCAGGCTCACGGCATTCGCGCCGGGCCGCAACGCCTCAGCTAAATTAACTTTTTCAATACCTTAATTTATCTGCCCACAATGGGGCGTTTGAGAATTTATTATGCTAATCAAATTGTTAACTAAAGTTTTTGGTAGTCGTAACGATCGTACCCTGCGCCGTATGCGCAAAGCTGTTGCCGTCATCAACGGTATGGAACCGGCGATGGAGAAGCTCTCTGATGACGAGCTGAAAGCGAAAACGGCGGAATTCCGTGCGCGTCTGGAAAAAGGTGAAACCTTAGAGAGCCTGATCCCGGAAGCGTTTGCTGTCGTGCGCGAAGCGAGTAAGCGTGTATTCGGCATGCGTCACTTCGACGTTCAGCTGCTGGGTGGTATGGTGCTCAACGAGCGCTGCATCGCGGAAATGCGTACCGGTGAAGGTAAAACCCTGACCGCAACGCTGCCGGCTTACCTGAACGCGCTGACCGGTAAAGGCGTTCACGTGGTTACCGTCAACGACTATCTGGCGCAGCGTGACGCCGAAAACAACCGTCCACTGTTCGAATTCCTCGGTATGACCGTCGGCATCAACATGTCCGGCCTGCCTGCGCCAGCCAAGCGCGAAGCGTATAACGCGGACATCACCTACGGCACCAACAACGAATACGGCTTCGACTACCTGCGTGACAACATGGCGTTCAGCCCGGAAGAGCGCGTACAGCGTAAGCTGCACTATGCGCTGGTGGATGAGGTTGACTCCATCCTGATCGATGAAGCGCGTACCCCGCTGATCATCTCCGGCCCGGCTGAAGACAGCTCCGAGATGTACCGTAAAGTCGACAAAATCATTCCACACCTGCTGCGCCAGGAGAAAGAGGACTCGGATACCTTCCAGGGTGAAGGTCACTTCTCCGTAGATGAAAAAGCGCGCCAGGTGAACCTGACCGAACGTGGTCTGGTGAAAATTGAAGAGCTGCTGGTGGCTGAAGGCATCATGGAAGAGGGCGAGTCCCTGTACTCCCCGAGCAACATCATGCTGATGCACCACGTGACCGCTGCACTGCGCGCCCACGCGCTGTTCACCCGCGACGTCGATTACATCGTTAAAGACGGCGAAGTGATCATCGTCGATGAACACACCGGCCGTACCATGCAGGGACGTCGCTGGTCTGACGGTCTGCATCAGGCTGTGGAAGCCAAAGAAGGTGTGGATATTCAGAATGAAAACCAGACGCTGGCGTCTATTACCTTCCAGAATTATTTCCGTCTGTACGAGAAGCTGGCGGGGATGACCGGTACTGCTGATACCGAAGCGTTTGAATTCAGCTCCATCTACAAGCTGGATACCGTGGTCGTTCCAACCAACCGTCCGATGATCCGTAAGGATATGCCGGATCTGGTGTACATGACCGAAGCGGAAAAAATTCAGGCGATCATCGAAGATATTCGCGACCGCACTGCCAACGGCCAGCCGGTTCTGGTGGGGACCATCTCAATCGAGAAATCTGAAGTGGTTTCTCACGAGCTGACTAAAGCGGGTATCAAACACAACGTTCTGAACGCCAAATTCCACGCCAAAGAAGCGGACATTGTTGCGCAGGCGGGTTATCCGGCTGCAGTAACCATTGCCACCAACATGGCGGGTCGTGGTACCGATATTATGCTGGGCGGTAGCTGGCAGGCTGAAGTGGCGGAGCTGGAAAACCCAACGCCAGAACAGATTGCGCAGATCAAAGCCGACTGGCAGGTTCGTCATGACGCCGTCCTGGCTTCCGGCGGTCTGCACATTATCGGTACAGAGCGTCACGAGTCTCGTCGTATCGATAACCAGCTGCGTGGCCGTGCGGGTCGTCAGGGTGATGCCGGTTCATCCCGCTTCTACCTGTCTATGGAAGATGCGCTGATGCGTATTTTCGCCTCCGACCGTGTTTCCGGCATGATGCGTAAGCTGGGGATGAAACCTGGCGAAGCCATCGAGCACCCTTGGGTGACTAAAGCGATCGCTAACGCACAGCGTAAAGTGGAAAGCCGCAACTTTGATATTCGTAAGCAGCTGCTGGAATATGATGATGTGGCTAACGATCAGCGTCGCGCGATCTACACCCAGCGTAACGAACTGCTGGACGTGTCCGACGTGAGCGAAACCATCAACAGCATTCGTGAAGATGTGTTTAAAGCCACCATCGACGCGCATATTCCACCGCAGTCTCTGGAAGAGATGTGGGATATCGAAGGCCTGCAGGAACGTCTGAAAAATGACTTTGACCTCGATCTGCCAATCAAAGAGTGGCTGGATAAAGAGCCTGAGCTGCACGAAGAGACCCTGCGCGAACGTATCTTTGAAACCGCGCTGGACGTCTACAAGCGTAAGGAAGAGGTTGTTGGTGCTGAAATGATGCGTCATTTCGAAAAAGGTGTAATGCTGCAGACGCTCGACTCCCTGTGGAAAGAGCACCTGGCGGCGATGGACTACCTGCGCCAGGGTATTCACCTGCGTGGCTATGCGCAGAAAGATCCGAAGCAGGAATATAAGCGTGAATCCTTCTCCATGTTTGCCTCTATGCTGGAATCACTGAAGTATGAAGTGATCAGCACCCTGAGCAAGGTTCAGGTGCGTATGCCGGAAGAAGTGGAAGCGATGGAGCAGCAGCGTCGTGAAGAAGCCGAGCGTCTGGCACAGATGCAACAGCTGAGTCATCAGACCGACGACAGCGAAGCCGCAGCGGCGATCGCCGCGCAGACCGGCGATCGTAAAGTGGGTCGTAACGATCCTTGCCCGTGTGGTTCCGGTAAAAAGTACAAGGCGTGCCACGGCCGTCTGAGCTAAGTTCATAAAAAAACAAAAAGGCGCAGAAATCTGCGCCTTTTTTATGGAAGTGACAATATGAAAATACTGCAAATTGCCGTCGGGATTATTCGCAACCCGCAAAACCAAATCTTCATCACCCAGCGCGCTGCCGACGCCCATATGGCGAACAAGTGGGAGTTTCCAGGCGGTAAAATCGAGTCAGGTGAAACGCCGGAAGAGGCGCTGGTTCGGGAGCTTCAGGAAGAGGTGGGGATCACGCCGCTTGGCGCAACGCTGTTTGATAAGCTTGAGTACCAGTTTCCGGACAGGCACATCACGCTGTGGTTCTGGCTGGTAGAAAACTGGGAGGGGGAACCCTGGGGAAAAGAGGGACAGCCGGGTAACTGGGTGGAACTTCAGGCAAGTGATGCCGAAAAATTCCCGCCAGCTAATGAACCCGTGATCCTGCGGTTAGTCGCACAACCGTAGGCCTGCTGAGCGAAGCGCCAGCAGGCTTTACAGATTACTGCTGGGTTTCACTCCAGTCATCGCTATCCGAGAGATCGCCTTCGCTTGGAATGCGTTTCTCTTCCGCCGCCCATTCGCCCAGGTCAATGAGCTGACAGCGCTTGCAGCAGAATGGGCGGAACGGACTGACTTCGCCCCAGACAACGGTTTTGCCACAGGTTGGGCAGCTTACGGTGGTGACATCAGACATCGGCACTCCTTAACAACAGGCCAGTTCAAAATCGAGACGTTCCGGCACGGTGCCATTTTCACTGTCCAGCGGCATAAAGCGAATCGCAAAGCGGCTCTTATGCCCGGAAATCTGTGGGTAAAGCTGTTCGCCGAGAGACAGGTTGAGACGCAGAAGATCGGCATCATCACCGTTATCCTGGAAGAAACCATTCAGGCTGGTTTGCTTGCGGAACGGCGCAGAGTTACGGATCAGATCGAGGATCAGCGATAGCGTCTGGTGCATTGGCTCCAGGCTTGCCAGCCAGCTGTTCACCTGTGCGTCACGCTGCGCCTGTGGCATATGTAGCCACATATGCAGCGTCGGCAGGTCGAAGCTGCAGCAGCCGCCAGGAATGCTCAGACGCTGGCGCACCAGGCCAATCAGGCGGTCTTCACGCAAAAACTGCCCGACGCGCGGCGCGGCCATCAGGACGGCGCTGCTGCTTTTCAACTGCTGGCGGAGCGCGTCGATACGGCTCTGATCTACGCCGGGGACCTCTGTCCATGCCTGCAATTTACGCTGCTGGCGCTCCAGCTCTTTGAGTAATTCTGTGCGGACATCGCCGCGTTCAATCACATCCAGCAGATCGCCTACGTTGCGGAAGAAGTGCAGCGCGGTGGCATGATCGTTAACAGGCAGATGTTGTGAAAGTTGTTGAATAAGGAATTCGATGCGCAGCCAGGTGCGCATTTTTTCGTTGAGCGGATGCTCAAAAAGGATGTGTGTCGACATTATGGTTTTTCCTGTGCAACGGCCTGCGCGGCGAACGTCAGATACTGCGCGTGCAGACGGGCAACATCCGATGCAATGGCATCTGGTGCGCCGTTATTATCAATAACATCATCCGCCACGGCAAGGCGCTGAGCGCGCGTAGCCTGAGCGGCAAGAATTTGTTCAGCATGCTCCCGAGAGACGCGATCGCGCGTCATGGTTCTCTGGATTTGCGTTTCGGGCGCGACATCAATCACCAGCACACGATCGGCTTTCTTCTGCAGCTGATTTTCAACCAGTAGCGGAACCACCCACAGGACATAGGGCGAGCGGGCTGCGGCTATCTGACGTTGAGTTTCCTGGTGGATGATGGGGTGGAGCAGGGCATTAAGCCAGGCTTTTTCCGCAGAATCAGAAAAAATACATTCTCGAAGCTGACGGCGATTCAGTGTGCCATCGGCACTGATGACTGCCTGACCAAAATGTTCTGCGATGGCCTTTAGCGCGGGTGTATTGGGCTCTACCACCTGGCGGGCAATGATATCGGCATCAATAATCGTGATACCCAAACGAGAGAACGCGTCCGCAACGGTACTTTTGCCACTACCGATGCCGCCGGTTAATGCGACGATATACCCCATTAATTCAAATCCTGGGAATTATTCATTATTAAAATCAGTTGTTTAAAACTATTAGGTGCGCTGGCAACTGTTTGACCCTGTTTACCGGCTTTTTACCAGGTAAATTTATAGGATTGTAGCGTAAAAAAAGAGAATTTCGCAGTCTTGCGGAGCAGGTATTAGTGCGTATGATAACGTCACTGGAGTTGTGCTTTTAACATATTTGCCTCTAACCCCAGGAATCCGCACATGCGTATCGAAGAAGATCTGAAGTTAGGTTTCAAAGACGTTCTTATCCGCCCTAAACGCTCTACACTGAAAAGTCGCTCAGACGTTGAACTCGAACGTCAATTCACCTTTAAGCATTCCGGTCAGACCTGGTCTGGCGTGCCGATCATCGCCGCCAACATGGATACTGTGGGAACCTTTGAGATGGCAACCGCCCTGGCACAGTTCGACATTCTTACCGCCGTGCACAAACATTACAGCCCTGAAGAGTGGAATGCGTTTGTTGCGTCCGCGCCTGCTGACGTGGTGAAGCATGTGATGGTTTCTACCGGCACTTCCGATGCCGATTTCGAGAAGACCAAACAGATCCTGAACGCTAACCCGGCGCTCAACTTCGTTTGTATTGACGTGGCGAACGGTTACTCCGAACATTTCGTGCAGTTCGTCAGCAAGGCGCGTGAAGCCTGGCCGACGAAAACCATCATCGCGGGCAACGTGGTGACCGGTGAAATGTGTGAAGAGCTGATCCTTTCCGGTGCAGATATCGTGAAAGTGGGTATTGGCCCGGGCTCCGTGTGCACGACCCGCGTCAAAACCGGCGTCGGTTATCCGCAGCTCTCTGCAGTCATTGAATGCGCCGACGCGGCGCACGGTCTGGGCGGCCAGATCATCAGCGATGGCGGCTGCACCATGCCGGGCGACGTTGCGAAAGCTTTCGGCGGCGGCGCCGACTTTGTGATGCTCGGCGGTATGCTGGCTGGACACGAAGAGAGCGGTGGTACCGTTGTTGAAGAAAATGGAGAGAAATTTATGCTGTTCTACGGCATGAGCTCTGAATCCGCGATGACCCGTCACGTCGGTGGCGTGGCAAAATACCGTGCGGCAGAAGGCAAAACCGTGAAGCTGCCTCTGCGCGGCCCGGTTGAATACACCGCGCGCGATATCCTCGGCGGCCTGCGCTCGGCCTGCACCTACGTTGGGGCATCCCGCCTGAAAGAGCTGACGAAACGTACGACGTTTATTCGCGTTCAGGAACAGGAAAACCGCGTATTCAATAGTCTGTAATGGCTTCTGCTGGCGCATGCCCGTGCGCCAGCACTGTTTAGCACTAACCCGCGCTCATCGCATCTCCCAGATGGAAAATCGGCAGGTACATTGCCACCACCAGCGTGCCGATGATGACCCCTGTCACAATCAGAAGCACTGGCTCGAGAAGTGCCGCCAGATTATCTGCCCGTTGAAAGGTCTGTTCCGTGTGGTGCCGGGCGAGATTTTCCAGCATGATGTCCAGCGCACCTGACATTTCGCCGGTTCGTAAAAGCTGAATACACAGCGGGGTAAAGATGGCCGCTTTCTGAAAGGATGACCAGACGGGGAGACCTTTTTCAATGTCCTCGCGAACGCTGCGGAGTATTCCCCGCCAATAGCGACTTTCAACGGTCTCCTCTGCGCTCTCCAGGCCCTGTAAAAAGGGGATACCTGCCTGCTGCGTGAGTGACAGCACGGTAAAGATGTGTCCCAGCTTTTGGCCTTTTGCCAGCGCGCCCATCACGGGCGTATGGATCAGCATGCGCTGCCAGCGAGGGTTCTGCCTCAGAGCCCAGGCGGCGGCTAAGGGCATTAATAACGCTGCGAACAACGCGAGGGCATAAGACTGGATAAATGCGGCCATCCCCATGACCATTTGTGTCAGCATCGGAAGCGGTGTGTTAAACGTTTTGTAGATCGCGGCAAACTCGGGCAAGACCAGAATGACCATCGCCAGCACCACGAGTACGGCCAGCGTCAGGACGATCGCCGGATAGCGCAGGGCCTTTTTCACCTTATCTCTGAGCTGCTGCTGCGCTTTTTGCTGCTGCGCGAGCTGGCGGCAGCACTCCTCCAGTTTCCCTGTGAGCTCACCGGTTTTCACCATCGAGACATGCAGTGGGCTAAACACCGCTGGCCACTTTTTTAGCGACTCAGAAAAGGGGGATCCCTCACTGAGCTCATCGGCAATGCTTTGCAGCAGCGCCTGCCACGGTTTTAACGGATGTTGCTCTGCCAGCATCTGCAGGCTGTGGGACAACGTCAGCCCCGCCTGCAGAAGCGTTGCGAGCTGGCGAAACATCTCGTAGCAGTGATGCGGCCGCCAGCGGTGCCGCTGAGCGCATCGGGTAAGCGCCAGAGGATGGAGATCGCTACGCATCAGCCTGGTGAAGGCGGCATTGCGGTCTGTGGCCCAGAGTGTTCCGCTTTGGGGTTCACCTTCTTTGGTGAGCGCTCGCCAGCGCTAGAGCTGATTAGCAGCCATCCGGCATTCCCAGCACGCGCACCAGCTCTTCGATCGTGGTCAGCCCTTTTTCGACGGCCATGCAGCCGTGCTCAAAAAGAGAAATCATTCCCGCCTGCCGGGCACTCGCCTCTATCACTTCGATTCCCGCCCCGCTGGCAATGGCCTGGCGCAGGGCATTGTCGATCGCCAGTACTTCAAAAATGGCAACGCGGCCATAAAAACCGTGATAACAGCGATCGCAGCCGGTGGGCTGCCAGCGTGGAAGCGGTCTGGACCATACGGCGCGCGGTAATTCAGCATGCTCGCTGGCTTCCCGGCGACAGTGCGGACACAAACGCCGGACCAGTCTCTGGGCAATCACCATCGACAGCGCGGAAGATATCATCCAGCGCGCGACGCCCATCTGCTCCAGGCGAATCAGGGTTTCCGTCGTCGAGTTGGTGTGCAGCGTTGACAGCACCAGATGACCGGTCTGGGCGGCATTAATGGCAATTTCTGCCGTTTCACCGTCACGGATTTCGCCGACCATAATGATGTCTGGATCCTGACGCAGCAGCGCCCTCAGCACGCTCTGGAATGTTAAACCCGCCCGGGGATTAATCTGCGTCTGGTTTAATCCCGCAAGGGGGATTTCAATCGGATCCTCCACGCTACAGATGTTGACGTCAGGGGTATTACGCGCCTGCAGCGCGCTGTACAGCGTCACGGTTTTGCCGCTGCCGGTAGGGCCGGTGACCAGAATCAGCCCCTGCGGCTGGTGGAGAACCTCATTGAAACAGGCCAGTTGTTCTGCGCTCATGCCAAGCGCTTTCGGCTCAAGAGCCTGTTGAACCTGATGCAGGAGACGCAGCACAATTTTCTCGCCACCGCTGCAGGGAAGCGTCGCGATCCGAAACGAGACCGGCTCGTTTGCCAGCTCAATCGTAAACTGACCGTCCTGAGGTAAACGACGTTCTGCAATATCCAGATTACCCAGCACTTTTAAACGTGCGCTGAACAGGCTGGCCAGCGAGGCGGAAAGCGGAGGCTGGGGGCAAAGAACCCCGTCGATGCGTAACCGAATCTGGCATGCATGCTCCATCGGTTCGATATGAATGTCGGAGGCGCGCTGGTTGATTGCCTGCTGCAGCGTGTGGTTGAGGATATCCACCGTCGAGTGTGTTTGCGAAACGACGGGCAGATGCGATTGTGACGTTAGCTGCCGGTGTTTTTCCATGCGCTCAGCGCTCCAGCACTCAATATCAATCCGTTTCTGGGTCGCGAAGCGCAGCGCCTCCATGAGTTCAGCCGCGGGGCTGCCCACGACGGCGATGCTGACCATGTCACTGTCGCTGGTGAGCAGCAGAGCGTGATGGCGCTGACAAAGCGCCACGAGTTGATCGGTATTCATTATCCGCTCCTCAGTTATTGTCGAAGCGGAAAACGTCTTCGCAGGCCTGTTTCAGGGCGCTGTCAGCACTGATGTTGCAGTCGCGCGTCCAGCCCGTCATACCGTTGCCGTCGCTCCACCGTGGCGTCATGGTCACCGTCAGCCCGTTAAGACTCTCCTGTCCTGTTAAGGTCACGGTCCCTTTCGCCACGCTCATTCCTGAAACGTAGCGTGTCGTGGTGGGGGAAGGGATACCGTTACTGCCGGCGTCGCAGCTCTCCACACCACCGTGATCCAGCGCGCAAAGCTCAATGGCCGTGCGGTAGGGAACGAAAGTTTGCAGCATATCGGTCAGCGCCGCCTTGCGCAGGTAGTTCTGATAGGCGGGAACGCCGATGGCGCTCAGAATCGCAATGATGCCAATGACCACCATGATATACTTATTATTACTGTTGTAATTTTTCGGAAAATAGAATGATAAAAACGGTATATTGTTACGCTCGTGTTAGTTCGAGAGGTCAGGCTAAAGATGGCTTTGGGATGTCTCGCCAGCAAAAGATGCTGAATGATTACGTGTCATCATATGATGATTCTCTACATGATCGAGGATACGAATTAGGAGCAGTTAACTGGTTGTTCGCAGAGGGGATCTCGGCCTATAGCGGTAAGAACATCGAAGATGGTTCAGTGCTGAAATCATTCATTGATGATGTATTGGATCGTAAGATTATCAATTCGGTTTTAGTCATTGAGAACCTTGATCGATTTAGTCGAGCAGAACCAATTAAAGCCGCTAATCTATTCCTTAATTTGATCACTGCCGGATGTGATATCCATGAAGTCGAAACTGAAACAATACATCATTCCAGTAGTGACCTCAGTATCATTACGGGCGGGTTACAACGTGCTCATAACGAGAGTAAACGCAAAGCCCGATTGAGTATCAAAAATTGGGATGAACGAATCAAAAACGCAATCGATGGTAAAGCAGTACTGACTAATCGAGTTCCATCATGGTTGGAAGTAAAAGACAATGGATATGTAATCAAAGAAGGGGAGAAGGAAAAGTATAATCTTATATTCCAGATGTATGCTGACGGTTTCGGTCCGGCAGCAATACGCGATGTATTAAAAGAAAAAAATATGTTAATCAATGATAGTGAACCAACGATTGCTCACATAAACAAGATAATAAAAGATGAGAGATTGATTGGGAAATTCAATTCAACTGGTAGGAAAAAGCTAAGTGGTCTTGTTATCTATCCAGTAGTTGTAGATTTATCACTATTCCACATCGTTGACCAACTACGGAAACAGAGGAATCCCGTTGGTAAAATTCATCGCAAGGCAAATAATTTATTTGCTGGATTATGTATATGCATGGAATGTGGGAGATATGTTCAGGTTAACAGTGTTGAGCCTAATGGTGAATCTTATTTTCGTTGTGGTGGCAGTCTCGTTAAGATTGATAGATGTCAGGAACGTGGATTCAAATACAAGTTTTTTGAAAATGCATTATTGCAATACATCAGGAATTTTGATTTTTCATCATTGAATGCGAATGAATCTGATATTCAGATTAGAGTAAATCATCTTTCAATGGAGTTGTTAACACATATAAAGTACAAAGATGAGATCTTACAAGATATCGAGAAAGAGGATATACCCGATCCTAATGATAGGAGAATTTTGAAAAATTTACAGAAGAAAATTGGAGAAATCGAATCTGAAATATCGAATCTAAAACGTTTGAATGTGAATGTAAGTACATTCGATGAGTTGAAA
>NZ_JADBRD010000018.1:66771-345401 GCF_014930495.1 Enterobacter cloacae complex sp. S3 | reverse complement strand
GAATTAATTCATTGAATTTATACGGTGTAATTATTATTAAGTATTTCGTGGCTCTATTTTTAAATTGATTTAATTCGGCTATGTTATAATTGATTCTCTTTTAAACAACAGGATATGACGATGGAACTTGCCCGGTGGCAGCAGCGATTTGAGCGCTGGCTTGAGGAAAACCACAGCACCGACGATACCGCACATGATATTTCGCATTTTCGTCGGGTCTGGATGACGGCGCAAAAAATAATGGATCACCAGGCGGTGGAACCGCTGGTGATCCTGACCGCATGCTATTTCCACGATATTGTCAGCCTGCCGAAAAACCATCCCGAACGCGGCCGGTCATCCCAGATGGCAGCGCGCAGGACGTGTGACATTCTGCGCCGCGACTTCCCGGACTTTCCGCCAGAGCATACTGCCGCCGTCGCGCACGCGATTGAGGCGCACAGCTTCAGCGCCGGGATTGCGCCGCAGTGCATGGAAGCCAAAATCGTGCAGGACGCAGACCGGCTGGAAGCGTTAGGCGCTATCGGCCTGGCGCGCGTCTTTGCCGTCTCGGGCGCGCTGGGCGTGCCGCTTTTTGATGCAGACGATCCCTTTGCCGATGCGCGTATCCTTGATGACCGTGCGTTTGCCCTCGACCATTTTCAGACCAAGCTGCTGCGATTGCCTGATACAATGCAAACGGAAATGGGCCGCGAGCTGGCACGCCACAATGCCGATTTCCTGATCCAGTTTATGGCGAAACTCAGTGCCGAATTACACGGCGACTGCATCGGGCTGGATAGCCAGGTGTTGAGCCGCTTCCGTCGCAGTTTGCGCAACTGAACTGTGGTAATCTGTTTCCAGTCTTTACTCTCCGGTTAAAAGAATGCAGGAAAATCGATCAGTGACAGAGCCCGCGCCCGAGCAGGCTGAGAAATCAACGGCAACGGTGCAGGCGTTGCTGCGCCAGCTGTTGGATATCTATGATGCTAAAACGCTGGCCAATCTGCTGGTGGCGCACGGCGAGAGCCACTGGAGCCCGGCGATCCTTAAGCGTCTGCTGACCAGCGAACGCGCAGGGCGTCGCCTGAGTGAAGGCGAGTTTCGTTATCTGCAAAACCTGCTTCCGCGTCCTCCTGCCGCGCACCCGAACTATGCCTTCCGCTTTATCGATCTGTTCGCCGGTATCGGCGGCATCCGGTACGGTTTTGAAGCTATCGGCGGACAGTGCGTGTTTACCAGCGAGTGGAACAAACATGCCGTCCGGACCTACAAGGCCAACTGGTACTGCGATCCGCACGAGCACCAGTTCAACGCGGATATCCGCGATGTCACCCTGAGCCATAAAAGCGGCGTGAGCGATGAACAGGCCGCCGAGCACATCCGCCAGACGATCCCGGCGCATGACGTGCTGCTGGCCGGCTTCCCGTGTCAGCCCTTCTCGCTGGCCGGTGTCTCCAAAAAGAATGCCCTTGGACGTGCCCACGGCTTTGCCTGCGATACCCAGGGAACGCTGTTTTTTGATGTGGCGCGCATTATTGACGCCCGTCGCCCGGCCATCTTTGTGCTGGAAAACGTCAAAAATCTAAAGAGCCACGACGGCGGAAAAACCTTCCGCATTATTATGCAGACCCTGGATGAGCTGGGTTATGACGTGGCCGACTCGCAGGACATGGGCGCGGACGATCCCAAAATCATTGATGGGAAACATTTCCTGCCCCAGCATCGCGAACGTATCGTGCTGGTGGGTTTCCGCCGCGACCTCAATCTCAAGGGGGATTTCACCCTTCGTGATATTCCGTCTTTGTATCCCGAGCGTCGTCCTACTGTTGCCGACCTGCTGGAACCTGTCGTTGACGCGAAATTTATTCTTACCCCGGTGCTGTGGAAATACCTCTACCGCTATGCCAAGAAACATCAGGCGAAGGGCAACGGCTTCGGTTTTGGGATGGTCAACCCCAACAATCCGCACAGCGTGACCCGTACGTTGTCCGCTCGCTACTATAAGGATGGGGCAGAGATCCTGATCGACAGAGGCTGGGACAAGGCGCTGGGTGAAAAAGATTTCGACGATCCGCACAACCAGCGCCACCGTCCGCGACGCTTAACGCCGCGGGAATGCGCCCGGTTGATGGGATTTGAGACCCCGCAGGGTTACCGCTTCCGCATTCCTGTTTCGGATACCCAGGCGTACCGCCAGTTTGGTAATTCGGTGGTGGTTCCCGCGTTCGCGGCCGTGGCAAAACTTCTGGCCTCGCGCATCAGACAGGCGGTGGCACTCCGTCAGGGTGAGGCCGTCAATGACGGATGTTCACGATAAGGCCACGCGCAGCAAAAATATGCGTGCCATCGGCACCCGTGACACCGCCATCGAAAAGCGCCTGGCCGGGCTGCTGACGCAGGCGGGGTTTGATTTCCGCGTGCAGGATCCCGCGCTTGCGGGTCGCCCGGATTTCGTCATCGACGCCTGGCAGTGCATCATCTTTACCCACGGCTGTTTCTGGCATCACCACGACTGCTATCTGTTTAAAGTCCCCGCGACGCGCACCGATTTCTGGCTGGATAAAATTGGCAAGAACGTCGAGCGCGACAGACGGGATCTCACCGCGCTGATTGCGCAGGGCTGGCGGGTGCTGATCGTCTGGGAGTGTGCGCTGAGAGGCAGATTAAAACTGAACGATACCGATCTGACCGAGCGGCTGGAGGAGTGGATCTGCGGCGGCGGCCAGACCGCGCAGATCGACACGCAGGGTATTCACCTGCTTACGGTTTCTCCACCTCGCAAGGCGTGACCACCGGTTTTGCGGGCAGTAAATATTTGCCCAGAGTGACCAGCACGACGGCAAAAACAATCACCCCTAATGCCAGCCATTCAACGGAAGAGAGCGTTTCTCCCCCCAATCCCGTCCCGAGCAGCACGGCCACGACCGGGTTGACGTAGGCATAGCTGGTGGCGACTGCCGGCGAGACATTGCGGATCAGGAACATATAGGCGTTAATGGCGATGATGGAACCAAACAGCGCCAGGTAGCCTACCGCCAGAAAGCCCGACAGCGGCGGCAGGGTCGTCAGCTTTTCTCCCGTCAGCGTGGAGGCGAGCAGCAGTACAATCCCGGCGGCGAGCATCTCAATCGCGCCCGCCATCATGCCGGTCGGCAGTTCGATACGCGAACCGTAGACGGAACCAAACGCCCAGCTCATCGAGCCAATCAGAATGATGATTGCGCCCCACGGATTCCCGCTCAGGTTACCGCCGCTGTTCAGCAGAATGATGCCGGCAAGGCCAATACCAATCCCCAGCCATTCCAGCTTGCGGGTGCGGATACCGAAAAGGCGGCTAAAGCAGAGGGTAAACAGCGGTACGGTGGCAACGACCACGGCGGCGATCCCGGACGGTACGTTCTGGTGCTCGGCAATCGTTACAAACCCATTTCCCACCGCCAGCAGCAGCAGGCCGATCAGGGCGGCATTCAGCATCGGGCGCAGCGGGGGAAGCTTATGCCCGCGCAGCAGCAGGAAGGCCAGCAGCAGCACGCCAGCCGAGAGAAAGCGGATGCCCGCCATCATCAGTGGCGGCCAGCTTTCCACGCCGATGCGAATGACAAAGTAGGTTGAGCCCCAGATGATGTACAGCGAAAAGAGTGCCCCAATGAGCGGTAGCAATTGCCGGAAACGCATAATCCCTCACGACGAAATAAAAAGGTCGCTGATAGTAAACGCGAAAACTATCTCGCTGGCGAGCCCTTTAATCGTGTGGCAGATGTGAATTTTTTGTTGACGTGAGGTGGGTGTTTCCGGGTTTGCGCTTTTGCTCCATACTATTCACCTAATTACCAAAAAATGAAGGATTAAGATTTTGGCAGGAAGTAGCTTATTAACATTGCTGGATGATATTGCGACCTTACTGGATGACATTTCAGTGATGGGGAAACTGGCGGCGAAAAAAACCGCAGGCGTGCTGGGAGATGATTTATCGCTTAACGCCCAGCAGGTGAGTGGGGTAAGGGCTAACCGTGAACTGCCGGTGGTGTGGGGCGTGGCAAAAGGCTCCTTCCTGAATAAGGTGATTCTGGTCCCGCTGGCGCTGCTGATCAGCGCGTTTATTCCCTGGGCCATCACGCCGCTGCTGATGATTGGCGGGGCGTTTCTCTGCTTCGAGGGCGTAGAGAAGGTCCTGCACTCCTTTAGCGCGCGCAAGCAGAGCGATACGCCGGAGATGCGCCAGCAGCGTCTTGAAGCGCTGGCCGCTCAGGATCCGAAAACCTTCGAGCGCGATAAGGTCAAAGGCGCCATTCGGACCGACTTTATCCTGTCCGCAGAGATTGTCGCCATTACGCTGGGCATCGTGTCTGACGCGCCGCTCCTGAATCAGGTTCTGATCCTCTCCGGCATCGCCATTCTGGTCACGGTCGGCGTCTACGGCCTGGTGGGACTGATCGTCAAGCTGGATGATATCGGCTACTGGCTGGAGGAGAAATCGAGCGCGGTGGCAAGAGGCATCGGCAAAAGCCTGCTGGTGCTGGCCCCGTGGCTAATGAAGAGTTTGTCGGTGGTGGGCACGCTGGCGATGTTCCTCGTGGGCGGCGGGATCGTGGTGCACGGTATCGCGCCGCTGCACCATGCTATCGAACATTTTTCCTCGGCGCAGGGGGCCGTTGTCGCGGCGATTCTGCCCACGCTGCTGAATCTGGTGCTGGGCTTCATCATTGGCGCTATCGTGGTCGCGGCGGTGAAGCTGGTTGAAAAAATTCGCGGCACGTCGCACTAATTGTTACCCGTTATGGGATGCAAAAAGACCATTCCTCGTCTAAATTGAAACAGTTTCACCCTGATACAGGAGGCAGGTATGGTCTTTTTGGTCAGTGATGAAGTTAAGCCTAAGAAGGGCGGCCCACGTATGATTGTCACCGGGTATTCCAGCGGAATGGTGGAATGTCGGTGGCACGATGGCTATGGCATCAAGCGGGAAGCATTTCGTGAAGATGAGCTTCAGCCGGGGGACGGGCAGCACCAGCGGGACAAGGCTTAATCACATAACGCCCGGCTTTGCCGGGCGTTTTTATCTCCAGTACCGGGTGTAAGGCAGCGATCAGGGAGTGTGTGTGCAGCGCGATACCTTTGTTGTAAGACAATCTTTTTTGCAATGGCTGCATAAGCGTAGCAATCCGGGGTTGATTGTTAATCTCTGTTTTCTGGTTGTTCTGGTATTTTCGACTCTACTGACCTGGCGTGAAGTGGTGGTACTGGAAGAAGCGTACATCTCCAGCCAGCGTAATCATCTGGATACGGTCGCCAGTTCGCTGGACAGGCAGCTGCAGAACAGCGTCGACAGGATGCTGTTGTTCCGTCAGGGCATGCATGATGCGATCCAGACGCCGCTGGCATTTGATGTACTCCAGAAGGCGGTGTCACGCTTTAGCTCAGTCCGCATGCTCCCCACCTGGCAGCTTGCCGTTGATAAAAAACGCACCCTTCCCATTAACGGTGTCTCGGATGCCTTCGTCGAGAAAACCACGTTTCTGAATCGTGACGCCGAACGCCTCAGCCACGAGATTTCTGCCACGCTCGAAGTGGGGTATCTGCTCAGGCTGGCGTCGTCCAGAGCACAAACGGAAGCGCGCGTGATCTACGTCTCCCGCGCCGGGTTTTTCATTTCCACCGATACGCCGGATCAGGCGGGCGACATTACCTCCCGCTATTACCATCTTGTCACGCAGTCCTGGTTTACCCAGCAGTCAGAACGGAACAATCGCGCTCGCGCGGTGCGCTGGTTCATCTCCACCCCCTCATCCTGGACCAATGATGAACGTATGATCACCGCCAGCGTTCCCATCTATTTCGACCATTACTGGTATGGCGTCGTGGCGATGGATTTTACGTTGGGCACCATGCAGCGTCTGCTGGCCGATGCGACGGAAGACCGAACGGAAGGGGAGTATCAGCTGTACGATACCCGGCTCAATATGATTGCCACCTCTGCCCATACGGAAAACGCGGTTAACCATTTTGACGAACGCGAAACGGCGCAGATTGCGCAGGCGATTGAGCACGCCACCGGCGGCGGGATCCGCCTCGGAAGCCGTTTTGTGAGCTGGGAACGACTCGATCACTTCGACGGCGTTGTCCTGCGGATCCACACCCTGCACGAAGGGGTACAGGACGACTTCGGCAGCATCAGTATCGTGCTGGCGCTGATGTGGGCGCTCTTTACCGCCATGCTGTTGATCTCGTGGCTGGTGATCCGCCGCATGGTGAGTAACATGTACACGCTTCAGCACTCGCTCCAGTGGCAGGCCTGGCATGATCCGCTTACCCGGCTGAATAATCGCGGCGCGCTGTTCGACCGCGCAAAATTGCTGGCGGAAACCTGTCGCCAGCAGTCGCTTCCGTTCTCGGTGATTCAGATCGATCTCGACCATTTTAAAAATATCAACGACCGCTTCGGCCATCAGGCCGGAGATAAAGTGCTCTCCCACACGGCAGGGCTGATTGCCAGCGCGTTACGCAAGAATGATGTGGCAGGGCGCGTAGGCGGGGAAGAGTTTTGCGTCGTCCTGCCGGGGATTGGTCTGGAGGAGGCGAGAAGCGTCGCGGACCGTATACGTTGCCGGATCAACAGTAAGGAGATCCTGGTGAAGAAGAGCACGACCCTGCGCGTCAGCGCGTCGCTTGGGGTCAGTAGCGCGGATGAAGCGGGTAACTACGAGTTTGAACAGCTGCAGTCCGTGGCGGACGTCCGGCTGTATCAGGCCAAACAGAGCGGGCGTAACCGGGTCGTCTGGCGGGATTAGGAGAGGAAGTGATCCAGCCCCTCCTGCCAGCCCGCCGGGCCGGGCTGCCGGGTGTGATAAACCCGGGCAGGGTTATCGTCCCGTAGCGTGATGCCCTGGCGGTTAATGCCCTTAATCACCACCGCGAAGTCAACGCTGTCGAGCAGGGGCGCATCATTGGGACCGTCGCCGAGCCCCAGCGTGGTGGGTTCAATCTCTTCCAGCTCGCGGTATTGCTCAATCAGCCAGTTCACCGCAACGTCTTTGCCGCAGCGAGCGTCCAGAACATGCCAGAAGCGCGCGCCCTGCAGGCATTTCAGGCCGACATTCGCCAGCTCCTCTTCAAACTGGACCAGTTTCTCGTCGGTATCGCGCCAGATGAGCGTGACGGACGCTTCATGCTTGCGGGCAAGCGCCGAACGGTAGCGCGTCAGGCCGGTCCACTCGCTGATAACGTGCTCATCCACGTCGTCAAAGGTAGTGAATTTATAGCCCGTCTGCAGGCGAATTTGTTCGATTCGCGGGCGAATATCCCGGTGCGTCATCCCCCTTATCTGGCGCTGAACCTTATCCCAGCGCACGTCAGGCTGAATCACCGCGCCGTTCTCGGCAATAAAAGGCAAGCCTTCCAGCCCCAGATCCAGCTGGAGATCGAGCATCTCTGCCGCGGTCTTGCTGCTGCAAAGAATAACCGGAACCTGATTATCCAGCAGCCTGTCCAGCCAGGGCATGGCGGGTTGCCACTCATAGGTGTGAATATCCAGCAGTGAACCATCCAGGTCAGAGAAAATCAGCAATGTATCCCGCAGTGAAGGCATAGCGACTCCTGGTAACAGATGCGTCTCGCTCTAAGAAAATTCCTAAAAAATAATGAAGGCGAAAACCGGAGAAAAGAGGAATGCTCCTGGCAAACCCGCATTCGGCGTGTGTTATTGCTCATAACAAAAAGCATTATGTTAAAAATATTATATTCATCGTAAGAATATATGCTTGTCAGCCAAATTCGTTGGGGATAGTGTGGCATGAACATCAGATTTCCTGGTGTAACGAATTTTCAAGTGCTTCTTGCATAAGCAAGTTTTGATCCCGGTCATCCCCATGGCCGGGATTTTTTTCGCCCTACCGATTGGCTTCAGACACGCTAAAATCGTGAATATCAAGCTCGAAGGCCTCCGCCAGCTCGCGATAGGTGTGATAATCCCTTCCGTTGACAATGACGCGGTCCGAATTGTCGTCCGACCGGCGGACTTCAGACTCACTGATCTCATTGATGGCGGCCAGCAGGGCATCGACATCCACCTCGACTTCGCGCTTGATGGTGTCGCTGTACTCTTTATCGGTCTTCATTACGGGGTTCCTCTTTCAGCCGTGTCCAACGGTAAGTATAGACTGTGTATAAAAACGCCAATCACGCCGGGCGGCGATGTGCGTTTTTGCGTTTTGTTCTACACTGGCTCAAAACCAGAGGAGGAATGTATGAAGGTCAACGATCGGGTAACCGTTAAAACGGACGGTGGGCCGCGCCGCCCGGGTGTGGTGCTGGCAATTGAAGAGTTTAGCGAAGGCACAATGTACTTGGTATCGCTTGAAGACTACCCGCTCGGCATCTGGTTTTTTAACGAACTGGGGCATCCGGACGGCATTTTTGTCGAGAAGGCGGAGTAACACGGCGTCGGGTAGCACAGCGCGTGCCCGACAACCTTTCCAGAAGCAAAAATCTCTGGCCAGGCCAGAGATCAAGGTAGGGTGCACAGGTCTTAAGCGACTAACGCATGTTGACGAAAATCCCGTTCGTCACATTATCGGTCAGGCGTACCACGTGGTAGATCACTTGCTTATTATGCGTTTTAATTTTCCTTTTAATATTTCCTTTGTGTGACGAAACGGTTTTCGCTTTAATATTCATCTGGTCAGAGATCTGAATAGTTCCTTGTCCCGCCATCCACATTCGCAGCATACTTGATTCAGTCCTGCTTAATGATAGGGTGGGTAAGTTAACCGCTCCTACATTTTTAACTTCTTTATTCAAATAATCACCCAGAATGTCATCCAGCGACTCGGGTTTAATCGATTTAGAACTGATCAATAAATTTTTACGGACCAACAAATACTCATCGAAATGGATATTCGCGATCGCCATAAAAACAATAAACAGGGTTTTTGGATGCTGATTAATGATTTGCTTAATGTGCTGACTGTTGGCTGGATCGTGAATGAAACAGTCCTCATTAATAAACACCACGCCTGGTTTTAGTTCGTCACAAGCGGCTGCGAGTTCGTCAACGGTGTGTGCATCGTTGATGTCTCTCTTTCTTACCCCTCTGCTTGCCAGGTACCCGGTTAACCCTAGCCGGGTGTAGCTGCATAAATCCATAATGATCGTTGACATGGCATACCCTCACTCAATGCGTAACGATAATTCACCATCTGCCTGAGAGCTCAAAACAGCCATACGGGATGGAAAAAAATAATAAACCTGTGAGCATGACAAAGACTTTCAGGCGGACTCACTATCCCGTAAAGTTACGTATAATTTGCCAGGAATCTTCTTAAAGTAAAGTAAATATTAAGTATTGTGAGATGGTTAGAAACAATTAAACCGCGTCAGATATATCCTGGAAGATGTTTTACGCGTTTTATTTTAGGAATATCCTCAGAAAGACAATAGCAACAGTGAGGGCTATTATTTACGTGGCAGCTCGCTGACAATATCCGCTAACAGGTTGAATATCTCGCCGAATAAATGTTCACAGAAGGGAGCGATAAGTGGCATCAGTAATGACATTAATAAAATCCCAACCGTCAGCGTCAGCGGAAAACCAATGACAAACACCGAAAGCTGCGGCGCCATTCGGTTGAGTAAACCTAACGCCAGGTTGACGGTCAGCAGCAGGGTGATGATCGGCAGCGCCAGCATCAGCCCGTTGAGGAAAATCAGCCCCGCAGCGCGGGTAAGCGCGAGGAAAGCGTTGCTGTTCACCGGATTTTCGCCAATCGGCAGCGTATGGAACGTATCCACCAGCATGGAGATAAGCCAGAGATGGCCGTTGAACGACAGGAACAGCAGCATGGCGAGCAGATCGATAATACGCGCCAGCACGGGCATGTTGAGATGACTGCCAGGGTCAACAAACGTGGCGAACGATAGCCCCATCTGCAGGCCGATCAGTTCACCTGCGGTACGCACCGCGGCAAAGGCGAGCTGCATGGTAAAGCCGACGGCGACGCCAATCATCACCTGCTGCAGGGCCACCCACACCGCGTTCGCCGAGAAGATCGGAATATCCACGGGGGGAAGAGAGGGCGCGACGATAATGGAGATGATGATGCCCAGCCCCACCTTGACGCGCTTGGGTATCGATTTCTCACTGAGAATCGGGGCGGTGGATATCAGCGCCATGATGCGCAGCATCGGCCAGAAATAGACGCCGAGCCACTGAACCCACTGGTCGCTGGTGAAGTGCATCATCGTCAGGTCAGCCGATGATGTACGGCAGATTGGTAAACAGGTTGCGCATATAGTCCAGCAACAGATTCAGCATCCACGGCCCGGCCACGATAATCGCCACGAACACGGCAATGATTTTCGGGATGAACGACAGCGTCATTTCGTTAATCTGCGTGGCGGCCTGCAGGATACTGATAATCAGACCGGTAACCAGCGCGACAAGCAGCAGCGGCGCGGCAACGGCAATCGCGATTTTCATCGCTTCCGTGCCCATCATCATGACCGATTCGGGTGTCATTGCCGTTCCTTAACTGTAGAAACTCTGCGCCAGCGAACTGACCAGCAGCTGCCAGCCGTCGACCAGTACAAAGAGCATGATCTTAAAGGGCAGGGCAATGGTCGCGGGCGGCACCATCATCATCCCGAGCGCCATCAGGACGCTGGCGATCACCAGGTCGATAATCAGGAACGGAATAAAGATGGTAAAGCCAATCTGGAACGCGGTTTTCAGCTCGCTTGTGACATAGGCAGGCAGAAGAATACGCATTGGCACCGCTTCCGGTCCCTGCATCTCGCCGGTGTTGGACAGGCGGGCAAAGAGGGCCAGGTCGGCTTCGCGCGTCTGGCGCAGCATAAATTCCCGCAGCGGCTGCGCGCCTTTATCCAGCGCCTCCTGCATGGAGATTTTGTCTTCGCTGAACGGCTGATAGGCGTCGGTATAAATCTTGTCGATCACCGGCGACATAATGAAAAAGGTCAAAAACAGCGCCAGCCCCAGCAGAACCTGGTTTGGCGGCGCGGAAGGGGTTCCCAGCGCGTTTCGCAGCAGACCAAAGACGATGATGATGCGGGTGAAGCTGGTCATCATCAGCAGGATGGCCGGAATAAACGTCAGCGAGGTGATGAACACCAGCGTCTGCACCGGAAGCGACCAGCTTTGTCCGCCGCCCGCGAGAGGGGTGGAGACCAGACCGGGCAGCTGTGCATAGACCGCGGGAGCAAACAGGCCAACGCCCGCAAGCGTCAGGGATAACAAACGGCGCATCAGGATCTCCCGGAACGCTTAAGCAAACTCTTCATGACGGACTGAAAATCCGCAGGGGCGTCTGCGCGCTCGTCCACCACAACAGGGGCGGGCGGCAGCTTATGTAATACGCTGATGTTTGAGGCCGTGACGCCCAGGACCAGACGCGCATCGTCTACCTCGACGATGACCACGCGCTCGCGTGGACCCAGCGTGGTGCTGGCGCTGACCTTCAGGCCGCGGGCACCGGCGGTTTTACCCGCCAGGCCAAAGCGCTTCGCCAGCCAGGCGGCGATAAGAATAAAGGCAATAATACCGAACAATGCCCCGCTCACCTGGAGCAGAGGCGAGCCGGGAACGGCAGAAGGCTGTGATATTGTTGCCTGGGTTTTCATGCTTAACGGCTCAGACGACGCATACGTTCAGACGGGGTAATGATGTCGGTGATGCGTACGCCGTATTTATCGGCAACCACCACCACTTCACCCTGGGCAATCAGATAACCGTTGATCAGAATATCCAGCGGCTCGCCGGCCAGACCGTCAAGGGCCACCACGGAACCCTGCGTCAGGCGCAGCAGCTCTTTAATGGTCATGCGGGTGCGTCCCAGCTCAACGGTCAGCTTAACCGGGATATCCATAATCAGGTCGATGTCCTGCAGCGTGCCGCTGACGTCACCGCCGCCGAGCTGCTGGAATACGGCATCCGCTGCACTTTTGGCCGGGGGTGCTTTTTGCTCGTTTAACGCGTCAGCCCACAGATCGTCCAGTGCTCCGCTGTTCTCATCGGACGGATTGTTCATGTCACTCATTTGGGCTGTTCCTCATTCAGCGAATTCAAAATCGGGTTGATCAAGTGCTCAACGCGTAACGCATACTGACCGTTAATCGTGCCGTACTGGCTTGTCAGCACGGGGACACCATCCACATGGGCAATAATGCGGTCGGGTTTTTCTATCGGCAAAACATCACCGGGTTGTAATTTCAGGATCTGAGATAACCGCAGCGGGATATCGGCGAAGCTCGCCACCAGCTCAAGCTGCGAATGCTGGACCTGGCGGACCAGGTTTTCACGCCAGTTCTGATCTTCGTTGCGGGAGTTCTCCAGCGGCGGGTTCACCAGCAGCTCGCGCAGCGGTTCGATCATGCTGAACGGCAGGCAGATGTTGAACTCGCCGGTCAGGTTACCGATCTCCACGTGGAACGGCGTGTTAACGACGATATCGTTCGGGGAGGTGGTGATATTGGTAAATTTCACCTGCATCTCAGAACGGACGTACTCCACTTCCAGCGGGTTAATCGCTTTCCACGCGTCGCTGTAAGACTCCAGCGCCAGCTTCAGCATGCGGTTAATGACGCGCTGTTCGGTATGGGTGAATTCACGACCTTCTACTTTGGTCGGGAAACGCCCGTCGCCGCCGAACAGGTTATCCACCGCGATGAACACCAGGCTTGGCGAAAACACCACCAGACCGGTGCCGCGCAGCGGCTTCAGATGAATCAGGTTAAGGTTGGTTGGCACCGGCAGGTTGCGGGCAAACTCGTGATACGGCTGAATGCGGATCGCACCCACCGTAATATCCGGGCTACGACGCAGCAGGTTAAACAGCCCCATACGGAACTGACGTGCAAAACGTTCGTTAATGATCTCCAGCGCCTGCAGACGTTCACGTACCACGCGACGCTGGGTATTCGGGTCATAGGGACGAATATCGCTATCGCCGCCGATACCCGGTTTAGGATCATCATTGTTATCGCTGTCGCCGTTGAGCAGCGCATCGATTTCTGCCTGAGAAAGAATACTGTCGCCCATGTCGTTACCGCAGAATGAATGCTGTATACAGAACGTCAGTGACTTCCTGCTTAGGTTGGCCGTTTACCAGCGGGGTCGCCAGCGTTTGTTTAATGGCGTCGACCAGCTTTTGCTTACCCACATCGGTAGCCAGCGCCGAAGCGTCCTGACGAGAGAACAGCAGCAGAAGGCGGCTACGCACTTCAGGAAGGTAATCGTTCAGACGTGAACGGGTGGCTTCATCTTTCAGGCGCAGCGTAATGCCAACGTAAAGCACGCGATCCGCATCACCCAGGTTGACGGTGAAGGTATCCAGCGGGAAGAACACTGGAGCCGGCGGAGGAGGTGCTTCAGCTTTGGCTGCAGCGGTGGTCGGTTCCTGCTGCATACGCCAGTAACTATAGCCCGCGGTAGCGCAGGCGGCGAGCGTGATCAACACCAGCAGCGGGATCCAGATGGAACGCTTACTTTTTTTGGTGATAGCGGAGTCAGTCATCTGATACGAGCTTCCTGTTTCGGTACAGCTTAATAAAGTGATTATCCCGTGTCCTGCTGTCGTCAAAGCGTGGAAAAGACGGGGATAATCACGCTACCTCTGGCGTTTAGGCGAAGATGTCTACGGCACTGTTACCGCGCGCTGCGGACTGCAGGGCGGCAGGAACAGGCAGTAGCTCATCGCTCTCTTCATTAAAACCGCCGGTGTTGCCGGAACGCGAAGCCTGGTGCTGCTGCTGGGACGAGGACTGCTGCTGCCCGGCGAAGCTCTCGCTGCTGATGCTGCTCTGCGCAAGCTGAATGCCGTTTTCCGCCAGTGAGGTCCGCAGTACCGGCAGCGCGGCTTCCAGTGCCGCACGAACATGGCTGTGCGCAGAGACCATCTGCAGCTGGGCCTGGTTATCATCCAGCTTAAGCGAAATTTGCACCTGACCCAGATCTTCCGGGTGCAGGCGCAGCTCTGCCGTCTGCTGGCCCTGCTTAGTGAACAGGGTGATGTGCTGGCTCAGGGACTGCTGCCATTCGTGGGTCCCCAGAGGCTGGCTTAATACCGGCGCGCTGGCGACGGTGGCGGCCGTCTGACTGGTCGCATGGCTGGACATAATCGGTGCCAGAGTAGCTGTTGGTGATGATGATGATGAGGACGAACTGGCGAGCTCCTGCTTCTCTGCCGCCGCGGCTACGGCCGGTGTAGCAGGCGCGTTGCCCTGCAGGGCCGGCTCGTGATTTTTCACCTGGTTCTGATAAGGCGTAGCACTCTGCGCTTTATCGTGGCTTCCCGCAGACGCGTTCAGGGACGGTTGGCCCGCACCGTTTGAAAGCGTCGCGGAATTCAGCGTTGAGGTGGCGGAAACGCCCTCGCTGCCTGCCGCGCGAGAGGCGGTAGTTTGCTGCTGGTGCGGCAGCATCGCCATCAGGGCGCTTAATCCGGCCAGCTCTTCTTCGCTCAGCTCGCTTTTACCGTCATCTTTGCTGTTCGCCGCATTGAGCGTCTTCAGCGCGTCGCCCTTAGACAGCGGCACCAGCCCGGAAACCAGCGTATCAAGCGACGTGACGGGCGACGTTTCATCGCCGTTCAGCGCGGTCTGGCGCGAGAGCAGGTCGGCAATTTTGGCCTGCAGGGTGGTATCCCCTTTGGCGTCCTCAGCCACTTTTGACAGTTTACTGCCGGCGGCTTTCAGATCAGCCAGGGTCAGCGGCGCATCTTTGCCCTTGCCCGTTGCGTCCGACAGGGCGCCCGCCAGCAGAGAGAAAAAGTCCTGTGCACCGTCGGTGCCTTTCCCCGTTTGCGTGCCGCCTGACAGGTCGCTGTCGCTCATCAGCAGTTGTTGCAGTGTGATCATTCCGGTTTCCTCATTGATGCGCGCTGGGCAAACTCATCCATTTTCTTCTGATCCAGACGGTTTTCCGCCAGGGTCGTTGCCGCGATCTGTCTGTCCTGTAAAGTCTGCCAGGCCTGCAGTCGCTGCTTCTTCTCGCGCCAGAAATTCAGCGCGGTATCGACTTTCTGGGTCCACTGGTTAAGCTGCTGGCGATGCTGATCTATCGCCTTCTCCAGCGTCTGGATAAACTGCTGATAGTTAATCCAGCGCTGGCTGCCAATGCCCTGTGTCATATCGGTATTGAGGTTGGTGCGATATTCATGCTGATAGTCGATCAACATCTTCAACTGTTCTTCAGCCTGCTGGCACCCGCGTCGCATTGCGCCTAGCTGCAATGCGGCATCATCAACTTCTTTTTCAGCCAGATCTTTCAGCGTTGATAACGCGCTGTTTTGCGCCATGACCTTCGCCCTCCACCTGTGTTACACCTGCGGGAAAATCAGCTCCAGTGCCTGAATTGAATCTTCCCAGTCGGCGCGTTCAAAAATGCCTTGTTGCAAAAATGCCTCCAGCTGCGGCCACAGGCTAATCGCCTTGTCGAGCATCGGGTCGCTGCCTTTGGCATACGCCCCCACGCTGACCAGATCGCGGTTGCGCTGGAAGCTGGAAAGCAGTTGTTTGAAGTTACGCACGCGGGCGTAGTGCTTCTCGGTTATCAGCGCCGTCATTGCGCGGCTGATAGAGGCTTCAATATCGATGGCCGGGTAGTGCCCGGCTTCGGCCAGACGGCGCGACAGCACAATATGACCGTCAAGGATCGCGCGCGCGGAGTCGGCAATCGGGTCCTGCTGGTCATCGCCTTCCGTCAGTACCGTATAGAACGCGGTGATGGAGCCGCCGCCGCTGATGCCGTTCCCCGCGCGTTCCACCAGCGCAGGGAGTTTGGCGAATACCGAAGGCGGGTAGCCTTTGGTCGCCGGTGGCTCACCGATGGCCAAGGCGATTTCACGCTGCGCCATCGCGTAACGGGTCAGGGAATCCATGATCAGCAGCACATGCTTGCCGCGGTCACGAAAATCTTCGGCGATACGGGTGGCATACGCGGCACCCTGCATGCGCAGCAGCGGCGACACGTCTGCCGGTGCGGCGATCACCACCGAGCGGGCGCGGCCTTCCGCACCCAGAATGTTTTCAATAAAGTCTTTTACTTCACGACCACGTTCGCCGATCAGCCCCACGACGATCACGTCGGCCTGGGTATAGCGCGCCATCATGCCGAGCAGGACGGATTTACCTACGCCTGAGCCGGCGAACAGGCCCATACGTTGTCCACGTCCCACGGTCAGCAGGGCGTTAATCGGGCGCACGCCGGTATCCAGCACATGCTCGATAGGGGTACGCTGCAGGGGGTTGAACGGTTGGGTGATCAGCGCGCCGGTTTCGGTGGTGTCCGGGGAGGGCAGTCCGTCGAGCGGTTTCCCGCTGCCGTCCAGCACGCGGCCCAGCAGGGCAGGACCGAGCGGCAGCTGTTTCCCGCTTTGCAGCCCATCGCCAGAAATGTTTTTGGCATACACGCGCGCGCCGGGCAGAATGCCTTCCACCTCTTCAAGCGGCATCAGGAACAGGCGCTGGCCGTTAAATCCGACCACTTCGCTTTCAACTTCACGCGTTTCCAGTCCATCCTGACGCTCAATGACGCAGGTCGCGCCCAGCGGAAGCTGCAGGCCGGTGGCTTCGAGAACCAGACCGGTGGCGCGCGTCAGTCGCCCATAACGACGAACGGATGGCAGTTGCGCCATCTTCGTCTCAAAGTTGTCGAGCGTGGTGAGCCAGCGGGTGAGGCGCGCGGTCATCAGACGACTCCCGGTGCCGCCAGGCGGCACAGTTCCTGCCAGCGGGTGGCGACGCTGGCATCCAGATCGCCTTCATCGGCAGAGACTTTGCAGCCGCCGTGATGTAGCGACGGGTCGCCGCGCAGACGCCAGCCGTGCAGGTTAAGCGTCGCGCCCAGGCTCTCTTCAACGCGCTGCAGGTCGTCCGGATGGACGCGCAGCTGAGGTTTCCCGCTGAACAGCGGCTCCTGCTGAAGCAGACCCTGAATTTGTTTGATCAGCGCGGTGTTATCCACCACGGGCGTCTGGCCGATGACCTGACGCGCGGCTTCCAGCGCCATCTGCATCAGTCGCGAGGCAATCACGCTGTCCAGCGCGTCCAGGGTGTGCTGGAACTCGCTGACCAGCTGCTGCATGCGGGCATGGATCGGCGCCTGCTGCTGGCGCGCCTGATCGATACCGTGCTCTAACCCTTTCGCCAGACCTTCCTGATACCCCTGCTCGTGGCCTTTCTGGCGGCCTTCGTTCAGACCGGCGTTATAGCCCTGCTCGTGCGCCTGCATTTGCAGCTGCGCCAGCATCTGGGCCTGCTGCTCCTCTTCGGTCAGCTCGGGCTGCTCGACGTCCGGGTCAAGCTCTTCGGTTGCGATGACGGCCGGCGTGAACTCGGAGAGGGGAGGCGCCAGATCGTCCGGCGTCCAGCGCTTCCAGGGCAGCTCATTAGACATAGGTGTCGTCTCCGCTGCCAATCACCATCTCGCCGGTTTCCGCCAGACGACGAACAATAAGCAGAATGGCTTTCTGTTCGTTTTCCACCTGAGACAGACGAACCGGGCCGCGGTTGGCAAGGTCGTCGCGCAGGATATCGGCCGCACGCTGAGACATGTTGCGCAGGAACTTCTCGCGCAGCGGCTGCTCGGCGCCTTTGAGGGCGATAAGCAGCGACTCGGAATCCACTTCCTGGAGCAGGCGCTGGATGCTGCGGTCGTCCACTTCCACGAGGTTTTCGAACAGGAACATCTCGTCGATGATTTTCTGTGCCAGCTCGCCGTCGAATTCGCGAACCGCCGTAATGACGGCCTCTTCCTGCTGCGTTTTCATCAGGTTGATGATTTCCGCCGCCGTTCTCACGCCGCCCATTTTGCTGCGCTTGAGGTTCTGACCGTCGAGCAGATTGTTCAGCACTTCGGTCAGCTCCGCCAGCGCGGCCGGCTGGACGCCGCCGAAGGTCGCGATACGCAGCATCACATCGTGACGCAGGCGCTCTTCGAACAGCGCCAGAATATCGGCCGCCTGACCACGTTTGAGGTGGACAAGGATGGTGGCGATAATCTGCGGGTGCTCGTCGCGGATAAGGTCGGCGGCACTCTGCGGCTCCATAAAGTTGAGCGTTTCGATACCGCTGGCGGTATCGCGCGTTTCCAGAATGTCTTCCAGCAGGCTGGAGGCACGCTCTTCGCCCAGCGCCTTGACCAGCACGGAGCGCAGGTAGTCGTTGGCGTTGATGTTCAGCGCGGCAAACTGTTCCGCTTCCTGTTCAAACTCTGCCAGCACTTCGGTCAGCTGCTTGTTGGAGATCTGACGCACGTTGGCCATGGCCGCACTGAGAATTTGCACTTCTCGCTGGGAGAGGTGTTTAAACACCTCTGCCGCACGATCTTCGCCAATGGTCATCAGCAGGATGACGCTTTTATCGGTGCCCGTAAGCGTATTACTCATGTTCGTTACCCATCCACTGGCGGATGACCAGCGCCACGACGCGCGGATCGTTATCTGACATTTCGCGAATGCGCTGGCTCATGACCTCAGCGCCCATGCGCTGGTTAGCACGACGCTGCTGTATCTGTTCATCTTTGCTGAGGCGCACTTCAACCGCTTCTTCCGTTTCCTGACGCGTGTTCATCTGTTCGCGAGCCGCTTTCTCGGCTTCAGCACGGCGCTGGAGCTGCGGACGAACGCCCTTACGCCACAGCAGCCACGCGACAATCAGCACCAGCAGCCAGCGTCCTGCGGACATCAGCTGGTCGATAAACGCCTGCTGTTGCCAGAACGGCAGTTCACCGCCGGTCTCATCAACCGAGTTGAACGGTGAGTTCACCACGTTGAGGGTATCGCCGCGCTTCTCGGAGTAACCCATCGCTTCACGGGTCAGGTTTTCAATCTGCTTCATCTGCTCGGCAGTCAACGGCAGCGGTTTGCCGTCCGCCAGCGTTTTGTAGTTCACCACTACCGCAACGGAAAGACGCTGAATATCGCCCACGTTCAGTTTAGTGTGGCGAATCGTCCGATCCACTTCGTAGTTCGTGGTTTCGTTACGGCTGCTGGTGCGCGGACCGGCGTTATTGGTCGTTGAGGTGGTCTGCTGATTATTTTGCTGACCGTTCTGCTGATTGGCCGGCGGCGTAGAAATCGGTGCCGCGTTAGCCGGGGCAGGCTGGTTAGACAGCGCGCCAGGCACGCCGCCCGGGTAGGCACCGCCGACCTGCTCGTTCGAATTGATCTGGCGTGAACGCATCACCGCCTGAGCCGCATCGCCGTTCGGGCTGTACTGCTCTTCAGTTTGTTCTTTGTTCGCGAAGTCGATCTGTGCAGTTACCTGCGCGTGCACGTTGCTGTTACCCACCACCGGGCCGAGGATGGCTTCAATACGGCGCTGGAGTCGGCTTTCGACATCGGCGGCATACTTCAGCTGCGCATCATTCAGATCGCGACCGGCGGTATTGGACTGCGTCAGCAGGTGACCGCTTTGGTCAACCAGCGTCACGTTACCCGGCGGCAGACCGGCAACGGCGCTGGAAACGAGGTGCGTCACCGCGCTGATTTGCCCTTCGTCCAGCGCGCGGCCGGGTTCAAGGTTCACGGTAACGGAAGCTGAAGGTGATTTCTGTTCGCGGACAAATAAAGAAGGTTTAGGCATCGCCAGGTGCACGCGGGCACTCTTCACCGGGCCTAATGTTTCAATGGTGCGGGCCAGTTCACCTTCCAGCGCACGCTGGTAGTTCACCTGCTCGCTGAACTGGCTGATACCGAATTTTTCCTGATCCAGCAGCTCAAAGCCAACGGCACCGCCTTTCGGCAGCCCCTGCTGAGCCAGACGCAGACGCAGCTCGTGCACCTTATCAGCCGGGACCTCCAGCGCACCGCCATTATCGGCAAAGCGATAAGGGATGTTCATCTGGGTAAGCTGGGTGACGATGGCGCCGCCATCCTGATCGGAAAGGTTGCTGTAGAGCGTCCGGTAATCAGGGCTTTTCGCCCACAGGACCATCGCTACAAGGATCGCAATTGCGGCAGCGCCTGCCACGATCAACGGGATTTTAGGATTCGCGCGAAGGCGGTTCATCCACTCGAGTGATTTATTCTGCGGCGCTGTCGATGCTGTTGCACTCATTGCGCACCTCTTAAATCCTGGTGGTTTACGTTATTCGTGTAGAGAAACAAAACTGACTCCCGGGTCGGCAAACACGACAAAAGTTCCATATTGATGGCCCTGCCATTATTTGATGATTCGTGATTTTCTATGCGTCAAATAACCTGGTTTTTTCATGCTATTTACCGCCATTATCTTATTGACAAGCTGTTAGTCTTGACCGCGTAAAAAACCATCCAGGGGAGAGTCATGGCTATACAGGGCATTGAAGGGGTAATCAGTCAGTTGCAGGCAACGGCGATGACGGCCCGTAATCAGAATGTGGCAGATCAGCAGCCGAGCATCAGCTTCGCGGGGCAACTGCATGCCGCTCTTGACCGTATCAGTGATACCCAGACCGCAGCACGCACTCAGGCAGAAAAGTTCACCCTCGGTGAGCCGGGCGTGGCGCTGAATGATGTGATGACCGATTTGCAAAAAGCCTCGGTTTCCCTGCAGATGGGGATCCAGGTGCGTAACAAGCTGGTGTCTGCGTATCAGGAAGTGATGGGGATGCAAGTTTAGGTTTTATAACCTGATGCTATTTATAATTAATAACCATCCGATCCCACAGTCTGGGGCATGGATGGGGCAAACTCACTCAATTTCTGGTTGAGGATGAGTACCTGGTCCTGGTTATTTTCAGCCATCCAGGATCCGTACACCCGGTAAACCATTTGCGCGTCGGTGTGGCCCATTTGCTTCGCGATGAAGTTAGGGTTAGCACCGGCAGCTAACGACCAGCATGCATACGTGTGTCGGGACTGGTATGCTCTGCGATAGCGAATCCCGGCGCGCCGCATTGCTGTCTCCCTGGACTGGTTGATCGACCCCACAGCGTAATGATGCCCTGCACGGCCTTTACGCAATCCGATTTGCGGGTTGAACACGAACGTGCACGGATGCACATCGGTACGACCATACTCACGCAGTTTCGCCTCAACCTGATACTGCTTGCCCAGACGTGTTAATCCTGGCTCTTAAGCACATCGTTCGCCGGCTGAATAAGGTTAATGATGCGGTCCGTTTCGGCCTCAGTTTTCGGAAGGGTGAACTGCTTCGTTAACTTGTGGTTTCGACGGATCATTATCGTACCGGCTTTCAGGTCGATGAAGCTGCAGCCCAAAATCTTCTATCGGAAGCTGCAGAGAACGCCAATTACAAACAGGATATTGAGGATCTGAATACTACCCTGACTGCGAAGGAAATCAGCCAAGAGCAGTACAACCAGACCTCAGAAAGGCTGGCGACAACGCATCATGCTAACCTCGCAAAAATCAGTCTCAACAGGTAGTGACTCCACAGTAGGAAACAGTCGGCGGAATTGACCCTATTCAGCAGCTGGCTAACGAGAACTTCCTTGAGCTCGCGCTGATTCTTGTATACGAGCCGCAGGGGCTGAATTACCGCCATGTTATGGGTACTGAGATTTATCAGTCAGCAGATTACGAATGCGGGCGCGACTTCATACGTGCTATGACGCTGATGTCTTTTTCTGGCAGCCCGGCGCCACGTTCACCAAAGACGGGGCTTCGTCGCCTGGGTTGGCAGCCAGCCTGTGCATGTCTGCCTGATTGCCGACGGTCGCGCGCTGAACAGCCGAAGGGAAAATGGACACATACGGTTCGACGCAATTCGGACAATTCAGAAGCTATTCACCAGAGTGGAGTTTTACCAGTATGCTGGTAATCGAAATTTAGCGCGTTCCGGGGATACCAAAGGACCTGGCGGTAGTTAAAGCCGGCACGGTATTTTCGGAGTGGCTTGAGCATGAAAGTTTTCACCGCGATATCCGCATCAACGTTAACGGCAAAGAGCTGCTGTCTGATGATGAGCTGCAATTTGCACTTCTGGAAAACGACCGGTAATTATTTTCGACCAGCCAAAAGGTGACGGTCTTGTCGGAACGCTGCTAAACCGCTCGAGCACCTTAACCCGATCAAGTTTACCCAAAAAGTGTTGTCTTCGCTGATGCCGAAGCCAAACACGATCGCAGGCGGCGGGAACAGCAAGACATCACCGAATAACAATCTGAAGGGACAGACTAACATCGCGCGCAATGGCGAGGCGAAATCGGACAACTTCGGCCAGGTCCGTTTCTTCCTGGATCTGGCTCAGAAATCGCTATTCGAATATATCAACAATCTGAAATACATCATTGAGCTGATGGTATTCGGTATTGGTAAATACGACGTAACGTCATTGCGCTTCTCTGAGTCTAATCTTGGTTCTATGGCCGGTGCCAGCGACACCATTTCCAGCCCGGAGAAGTAATCCCGGTAGTGAAAGATGGCTATCAGTTCGACGATGTCGACGGACAGGAAGTACCTGGGCTGAACGAGAGCAGCGATTTCCCGATTGAAATGGCGACGGCATCCACTGTCATCAGTGGCGCTTATACTGGCGGGCAGATTGGGATAAAAATCTTCAAACAGGCTGGTTTCGACTTCTTCACTGAGCTGACTTTCCCGCACCCGGTCACGTTCACTATCAACGTGACTTATCCGAATGTCGGAGACGTTTAACCGGACTGACAAACTCACCGCGGTGGGCGGGTTTGGGCGATACTCGATTACCTTCCAGAGAACAGATAATAGCAGCGACGCGAGCAAGCTGCAGGTTGAGGAGACTCATACGATAAACGTCAGGACGAACATTGTTCACGCTGAATATTTGCTGGTGATGGTGAAGGTCCGGGCAACCGAGAACGCCACAAGCTGGCGTGACAGGAAGTGCAACGCTCTGATCACCCGCCACGTCATCAGCTACAACATGACGATGTAACAGGTCGACTACACGCTGAGGCCATCGCGTAAATTCGCTGATATCGTGTTATTTAACTGGTTGGTCGTCAGGCAGCAGTCGGAGTCGAGCATTGATATTTACGGCCTGTGCCAGATCCAGGCTGAAATTGACGCTATCGATCCGCGCCTCGGGTATTTTGATTATACCTTTGACGATGAGGATGTGCCGCTAGGATCGCGTATGGAGACCATCTGTGACGCCGACAGCGTCTCGGTTTATGACAATAACGGCGTGCTGTCTTTCACCTGGGACGGCAAAAAGACGTCTGCGGCCACGATATTTAACCGCTCAAATACCAAACCTGATTGTTACTCGCTTTCTTACGATATTACTAACCGAAGGTTGTATCTAATAGTGGGGACCGGTCAGCAGTGTGCACTATGATTTCGTTTCAAAAAATGCTTTTCGCCACCGAACGCAATGTGAAGATGGAGTCGGGAAATACCTCAGGGCTCTACCCAACAACTGACAATTCAATAGGCATAGGACTACCCTCAAACAGATGAACTGCAGTGTATGCCGCTAATGGAACAATTCAGACGGTAGGCTTAAGAGTGATGAGAGAAGCATTAGTGATGCGGAACTTTCCACTGCAAGGTCGTTAACAAACATGATCAAGGCCTTTAGATTTACTGATTCGGTTGATACTAAAAGCGATGGTGCAAGGATTCATTTTGGCGTTATTGCACAATAAGTTATTGAAGCGTTTACAGTTAATGGTTTTGATGCGTTCGACTACGGTACGGTTTGCTATGACAAATGGGATGAAGAAGTGGAAGTGGTTGATGAACTTGAGTTTGTCCTTAACCCTACCTGGAAAACAGGCAATCGATATGGGATCAGATACGATGAATTGATCGCATTCATAATTCTTGCACTGTGAAAACAACCTGAGGTCATAGAATATTGCGTTACATCTACTTTCCTGTATCATGAACGTCAATATTAATCATGGTATAGTAAATATGATATTATCAATTCATTATTTGAGAGGGATAGCCGCGTTACTGGTTGTTCTCTTTCATTATAGGGATAGATTAAATAATGTATACGCCCAAAAAGATTTGGGTGATTTATTATTTGGTGGTGGACTTGCTGGCGTGGATTTGTTTTTTCTTATAAGCGGCTTCATAATAGTATATTCAACAAAAAAGAAAGAGATTAATAATGTTTTGTTCTTTTTTGTAAGAAGAGTCTTTAGGATATATCCATTGCTCATTGTTTCATGCGTGTTTTATTATCTGGTAATCACGGAAATGATGAAATATTCAACGGGTGAAGGGTTGGCTAAATTGTTTGTTTCAATGATTCCCTTCAATTTAAATTGGTCTGGAGAGGCTCCTTATTTTGGATATAACTTATTATACCCTGCTTGGACGATTACTTATGAAATAGCGTTCTATATTGTATTTGGACTGTCGATAAGTATTAGTCATAGATATAGGACGATTGTCTCTTCGACATTCTTAATCGCTCTTGTATGTTTGTCACAGTATTATTCGCGCGGTGAATTAAGCATGAGTGGTTCTGTTTCTGCTGGTTTGCTCGAGCATAATACGCTTTTGGGATATATTAATGTCTTCACCTCTCCAATGATGTTTGAATTCGTCGTTGGTATGATGATTGGTGAATTATATATTAAAGCAATACGGATTGAAGCAATATCACAACATATTAAGAATATCTCAACCATATGCCTTTTGCTTGCTTTGTCTATGTGCTTCATTATGTTTTTCTCTAAGGTTCCATATGGACATGGGTTGTTTGGTTTTGGCGTCTTCTCTTTTGTCATAATAACGTCATTTCTTTTTTATGAAAGAACAAATGATATATCTAGAAACAAAGTGCTATCATTTTTGGGAGATATTTCATATTCATTGTACATGTGCCATGCGATTATACTGGCAGCATATCTGTATCTATATACTCGCATGGGTTTTTTACAATATATAAATGGATTTTCTCTTGTGGTCATGCTGTGTAGTGTTTCATTGGTAACTGCGTTCTTAATGCATATATATATAGAATTACCATGCATAAACTATGGCAAAAGAATACTGGTCAGATACGCATCTGAAAAGGAAACGAGCTCAGAGAAAGTTTCCATATTAAATAAAATTTAAAGAAATTAAGGATATAGCCCACCTCGGTGGGCTTTTTTGCTGTAAGTGCCTTGATCGACGTCATCGAACAACAACACTGTATTCATATACAGTTACTGTCATAGTTGCATCATGGGATTTCCATCGGCAGCAGCGATTAAGTTGAGCAACGTATATCACTAGACAAGCGTATCATCACAAGACCAGCGGCTACGTATTTCATGTGAGCCGGTTCAACACACTATCACTAAGGCATCATCAACGGTGCGCTACTCGTCGTCGATGAATCACTCAGCCCGTGTGACGGTTCTTTGCTGGTTTGCAGAAGGGGATGGAGAGGTGAGGATAAAGCGGTATCGCAAGTCTCCAAAGCCACACCTTGAGAATTTGCAGACCGCAGGTGGGAAGTGATACCGGTTCACGATGATGGAACGAGCCCGGATGCGATATTTGGTGTGCTCACCTACAGCATCAATGATGCGCGCTGTGGCGAATTCGACGACTGCCCGGTGATGTGATGGGGCAGGGATGGGGCACAAAACAGCACAAGCTCTAAGGTGAACATAGACGACTGATGTTTTCGACGACTCTAACCATCTATTATTTAGTGCGCTCTTTGACGATCTTCGTCGATTAGAAAAATTATATGCTCATATTGGATAGTAGGTTTCAGACCTGTCGATCTTCGCTGGCAGCCGCAGCGCTTTAATGCCACAATATTTTTTTCTTCGAATGCAGGAAAGATGATGAAAAAAATAGCAATTGCTGGCGCGCTGCTGGCACTGACCGGGTGCGTTCAGGTCGATAACTATAACGACGTGATCAAGCATCCTGTCCCGGCGCATCTGGCGGGATACTGGCAGTCGAAAGGGCCGCAGAGCAACATGGTCAGCCCGAAGGCGATTGCCACGCTGGTGGTGACGGAAGAGGGCGATACGCTGGACTGCCGTCAGTGGCAGCGCGTGATTGCCGTGCCGGGTAAAATCATGCTGCGTTCAGACAGTTATTACAACGTGACGCGTAAGCTGGATATCTATCCGCTGGAGCGCGATGGCTCGACGCTGGAGTATGACGGGCTGGAGCTGCAGAAGGTCGACCGTCCAACGGTTGAGTGTGCCGATTACCTGAGTAAAAATCCGCTAGAGAGTAAACTACCCTAAGGGTAAACGCAAAACGGCAACCTCGTTGCCGTTTTTGGTGTTAGCGCCCTCTCCCTGTGGGAGAGGGACGGGGTGAGGGCATCAGGCCGCACGTTTCCCGTTCTACAGCGCATCCTCTATCACCCAAACGCTGACGCTTCCCCCATTACAGGTAAACGTCCCTTCGCCATCCGCCGCCGTGGTGATGGTTTCTTCGCGATTGCCGAGAAAATCCCTCCACGTTTTGTTGCCGTAGTTTTCCCCAAGACAAATCACCTTCTCGCCGTCGTCCCCGTTCGACATCACCACCACGCAGCCGGGATCGTCATCGGTGCCGCTGCGGCTGAAAGCGATGCAGTTAGGATGGTCGAAAAACAGCGTTTGCACGCCGTGGGCAAAACGCTGGCGCGCGAGGATCAGCTCGTGAAGCTGCTCAATGACCGGCATATCAATATGGTACGTTTCACCGTCGCCTCCCGCGTCGTCATAGCTGGCGCCGAAGAGATCCGGATAAAAGACGCTCGGCACGCCATTTTCCCGCAGCAGGATCAGCGCGTACGCCAGCGGTTTAAACCAGGCTTCGACCGGTGCTTCCAGCGCCTGCAAAGGCTGGGTGTCGTGGTTCGCGACGAGGGTGACCGCATGAAACGGATCGGCTTCCACCAGGGTACCGGTGAAGATTTGGCTCATGTCGTAATCCCGACCCTGACGTGACGCTTCGTGGAATTTCATCTGCAGAGGGGCATCAAAGAGCATGGTTTTGCCTTCGACCTGGTCAATATAGGCCTGAAGTTTATCCACTTCATGGGACCAGTATTCCGCCACGATAAACAGCGGCTGGTCGGCGATTTCCTGGACGTGCTCAATCCACTCTTTGTAAAACCAGGCGGGAATATGCTTGACGGCGTCCAGACGAAAACCGTCGCAGCGCGTCTGTTCCATGACCCAGCGGGCCCAGTATTTGATCTCCTCGGTCACGGCGTGATTGCGAAAGTCGATATTTTCGCCCATCAGGTAGTCGAAGTTGCCCATCTCATCATCAACCTGATCGTTCCAGCCTTCGCCGGTGTAGTCGTTGACGATTTTAAAGATGCCATCTTCATCGGGGTTTTCAATGTGGTCGACGCCGCTGAAGCATTTGTAGTCCCAGATAAACTGTGAGTATTGCCCGGCCCGGGCAGGGAAGGTGTAGCGAGTCCAGGCTTCGCATTCAATGACCTCGTCATCGATTTGCGTGCGGTCCTGTTCGTTCACGCGCTGAACGCGCACGGGCTCTTTTTCATCGGCGCCCATTTTGTGGTTGACCACCACGTCCAGCAGCACGGCAATGTCGTTGCTTTTAAGGGCATCAATAGCCTCCAGCAGCTGCGCCTTGTCGCCGTATTTCGTGGCGATACTGCCTTTCTGGTCAAACTCGCCAAGATCGAACAGGTCATAGGTGTCATAGCCGACAGAATACCCGCCGGATGCCCCTTTACAGGCGGGCGGCAGCCAGATCATGTTGATGCCGATTTCGTTAAGATTGGGAGCTAACGCCGTGACCTCTCGCCACAATTCACCGCCAGCAGGGTAGTACCAGTGAAAACATTGTAACAGGGTGGGGTTTTTCATCATCCTTGCTCCAGAAGCCATTGGCAGACTTCTGGAGTATGGATGAAGAAATCATAGTTGTGTGTCGCGGGTCAAACTTTCTGGATAAAGAATATTCCCTGACAGCTTTCCATAGGTAGACGTGATGGATTGCTGTTTGCCGGTTTGATCAATCAGATTACGCAGTTCGTCCATGCGGACCTTCAGCAGTGCCTTTAGCGCATTCTCGTTTTCAAGGATCATTTCCAGCAGCGCACGCGCTTGCTCAACCTGAGCCGGAGGGCATGACATGATGGGCGTTTGAGATATCTTTTCCACCAGTTGAACATAATGCATTTCCTGCTCGATAAGCGCATCCCATTGACCAGAATGTGCGAGATTTAGCATAGCAATGCTCTGAGCATGTAACGCCTGCCAGTGGCTAAGCGCTGCGCTGGGATTATTCATCAAAATTATCCTGAAATAGAGGACGCATTGGGGCCGATTTGCTTCCACGCATCCGCAATGTTGTTTAATAAACCCTCGACTTCAACAATTGCGTCTACGTCGTTACTGACATTCGCCAGCAACAAACGTCGAACCATATATTCGTACAAGGAGGCAAGATTACCGGACAACTCGCTCTCAACCTCCATGTTCAGTCCTGCTTTTAAACCGTTGTCGATGATATTGATGGCTTTCGTTAACGCTTCGCCTTTCTCACGAATTTGTCCGGCTTCCATGAACAAACGCGCGCGAACAAGGGCGCTATGCGCCCCGTCGAACAACATGACAATCAGCTGGTGTGGACTGGCATTCATGACTGCGCTTTCGACTCCTATCTGCTGATAGGATTGAACACCAGAGGTCTTATACATATCCACTCCTGAAGGCTACGACTATTTTTGTGAGAACTGTTGGGTCAGGTAGTTGGCTGTATTGGTCATTTTGGTGACTAATACGTCCAGACTGGTGAACTGGGTTTTGTAACGCGCCATGGTGGCATCAATAGTGGCTTCCATAGCATCGTAACGCTCACCCAGCGTTTTCAGCGTTTTGTTGATCCCGTCTTTCGCGTTCTGGATCACCCCGGCGCTGCCGGTACTGGTGCTGAGCATGGTGGTCAGCGTGTTGTTCATCTGGGTCGCCATACCGGTTTTCTTGCCGTCACCGACAAAATACTGCTGTACGGCGTTCGGGTTCTCGGTCAGCGCTTTTTTCAGCTTATCGGTATCGACTTTCAGGTTACCGACGGTACCGTCAGAACCTTTTACCGGGTCCTGGGTAATTCCCAGTTGGGCCATGATCTGTACCGAGCCGCTCTGCACTTCGGTCAGCAGGCCGCGCAGCTGAGACTGGATCCCGCGCACGTTTGCATCACCAACAAGTGCCCCGTTGCTGGCTGACTGGCTGCCGGCGCCTGCATCAACCGGAACATACTTCGTCAGGCTGTTAATGGTGGACTGCAGCGAGTTATACGCCGTGACCCAGTCGGTGATCGCCTTCTGGTTCGCATCCGTTGCGCGAGTCACCTCCAATGTTTCATCTGCCTTGCTTTCTGCTTTCAGCGAGAAAGTCACGCCAGGCAGGGCATCGGTAATGGTATTCGTCTGGCGCTCAATCGAAATGCTGTTCACTACCACAATTGCGTTTTGAGCTCCGGTGTTAACCGTCAGTGCGCCCGTTTTTGTGGTTGAGTTGTAACCAATTGCGTTTTGCAGCTTATCGTCGCCAGTGACGCTGATCGTCATTTCACCATCCGTACCGGTGGTTTTAGATGACAGCATCAGGCGGTAATCACCGTCTTTCGCTTTAATGACGCTGGCGGTGACGTTGCCGTTCGCTTTATTAATGGCGCTCGCAATCCCGGCCAGAGACGTATCGCCATCCGCCAGGGTGACCTCTAAAGGCGTTTTCGTGCCCGGCTGGGTGATGGTGATTTTACGCGTCGTACCTGTCGTATCGCCCAGCAAATCCGTGTTGTTTGCATAGGAGCCGGTAGTCAGTGCCTGTGCTTTTGCAACCTGGTTGACGTTGACAACAAAGGAACCCACGGACGCGTCTGCCGTTGTCGTGGCGGTAAAGGCCGTGTTGGTGCTGCTAACGGACGTTGAGTTCCAGGTGGTTGCTTTACCCAGCGCAGCGGTCGCAGTCTGCAGCGATGTCATGGCGCTCTGCAGTTTGCCGTAAGCGCTTAACTGTGCGTTATACGTTGATTGCTGGGAAGTAATCGTCGTCAGCTTGGTTCTTTCTGCTGCATCCAACTGATTATATAAATCCCCGAGTCCTGCAGAACCTATCCCGAGGTTACTGATAGTAGCCATGCATATTTTCCTTAAAATACGAAAGTAGTTCAGGACTCTTATCGGCCTCTCAACGTAAAAGTTTACGATGGTGAGAAAAAAATAATCCAAAGAATAGGCACGTCCTGGCGGGGTAAATGAAAGGATTGCACTTTAGGGTCATTATCCGTGCATTGAAAACACGAATAAGTGTGTGCCTTTTTTGTCATCTCTTTGCGCGTTAAAAAAGCATAAATAATAACGCTCTGATGGACCTTAATTGATTTTTTAAAAATAAAATAATTAAAAATCAATGTGTTGCAATTTTTTCAAAATTGATTCTAAAGTCTTTTGGGGACCCGTCGATAACCTTGTTGACGGTGAGAGACGCTGTGAGTGTTAGGCACCGGACCTAAAACCCAATTTTTGAAGGAAACAAAATTATGGCAGTTATCAATACTAACCTGTTGTCCCTGACCACTCAGAACAACCTGAACAAATCTCAGTCTTCTCTGGGCACTGCTATCGAGCGTCTGTCCTCCGGTCTGCGTATTAACAGCGCGAAAGACGATGCTGCTGGCCAGGCGATTGCAAACCGCATGACCGCTCAGATTAAAGGCATGAACCAGGCTGCGCGTAACGCCAACGACGGTATCTCCATGGCGCAGACTGCTGAAGGTTCTCTGAACGAAATCAACAACAACTTGCAGCGCGTTCGTGAACTGGCTGTTCAGGCAAGCAACGGCACCAACAGCACCTCTGACCTGGCCTCTCTGCAGGATGAAGTTACCGCTCGTCTGAATGAAATCAACCGTGTTGCAGGCAAAACTGACTTCAACGGCATCAAACTGCTGGACGGCACTGCAGGTACTGCTGGTGTGGTTAAAATTCAGGTTGGCGTGAACGACGGCGACACCATCGATCTGGACCTGAGCGGTGCAAAAGCTGACACCACGACTCTGGGTGTTGCTGCTATCGACCTGAAAACTATGACCGCTACCGACCTGGGCACCATCGACGCAGCTATCGCTAAAGTTGATAAAGCACGTTCTGGTCTGGGTGCTGTGCAGAACCGTTTCACTTCTGCAATCAACAACCTGAACAACACCTCAACTAACCTGTCTGCTGCTCAGTCCCGTATCCAGGACGCTGACTACGCAACTGAAGTTTCCAACATGTCCCGCGCGCAGATCCTGCAGCAGGCTGGTACTTCTGTTCTGTCTCAGGCAAACCAGGTTCCACAGACCGTTCTGTCTCTGCTGCGTTAATTTTACGCGTGAAACCCCGCTTCGGCGGGGTTTTTTTATCTCTGCTATTTGAGAATCCGCCTGTGAAACAAATCAGTGTCACTCAACCAAAGCTGGTCGCAGATTTTTCATGTGTCGGTGGGGAATGCCGTGAACATTGTTGTCAGGGCTGGACCATCGCGTTTGATAAATCCTCCGTTAATCGCTATCTGAACAGTAAAAATGCCGCTATTCGTCAGACGGCGAAAACGGCGATAAAAGTCACCAAAAAAAACTATGACCACTGGGGTGAAGTGATTTTCCATACGGAAAGTAAAAACTGCCCGTTTATGGATACGGAAAAACTCTGTTCTGTTCATAGCGCCATGGGCATCCAGGCCTTAAGCCCAACCTGTACGTCGTTTCCGCGGACAAACCGGGTCTATAAAAATGAAATCGAAAAATCGCTGAACCTCTCGTGTCCGGAAGTGACCCGACTTCTGTTGAACGATCGGGAGTCTATGTCGTTGATGGAATCTGTCATTGTTCAGCAGGACGTCAATAATGCGCCGATGATTGATTTGAAGGCAAAGGTCATCAATCTCTTCTGCCAGAATATTTTCAGCGTTGAGGGCGTCAGCGTTGAAGAACAGGTTTACGCCGTGGTGAAATTCCTCATGGTGGCGGAAAAGCTCGATAATCTCGAAGAGAATATTGGCACACTCGAAACGGTCTATTTCTCGCTGGTTAACGAACTGGTGAGTGGTAAAATCAAAACGGAATTAGGCGGATTTAATCAGAACTACAGCCTGAAATTCGCGTTAATTTCGCTCATCCAGAGCTACTTCACGAAGAAAGTGACAGCCCGCGGTGGTGCGGTATTAAACCGTTATTTTACTCAGCTTTATCAACAATTTGAGACTGCGGGTGACACCGTGCCGGCAGAGAAGGTCATGGAGAACATCGAGTCCGTCTGGCGCGATGTGGCGGGCAGTTACCTGGCGACCCATGACCATTTATTCAAGAACTTTTTTAAATACAAACTCTGGGAGCAGGGCTTCCCGCAGAACAATGGCCGCAGCATGTTGAATAACCTTTATTTAATCGTCGCGGAGTTCTATTTCCTTAAAACGTTACTTGCCGGTCAGGCGATCGTGGCGGGGAAAATTGAACAAGATAATATTATTGATGTTATTTACAGCTTCCACTCCCTTAGCCAGCATAATCAGGAAGCGGGAAAGCTCTTTCATCAACATATAGATAGCGTCAAACTGGGCGACGATCTTTCATTGTTACAACTGTTAATTTAGCCAGAAAAGTTGCCCCTGTTGTGGGCAACCTCAGAATAACCTCACTTTATCCCCCTTTTTCATCCAATTGAACGCCCTGCAGAATCGGATAATCATGCCGATAACTCAACTAACGCAGGGCTGTTTATCGTGAATTCACTCTATACCGCTGAAGGTGTAATGGATAAACACTCGCTGTGGCAGCGTTATGTCCCGCTGGTGCGTCACGAAGCATTGCGCCTCCAGGTGCGCTTGCCGGCGAGCGTGGAACTCGACGATCTGCTACAGGCGGGCGGTATCGGGTTATTGAATGCAGTTGACCGATACGACGCTCTGCAAGGAACGGCATTTACGACTTACGCAGTTCAGCGTATTCGTGGTGCGATGCTGGACGAGCTGCGCAGCCGCGACTGGGTGCCGCGCAGTGTTCGCCGCAACGCGCGCGAAGTGGCGCATGCGATGGGGCAGCTGGAACAGGAACTGGGACGTAACGCAACGGAAACCGAAGTGGCGGAACGTCTTGGCATTGCTGTTGAAGAGTATCGTCAGATGTTGCTCGATACCAATAATAGCCAACTCTTCTCTTATGACGAGTGGCGCGAAGAGCATGGCGATAGCATCGAGCTGGTGACGGACGAGCACCAGCAGGAAAACCCGTTACACCATTTAATGGAAGGGAATTTACGCCAGCGCGTCATGGAGGCTATTGAAGCTCTGCCTGAACGCGAACAGCTGGTATTGACCCTTTATTACCAGGAAGAGCTTAACCTCAAAGAGATTGGCGCTGTTCTGGAGGTGGGAGAGTCGCGGGTGAGCCAGCTGCACAGCCAGGCCATTAAACGCTTACGAACCAAGCTGGGTAAGTTATAGGTGATTGATTCACCTTAAAAATGCCGCACAACGTATTGACAACCAGGAGTTATCATGACGGTGCAGCAATCTAAAAGACGGCCTTTAAGCCGCTACCTGAAAGACTTTAAACACAGCCAGACGCATTGCGCCCACTGTAACAAGTTACTCGATCGTATCACGCTGGTTCGCCGGGGCGAAATCGTCAATAAGATTGCGATTTCGCGTCTCGACACGTTGATGGACGAAGCAGCATGGCTCGAAGAGCAAAAAGAGTGGGTGGCGCTTTGCCGTTTCTGTGGGGATCTCCACTGCAAAGAGCAAAGCGACTTCTTCGATATTATCGGCTTCAAGCAGTTCCTGTTTGAACAAACGGAGATGAGCCACGGCACCGTTCGCGAATATGTCGTTCGCCTGCGCCGCCTTGGGCAACATCTGACCGTAAACAATATTTCTCGCGATCTGCTGAAAACCGGTTATCTGGATGAAAATCTGGAGCCGTGGCTGCCTGCGACCAGCACCAACAACTACCGAATTGCGCTGCGCAAGTATGCGCAATACAAGGTACAAATGCCGGGTGCCATAAAGCAGAAAGCCCACGCCGGAACAACTTCTGATATATATTAAAAAAGAATAAGATGTAGCGCAGTCGCCTTTGACGTTGCAGGCGATTTCTCTACACTACGTAAAAATTCCACTATATCGGGGTATTTATGAAATTTGCACTTCTGGGTCGTCAGGCGCTGATGGGTGTTATGGCCGTTGCGCTGGTTGCGGGTATGAGCGTGAAAACGTTCGCCGCAGAAAACCTGCTAAATAAAGTAAAAGAGCGCGGTACGCTGCTGGTCGGGCTGGAAGGAACCTATCCTCCGTTCAGCTTCCAGGGCGATGACGGTAAGCTGACCGGTTTTGAAGTGGAGTTTGCTGAAGAGCTGGCGAAGCACCTCGGCGTTAAAGCGTCACTGAAACCGACCAAATGGGACGGTATGCTGGCGTCGCTGGATTCCAAACGTATTGATGTGGTGATTAATCAGGTGACCATTTCTGACGAGCGTAAGAAGAAATATGATTTCTCTACGCCGTACACCGTGTCCGGTATTCAGGCGCTGGTGAAGAAAGGCAACGAAGGTGGAATTAAAACTGCCGCGGACCTGAAAGGGAAGAAAGTCGGTGTCGGTCTGGGTACCAACTACGAAGAGTGGCTGCGCCAGAACGTGCAGGGCGTGGATATCCGTACCTATGATGATGACCCGACGAAATACCAGGATTTGCGCGTAGGTCGTACCGACGTCATTCTGGTTGACCGCCTGGCCGCGCTGGATCTGGTGAAGAAAACCAACAATACCCTGGCGGTAGCGGGTGATGCGTTCTCTCGTCAGGAATCAGGCGTTGCCGTTCGTAAAGGTAACGAAGACCTGGTCAAAGCGATTGATTCCGCGATTGCTGACATGCAAAAAGACGGCAGCCTGAAAGCGCTCTCCGAGAAGTGGTTCGGTGCAGACGTCACCAAATAAGTCTTTGACGTAAAAAAAAAGGCGCTTTTAAAAGCGCCTTTTTTATTTCTTTCGCGTCTGCGTGCATAATGAAAAATATCACATTTTGTCAGAGTTACCGGAGAACCCATGTCACTACAGAATTTAACGCGCTTTCCCCGCCTGGAGTTCATCGGCGCGCCGACGCCGCTGGAGTACCTGCCGCGATTTTCTGATTATTTAGGGCGCGATATTTTTATCAAGCGTGACGACGTGACGCCGATGGCGATGGGGGGCAATAAGCTGCGCAAGCTGGAGTTTCTGGCGGCTGACGCACTGCGCGAAGGCGCGGATACGCTCATTACCGCCGGGGCTATCCAGTCCAACCACGTTCGTCAGACGGCGGCAGTGGCGGCAAAGCTTGGGCTCCACTGCGTGGCGTTGCTGGAAAACCCGATTGGCACGCGGGCAGAAAACTATCTGACCAACGGCAACCGCCTGCTGCTGGACCTGTTTAACGTGCAGGTCGAAATGGTGGATGCGTTGACCGACCCGACCGCCCAGCTCGACGAGCTGGCGACGCGTCTGGAAGCGCAGGGGTTCCGCCCCTACGTTGTCCCCGTCGGCGGTTCGAACGCGCTGGGCGCGCTGGGGTATGTGGAAAGTGCGCTGGAAATCGCGCAGCAGTGCGAGGGCGCGGTGAGCCTCTCCTCCGTGGTTGTCGCGTCCGGCAGCGCGGGCACGCACGCCGGGCTGGCGGTGGGGCTCGAACAACTGCTGCCGGACGTCGAGCTGATTGGCGTGACGGTATCCCGCAGCGTCGCGGAGCAGAAGCCGAAAGTGGTCACTTTACAGCAGGCGGTAGCCGCGCAGCTGGAGCTGAAGGCCAGGGCCGATATTCTGCTCTGGGACGACTATTTTGCGCCGGGTTACGGCACGCCTAACGAAGAGGGCATGGAGGCGGTGAAGCTGCTGGCGCGCCTCGAGGGGATACTGCTCGATCCGGTCTATACCGGCAAAGCGATGGCCGGACTGATTGACGGCATTGCGCAGAAACGCTTTAAGGATGAAGGGCCGATTTTATTTGTCCATACCGGCGGGGCGCCTGCGCTGTTTGCCTACCATCCTCACGTCTAAAAATCAGGTCGAAAAATAATAATGCAAGAAAGTATTCAACTGGTTATTGATTCTCTGCCGTATCTGCTAAAAGGTGCGGTATTTACGTTACAGCTCAGTATCGGCGGGATGTTCTTCGGGCTGGTGCTGGGATTTGTGCTGGCATTAATGCGCATGTCACCCATCCTGCCGGTACGCTGGCTGGCGCGCTTTTATATCTCCGTATTTCGCGGCACGCCGCTTATCGCCCAGCTCTTTATGATTTACTACGGCTTGCCGCAGTTTGGTATCGAGCTGGACCCGATCCCCGCAGCGATGATTGGTCTGTCGCTCAATACCGCGGCGTACACCTCTGAAACCCTGCGAGCGGCGATCTCCTCCATTGACAAAGGGCAGTGGGAGGCGGCGGCCAGTATCGGGATGACGCCATGGCAGACGCTGCGTCGGGCCATTCTGCCGCAGGCTGCGCGCGTGGCGCTTCCACCGCTCAGCAACAGCTTCATTAGCCTGGTGAAAGATACGTCCCTGGCGGCAACGATTCAGGTACCGGAACTGTTCCGTCAGGCGCAGCTCATTACTTCGCGCACGCTTGAAGTCTTTACCATGTATCTGGCCGCCTCGCTGATTTACTGGGTGATGGCGACGGTGCTGTCTGCTCTGCAAAACTACTTCGAAAACCAGCTTAACCGCCAGGAGCGTGATCCAAAATGAGTGCTATCGACGTCAAAAACCTGGTGAAAAAATTCCACGGTCAAACGGTGCTCCACGGAATCGATCTTGAAGTCGGGCAGGGTGAAGTGGTGGCGATTATCGGACCAAGCGGTTCGGGAAAAACGACGCTGCTGCGCAGTATTAACCTGCTTGAACAGCCGGAAGGCGGCACTATTCGGGTAGGGGAGATAACGATTGATACCGGGAAATCCATTAGCCAGCAGAAAGGGTTAATTCGCCGCCTGCGCCAGCATGTCGGCTTCGTTTTCCAGAGCTTTAATCTCTTCCCGCACCGTACGGTGCTGGAGAACATTATTGAAGGACCGGTCATTGTAAAAGGTGAATCGAAAGAGGACGCGACGGCGCGCGCGCGCGAACTGCTCGCTAAAGTCGGGCTGGCGGGGAAAGAGACCAGCTATCCGCGCCGTCTGTCGGGCGGGCAACAGCAGCGCGTGGCGATAGCGCGCGCGCTGGCTATGCGCCCTGACGTGATCCTTTTTGATGAACCGACCTCTGCGCTCGATCCGGAACTGGTGGGTGAGGTGCTTAACACCATTCGCCAGCTGGCGCAGGAAAAACGGACGATGGTGATCGTGACGCATGAAATGAGCTTTGCACGCGATGTGGCTGACAGAGCCATCTTCATGGATCAGGGGCGGATTGTGGAGCAAGGGCCAGCGAAAAGCCTGTTCGCTAATCCTCAGCAGCCGCGAACCCGTCAGTTCCTTGAAAAATTCCTGATGCAGTAGCATTTTTGCACTAATTTGCTCCAGAAATTTAGGCTGGAGCAAATTATTCTCCCTTCGGGGGCAGTCGTTTGTTTTTTTATTCCATCCGGCCCGGCTAAACCTTATCAATAGTAAAGTTAATTGTGCTAATGCCGATATTTTGTAGTTAGAAAAAAGTTTTATGTGTTAGGTTATATTCACCATAATAATGATTATCTTTTCAGAGGCTTCATTTAGTAAGTATGAAGGATTCAGACTTTTTCACCTGGCGACGGGATTGCTCCCTCCGGTTTCAGGAATTGACCTGTGTCGACGAGGTATATCAGGAATTACAGCGACAAACTCAGACGCTTGAATTCGATTGTTACTCGCTCTGCGTGCGCCATCCCGTGCCGTTTACCCGGCCTAAGATCTCTGTGCATACCACTTACCCAAAGCAGTGGATGGCGCAATATCAATCCGCGAACTATTTCGCTATTGATCCCGTCTTAAAGCCGGAGAATTTCATTCAGGGTCATTTACCCTGGACAGACGCATTATTCGCTGACGCGCAGGAATTATGGCACAGCGCGCAGGACCACGGTTTACGCGAGGGAATAACGCAGTGTCTGATGTTGCCTAATCATGCGCTCGGCTTCCTGTCTGTTTCCCGTACTAGTGTACTGGAAGGGCCGTTTGCCCGTGAGGAAATAGAACTGCGGTTGCAAATGCTGGTGCAAATGGCCTTAACTTCTCTGGTGCGTTTTGAAGATGAGATGGTCATGCCACCTGAAATGAAATTCAGCAAACGCGAGCGCGAAATTCTGAAATGGACTGCGGAAGGGAAGACGTCAGCGGAAATAGCGATCATTCTCTCTATCTCAGAGAATACCGTTAACTTTCATCAGAAAAATATGCAGAAGAAATTCAACGCGCCTAACAAAACCCAGATTGCGTGCTACGCGGCGGCAACGGGACTGATCTGACGGGATAATACGTTCTGCGTGACAGACGAGCAAACGGCTGAATGCACTGCATCCAGCCGTTTTTTGTTACTGGCGGTAGGCTTGTTTGATTTGCTTAACGGTGTTAGCAAATACCGCAGATTCAGCCTGGTCTTCCATCTCCGCGATTTGTTTTTCCATTTTAATGATCACACGACCGGCATCCGCCTGGCCCATCGCCTGCAGCATCAGCGTCAGCAGTGCTTTCAGGCAGTTTACTTCCTGTGCCAGTTCCTGGTTATTCTCCGCAGTGGCAAATTCAGGTGTGCTCATTTATTTTCCTCATTATTTAACGGCGCTAAAGCGCGACGACGAAAGTCAAGGCGGCGGAGTATACCACAAGCTGCAGCAAAAAATGCAGCGGTTGTTTTTCGTACTTTTACGTTGATGTTTAATTGCGTAAACAGAACGTACCGGTAAACTAAACCGCCGTGAAAGGCTATTAATTGTTTATGCCCGGTTCGCTTGCCGTTAATTATTGTTACAAAAATTTGAGAACTGTTTTTTTGCAGGAAAAGCCTGCAAGTTTTTTGTGACTTTTTGAATACAGATGCTTAAAAAAAGCTGCAAAAGCGCGGAATGCGTGGTCTCTCTTTCCACGGACTGTACAGCCTAATTTCCAAAAACGAGAGCAAAATCGAATAGCCGGTTTTTTAACGTTTTAATCTTGCGAGGAAAACCGTTAATATAAACCAAATTATCACTCAGTAGCGTTATCCCTATTCTGGAGACATTTCCTTTGATCAACGTCCTTCTTGTTGATGACCACGAACTGGTGCGCGCAGGGATACGACGCATTCTTGAAGATATTAAAGGTATTAAAGTTGCCGGTGAGGCGTGCTGTGGCGAAGATGCGGTAAAATGGTGCCGCACAAACTCGGCCGATGTGGTACTGATGGATATGAACATGCCCGGTATCGGTGGCCTTGAAGCAACACGCAAAATCGCGCGTACCTTTGTTGATACCAAAGTCATCATGCTGACCGTGCATACCGAAAACCCACTGCCCGCGAAAGTGATGCAGGCGGGCGCAGCGGGCTACCTGAGTAAAGGTGCTGCGCCGCAGGAAGTCGTCAATGCAATCCGTTCCGTGTTTGCCGGACAGCGCTACATAGCGTCCGACATTGCCCAGCAGATGGCGCTGAGTCAGATTGAGCCCGAAAAAACCGAATCACCGTTTGCCAGTTTGTCCGAGCGTGAATTGCAGATTATGCTGATGATCACCAAAGGTCAGAAGGTGAATGAGATCTCGGAGCAGCTGAATCTCAGCCCGAAAACGGTGAACAGCTATCGTTACCGGATGTTCAGTAAACTGAACATTCATGGTGACGTTGAACTGACGCACCTGGCCATCCGGCACGGTTTGTGTAATGCGGAGACGTTGTTAAGTCAGTGAGTGATGTGTTCGATTCAAAAGCATTTCTGAAAACCGTAACCAGCCAGCCTGGCGTCTATCGCATGTATGACGCTGGCGGTACGGTTATCTACGTGGGGAAGGCAAAAGATCTTAAAAAACGCCTCTCCAGCTATTTTCGCAGTAACCTGGCCTCCCGAAAGACCGAAGCGCTGGTCTCACTCATTCAGAATATTGATGTCACCGTCACGCACACCGAGACAGAAGCGCTGCTGCTTGAGCACAACTATATTAAGCTCTACCAGCCACGCTATAACGTCCTGCTGCGTGATGATAAGTCCTACCCGTTTATTTTTCTGAGCGGCGACACCCACCCGCGCCTCGCGATGCACCGCGGTGCAAAACACGCTAAGGGAGAATACTTCGGGCCGTTCCCTAACGGCTATGCCGTGCGTGAAACGCTGGCGCTGCTGCAAAAAATCTTCCCTATCCGCCAGTGTGAAAACAGCGTTTACCGTAACCGCTCTCGCCCGTGCCTGCAGTACCAGATTGGACGCTGCCTGGGGCCTTGCGTGGAAGGGCTGGTAAGTGAAGAAGAGTATGCCCAGCAGGTGGATTATGTGCGCCTGTTCTTAGCCGGAAAAGACGATCAGGTCTTAACGCAGCTGATCGCGCGGATGGAAAAAGCCAGCGCCGCACTCGAGTTTGAAGAGGCCGCGCGTATCCGCGACCAAATCCAGGCGGTGCGCAGAGTCACTGAGAAACAGTTTGTCTCGAATACCGGTGACGATCTCGACGTCATCGGCGTAGCCTTTGACGCCGGGATGGCCTGCGTGCACGTGCTGTTTATTCGCCAGGGCAAAGTGCTCGGCAGCCGCAGCTATTTCCCGAAAGTACCCGGCGGTACTGCACTGGGTGAAGTGGTGGAAACCTTTGTCGGCCAGTTCTATCTGCAGGGAAGCCAGATGCGCACGCTGCCTTCTGAGATCCTGCTCGATTTTAATCTTGACGATAAAACCCTGCTGGCCGATTCGCTCTCTGAACTGGCGGGCCGCCGGGTGAATGTACAAACCAAACCGCGCGGCGATCGTGCACGTTATCTTAAGCTGGCGCGAACCAATGCGGCGACGGCACTCACCACTAAGCTGTCGCAGCAGTCGACGGTCAACCAGCGTTTAACGGCCCTGGCGACGCTGCTGAAGCTTCCGGAAGTGAAACGGATGGAGTGTTTCGACATCAGTCACACGATGGGAGAACAGACGGTGGCCTCCTGCGTGGTGTTTGATGCGAATGGCCCACTGCGCGCCGAGTATCGCCGCTACAACATCACCGGGATCACGCCGGGCGATGACTATGCGGCCATGAATCAGGTGCTGCGTCGTCGCTATGGTAAAGCCATAGAAGAGAGCAAAATTCCGGATGTGATCCTGATTGACGGCGGGAAAGGGCAGCTCGGCCAAGCGAAAGCGGTATTTGAATCGCTTGATGTCAGCTGGGATAAAAACCATCCGCTGCTGCTGGGTGTTGCAAAAGGGGCCGATCGTAAGGCCGGTCTGGAGACATTGTTCTTCGAGCCGGAAGGCGAGGGCTTCAGCCTGCCGCCGGACTCCCCGGCGCTGCACGTCATCCAGCATATTCGCGATGAATCACACGATCATGCCATCAGCGGTCACCGCAAAAAACGGGCGAAGGTGAAAAACACCAGTAGCCTGGAAACGATCGAAGGCGTGGGGCCAAAACGTCGCCAGATGCTGCTGAAATATATGGGCGGATTGCAAGGATTACTCAACGCCAGCATGGAGGAAATTGCAAAAGTGCCGGGTATTTCGCAAGGGCTGGCAGAAAAGATCTACTACTCGTTGAAACATTGAGGGCTCTGTAGCAACATAGAGCTAAATTTTACTGACAACAAACAGTTACCGTCATTATGCAATTTAATATCCCTACGTTGCTTACTCTCTTTCGTGTTGTACTCATCCCTTTCTTTGTACTGGCGTTTTACCTGCCGGTCGTCTGGGCACCTTTCGCCTGCGCATTGATCTTCCTGATCGCAGCGGTCACCGACTGGTTTGATGGCTATCTGGCGCGCCGCTGGAATCAAAGCACCCGTTTCGGTGCCTTCCTCGATCCGGTGGCAGACAAAGTGATGGTTGCTATCGCCATGGTGCTGGTAGCCGAGCACTATCATACCTGGTGGGTGACGCTGCCCGCAGCAACCATGATCGGCCGCGAGATCATTATCTCTGCGCTGCGCGAATGGATGGCGGAACTGGGCAAACGCAGCAGCGTGGCGGTCTCGTGGATTGGTAAAGTCAAAACGACGGCGCAGATGGCGGCGCTGGTCTGGATGCTCTGGCGTCCGAACGCCTGGGTTGAATGGGCGGGAATTGGTCTGCTGTGGGTGGCGGCAGTGCTGACGCTGTGGTCCATGCTGCAATATTTGAACGCTGCGCGCGGGGATTTGCTTGATCAGTGATCGTTTCGCCGTAATTTTCAGCAAACGATCCGGGGATGCAAAAAATAACGTTGACTCATAACGTCATATCAGTAGAATGCAACGCATCGAACGGCGGCACAGCAAGCCGGACGATAATGAAATCAAGTGGTTAGATGTTTACTTGATGACATGCGGGAATAGCTCAGTTGGTAGAGCACGACCTTGCCAAGGTCGGGGTCGCGAGTTCGAGTCTCGTTTCCCGCTCCAGATTAAAGACATGCGCAGTAGCGGGTGTCAGTTTTAAAAGTTTTACGGCGCGTTAGCAAAGCGGTTATGTAGCGGATTGCAAATCCGTCTAGTCCGGTTCGACTCCGGAACGCGCCTCCACTTTCTTCCCGAGCCCGGATGGTGGAATCGGTAGACACAAGGGATTTAAAATCCCTCGGCGTTCGCGCTGTGTGGGTTCAAGTCCCACTCCGGGTACCATGGGAAACAAAGAATAATCAAAGCAATAAGCAGTGTCGTGAAACCACCGAAAGGTGGTTTTTTTGTGCCTGTAATTTCTGTTCACTTTTTTCGTCAGCTTGACTCGCCACAGGAAAAGGACAATCCTGTCCCGTACACTCTACATCAACCATTTTTCCTTTTTTATTAAATAGATAGTCATGTTTAAAGACGGTTGTGTTTTAGTCGAGTATCTTCAAGTTTCGAATGAAACACGGTTCGCATAAATTGATGCAAATCAAACTGATTTAAGTTAATGCATTTCTAATATTAATTAATTCGCGCAAAAAAATAATAGTGATGTATCTTAGCCGTAGCGAGAAGACGTTTAATTTGATAATTGCTGGTGGCGATTCGCTATATTGTCGGATCAAACCGTCAGTCTTATGTTCACGGGGTTAAGTCCTGGCAAGGAATGTCTTTACCAGAAACACACCTATTTCAGTTAACAAAATGTATATTTTACAATAACAAGAAGCCGTATCCCTGTCGGGAAAGACTCTAGATTTTAAAAGAATTGGATAATTAAAAATGAAAAAAATAATGATAGCTGCTTTTTTATCAGTAGTGATGACGGGATGTGCTAATAATCCTAACGCCTCTGACTATGAATTATGTCAGGCTATGAGCGGTGACACGTTCACCAGCGGGTCGGAAGCGGCTCAAATGATGCAAGCCAGAATACAGGCGGGCACTTCTACGGTCAGTGCGGCAGATTGTGCGGCTATTGCACAAAGTACGGCAGCAGGATGGCAACAAAAGGCGGCTAACCTGAATGCAGCTAGCGCTGCATATAATCAAAGTATTCAACCTAAACCTACCCTGGAAACTAATTGTAATCCGACTATAAACGGCGGTTTTACCTGTACGCAGCAATAATGAGTCCTTATAGCTTAACTTTGTGATAAAACGCGTTATTCACAATCCTCATCGTTCGCGCTATATGGGTGCAAGTCCCATCCGGGTTCCATGATAAACAAAGAATAATCAAAGCAATAAGCAGTGTCGTGAAACCACCGAAAGGTGGTTTTTTTGTGCCTGATATCAGCCAGTCAAACCCCGCCCAAATACGCCTTCCTCACCTCCTGATTTCCCAGCAGCTCCTCGCCGCTGCCGCTCAGCCGGATCTGCCCGTTAACCATCACATACCCGCGGTCGGAAAGCTTCAGCGCGTGATGCGCATTCTGCTCCACCAGAAAGATGGTCATGCCGTTGCGGGCCAGCTCGCGCAGCGTCTGGAAGATCTGTTTCACCACAATCGGCGCCAGCCCGAGGCTCGGTTCATCCAGCAGAAGCAGCTTCGGACGGCTCATCAGCGCCCGGGCGATCGCCAGCATCTGCTGCTCTCCGCCGGACATGGTCATCGCGCGCTGCTTGCGTCGCTCCTTGAGGCGCGGGAAGAGGTCGAACATGGTTTGCATATCCTCAGCGGCAAACTGGCTGCCGATGGGGATGGTTCCCATCAGCAGGTTCTCTTCAACGGTCATATCCGGGAAGATTCGTCTGCCTTCCGGCGCCTGCGCAATGCCGCCGGACGCGACGTAGTGGGTGGATTTATGGCTGATATCTTCACCGCCGAAAAGGATCTGTCCGCTGCGAATACGGGGCTGGCCAAAGATGGACATCAGCAATGTCGATTTACCCGCGCCGTTTGCGCCAATCAGCGCCACGGTTTCACCCTTATTGACCTCGAGGGAAACCTGTTTAAGCGCCTGAATGACGCCATAAAACACATCCACCTCGCGAAATGCCAGCAGCGGTTCGCTCATAGGTTGACCTCGCTTTCATCCGTACCCAGGTAGGCGGCAATGACCTTTTCATCATGCTGGATCTGCTCGGGTTTTCCCCTGGCAATAACATCCCCGTGGTCGAGCACGATAATTTCGTCCGAAATCTCCATCACCATCCCCATATCATGCTCAATCAGTAATACCGTGATGTCATGATGATCCCGCAGAAAACGAATAATGCTGCTGAGCTTATGCGTTTCAACCGGGTTAAGCCCGGCGGCGGGTTCATCCAGACAGATCATTTCCGGGCCGGTGCACATTGCTCGCGCAATTTCCAGACGCCGCTGCTGGCCGTACGACATCTCTCCCGCCAGACGATTGGCGCACTCCACCAGATCCACCACTTCCAGCCAGTAGAAGGCCCTGTCCAGGGCGTCGCTTTCCGCGCGCCGGTATGCCGGCGTATTTAAGATCCCGGCGAGCAGATTGCGGTTAACGCGCATATGCTGCGCAACCAGCAGGTTTTCCACGACCGACATCTCGCGAAAAAGACGGATATTTTGAAACGTGCGCGCCAGCCCTGCGCGGTTGACCAGATGCGTTCCGCCGAACATTTTGTAGAAAAGACGCTGCCCGAACTGCGCGGGGTTAATCCAGTCTCCCGGCTGGAATTTTTGTCCGAGCACCTGAATAACGTTGGTCGTTTTATGGCGGGTATTAAATAAAATGTTTCCGCCGGAGGCCCTGTAGAAGCCCGTCAGGCAGTTAAACACGGTTGTTTTTCCCGCCCCGTTTGGCCCAATCAGGGCGGTAATTGAGCCACGCTGTACGTCCAGGTTGACGTCGTTTAGCGCCTTAATCCCGCCGAAGTGCATCATCAGATGTTCAACGCGTAATATCGTTCCGTTCATGGTGCGACACCCTTACGCACGGCGAACCCGCTGCGGTTAATGCGGATCAAACCGCGCGGACGCCAGATCATCATCACCACCATGAGCATGCCAAACAGCAGGACGCGGTACTCGGCAAAACTGCGCAGCAGTTCCGGCGTTACGGTGAGCACAAAAGCGGCCAGCACTACGCCAAGCGTCGAGCCCATCCCGCCCAGCACCACGATGGCGAGGATCAGCGCCGATTCAAAGAAGGTAAAGGAGGTCGGGTTCACGAACCCCTGATAGGTGGCGAAGAACACCCCGGCAATGCCCGCGGTCGATGCGCCCAGCGTAAAGGCCGACAGCTTAACCAGAACATGATTTAACCCCATCGAGCGGCACGCTATTTCGTCTTCACGCAGCGCTTCCCACGCCCGACCAATCGGCATCCGCGTCAGGCGGTGCTTGATGTAGAGCACCAGCATCACCACCAGGAACAACACCGCGTAGATAAAAATAAACTTCATGTTCGGGTTGTAGGTCAGGTGGAAAAATTCGTGGAAGGGCACGCCGCCTTCTTTCGCGCGTCGACCAAATTCCAGACCGAAAAAGGTGGGGGGAGGGGCCGACACGCCGTTTGGTCCGCCGGTGAAGGTCAGCCAGTTGTTCAGTATCAGGCGAATAATCTCCCCGAACCCGAGGGTGACGATGGCCAGATAGTCACCGTGCATGCGCAGCACCGGGAAACCGAGCAGGGCGCCTGCGGCGGCGGCCATGATTGCCGCCAGCGGCAGCATGCTCCAGAAACCTAAGCCGAGATACTGGTATCCCAGCGCCAGACCGTACGCCCCAATTGCGTAGAACGCGACATATCCCAGATCCAGCAGGCCGGCCAGACCCACGACGATATTCAGCCCCAGACCGAGAAGCACGTAGATCAGCCCGAGAATGGCGACGGTCAGCACATATTTCGTGGCGACAAACGGAAAGCAAATCGCAAGAGCAATTACCAGAGGAATAATCCAGCGCATGCGGCTTTTGTATTCCGGTGGCCGGACATATACGCCCGCGCTATCGGCTTCGAAGCGTGCCTGGAAACGGGCGCCCGCGGCGATACCTAAAAAGGCGCTCAGCAGAAAACGCCCGAGCATGACGATGCCGACCATCCAGGCCAGCCGTTGCCCGGCGAAGTTAAAGCTGTAACCGTCTAGCACCACGCCCGCAATGGGGCCGAAAATAATCAGCGCAATCAGCCCGGAAAAAATCGCGTCCAGCATGCAGCGTTTAAGTGAAAAACCGTGTGATGTCATCATTCTCTTCCTCACACTTTGGCCACAAACGGGCGCCCAAGAAGGCCCTGGGGGCGGAAAATCAGGATCATGACCAGCAGGCCGAACGAAAAGACATCTTTATAGTCCGAGTTCACCATGCCCGAGAACTGGGCTTCCGCCACGCCCAGGATAAGGCCACCGAGCATCGCGCCAGGGAGGGAGCCGATGCCGCCGAGTACCGCCGCGGTAAAGGCTTTAATGCCGATCACGAACCCGACGTAGAAATCAAAGGTGCCGTAATTCATGGTGATCAGCACGCCTGCCAGACCGGCCATCGCCGCGCCGATCACAAAGACCAGCGAAATAATCCGGTCGGTGTTAATGCCCAGAATGGAGGCCATCTTACGATCCTGCTGTACCGCGCGGCACATCCGGCCCAGCCGGGTATGGTTGATAATCCAGGTGAGCACCAGCATGCCGGCAAACGAGGCAACCAGAATAAACACTTTGGTGTAGGTTATCTGTACGAACCCGTCGCCCAGATGCAGGCGAATCACGCCGTCCAGCATGGTCGGCACCCCTTGCTGACGCGGACCCTGGCTCAGCTGCGCGTAGTTTTGCAGGATAAGCGACATCCCGATGGCGGAGATCAGCGGCGCCAGGCGCGTGGAGTTGCGCAGCGGCTTGTAGGCGATACGCTCGATGGTCCAGCCGTACACACCGGTTACCACGATGGTGAACACCAGCGTCCCGAGGATCAGCAGCGGGAACGACTGCAGACCGAAGAACGAGAGCAGCGCCAGGCCGATGGCGCAGAGATAGGCGGAAATCATATACACTTCGCCGTGGGCGAAATTGATCATCCCGATAATGCCGTACACCATGGTGTAGCCGATGGCGATTAAACCGTAGACGGAGCCCAGCGTTAAGCCATTGATTAACTGTTGCAGGAAGAATGTACTCATCTTAGCGCGCTCGTTTTATAGGCTGCGCGATGCGCGCAGCCTGATGTTTATTACGCGCCGACGGGCAGGCCCGCCGACGTTGAGCGTGACTCCGTCCCGTTACTGCACTTCCTTATATTTGCCTTTGTCGTCCCACTGGTAAACCACGTAGTCAGACACTTTCAGATCGCCTTTGCTGTCCCAGGCTTTTTTGCCCATCACCGTGTCGACGGAATTGGCTTTAAGCCACTCGCTGGCTTTGGCGGAGTCCTTGCCGCCGGTGGCCTTGAAGGCTGCGGCAATGGCCTGTACGGAGGCATAGGAGTAAAGGGTGTAACCTTCCGGCTCGAATTTACCGGCGCGGAATTTCTCGATAACCGCTTTACCGTCCGGGATAAGGCGCGGATCTTTACCAAAGGTCATGTAAATGCCGTTGGTATATTGCGGGCCACCCGCGGCGGTCACCATCTCTTCGTTGACAATACAGTCGCCGGAGAAGAATTTCGCCTGCACGCCCTGTTCGCGCATCTGGCGAACCAGCGGACCGGCTTCCGGGTGACAGCCACCGAAGAACACGACGTCCGGTTTTTGCGCGCCGATCTTGGTCACCAACGCGTTAAAGTCTTTCTCACCGCGAGATAACCCCTCATACATCACATCCTGAACCCCGCGTTTCGCCAGCGCCGCTTTGGTGGCGTCAGCCAGACCCTGACCATAGGTGTCTTTATCGTGAATAATCACCACGCGTTTGGCTTTCAGCTTGTCGATGATGAAGTCGCTGGCAACCTGCCCCTGCTGGTCATCGCGTCCGCACATGCGGAACATATCGCTCATGCCGCGTTCGGTGATCAGCGGGTTAGTTGAGCCGGGGGTAATCGCAATAATGCCCGCGTCGCTATACACCTCGGAGGCGGGCATTGTGGAAGAGGAGCAGAAATGGCCGACCACGGCGTTGACTTTATCCTGGTCAACTAAACGGTTGGCGACGGCCACGGCCTGCTTGGGCTCGCAGGCATCATCCCCCTGAACCAGTTTGATCTTCTCGCCGTTAATGCCGCCTGCGGCATTAATGTCTTCAGCGGCCTGCGTTGCGCCGTGCCAGTACTGATCGCCATAGGTGGCATTCGGACCCGTGAACGGCCCGGCCACGCCAATCACAATATCTGCCCGGGCGGAAAACGCCGTCACCAGGCAACCGGCCAACACAAGAGAAAGAGGAGTTCTGATTAATTTCAGCGACATTATTATGTTCCTTAGCAAAGAGGTTTTTGCACCACGGCGTAAACCCGAACGCCCGACGGCGCAGCCAATCCGAAACACGAGCAAGAACAAAATGCACTAAACGAACAAGATACAGACGGCATCCTGCATATTACGGCGAGATTTCCCTGCGCAGAGGCGCGCGAAGAACGTTAAGCAAAAACGTTGCCAGAATGGTTAACCCATTGACGGGCATGCGACATGTTTGAGTATAGAGCGCCGCGTTATGCCGCCTTGCGGGAGGAGAAGAAATTACAGCGGAGATCACATATCGTTAACAATAAAGCCCATAAGTTGTGCAAAGGTCACGGTTTGCACGTTTTTGCAGCAATAAAGACCTAAACTTCAGCCCGGAGAGGCGTGAGATATGTGTTAGGATCGTTTCCTTTTGCAGGAGTGTCAGCGATGACTGAAGGCCCATTGAATGAAAGCGAAATGGCGTGGCTTGAAGAGACGTTAATGTCTTACGGTCATGATGACGCGTCCGTAATTGACGTGTCCGAACTGGACGGCATGCTTACCGCAGTGCTTTCCGGTCCTGTTGTCGTTGAGCCAGATGCCTGGCTGGTGGCGGTGTGGGGTGGCGAGAAGTACATTCCGCGCTGGAAAAACGATCGTGAGATGAACCGTTTTATCGATCTCTGCTTTAAGCATATGAACGATATTGCCGAGCGCCTGAGCGAGTACCCGGATCAGTTTGAACCGATGTTCGGTTATAACGACGTTGACGGTGAGAGCTATACCGTGGTGGAAGAGTGGTGCTATGGCTATATGCGCGGCGTGGCGCTGACGGACTGGTCAACCTTGCCGGAAGCCCTGAAGGCCGATCTTGGCGTGATTGCGCTGCACGGGACGGAAGAGAACAGCGAAAAGCTGGATGAACTGTCCGAAGAGGAGTATATCGCCAGCATCGAAAGCATCCAGCCTGCGGCACTGCGTTTATATCAATACTGGGTTAACAACCCGCAGCAGCCGGAAGTGAAGAAGCCGACGGTGAACGGCACGAAGGTCGGGCGCAACGATCCGTGTCCTTGCGGCAGCGGGAAGAAGTTTAAGAGCTGCTGTTTGCACTAATAAAAAAGGGGCTGATGATAGCCCCTTTTTTTATTTAACCCACTTCCGGCAGCATCCCGGCTGCAATCAATACCTGCACCAGAATAATCACCACTCCACAGCCAAACACAACGCACAGCAGCGGTTTTCCTCCCGCCACGCGATATCCCTGCTGAGGATGCTGCCGGCGGCTCTTCCACGCCAGCAGGGAAGGGAGCAGCAGGGCCAGGATAGAGAGCGCCACCCCTGCGTAGCCCAGCGCCATCACAAACCCGCGTGGGTAAAACAGCGCAAAAGCGAGCGGCGGCAGGAAGGTGATGGCACCCGTCTGCAACCGTCCGGCCGCGGTATTGCGACGCTGGAACAGGTCGGCCAGATAATCAAACAGGCCGAGCGCCACGCCCAGGAACGAGGTTGCCAGCGCCAGGTCGGCAAACAGGTGTACCGCCAGCTCCACGTGCGGGGAGGTGACGACCTCGCGCAGCGCCAGCAAAAAACCGTTCAGGCCAGCGTGTTGCGCCATCAGCCCAATAAAGGTTGAAGAGTCAATGCTGCCCAGCGTCACCAGCTGCCAGAAAATATAGGCGATCAGCGGGATCGCGCTGCCGATGACAAAGACGCGGCGCAGCTTGCGGATATCGCCGTTCATATAGCTGACGATACTTGGCACGCTGCCGTGGAAGCCAAACGAGGTGAAAATGACCGGGATAGCGGAGAGCGCCAGCCCTTTTTCCAGCGGCAGCGTCAGCAGGTTGACCTTGTGCACGTGCGGCGCCAGCAGCACCAGCATGACGATCAGGAAGAGAATTTTGGCGCTGAACAGAAAGCGGTTAAACAGATCGACCAGCGATGTCCCCACGCAGACCACGCCGCCGCCGATGAGCGCAAAGAAGATAGCCCCCGTCGCCGGGGTGATGTCAGAGCCAAACCAGTCGTTGACGCTTGAGGCGATGAGCTCCCCGGCGCCGCTGATGTAGGCGGCGGTCAGGGCGTACATCAGGAACATCATGCTAAAGCCGGTTATCCACTGGCCGTAGCGTCCCAGATAGCGCGCCGCAAGCGAACCCAGACCGGTGTCGGCGGGCACGTGCTGGTAAACCTCAAGCAGCAGCAGGGCGGTGTAGCACATCAGCGCCCAGAGCGTACCCAGTAGCAGCAGGGTCATGCCAAATCCCACGCCCGCGGCTGCCAGGGGCATTGCCAGCATTCCTGCGCCAATCGTCGTTCCGGCGACGATAAAAATACTTCCCAGGGTTCTGTTTCTCACGCTTTCCTCTACAACGATGCTTAACCGCGACAAAATCTGCGGCGCAGAGTAAGGGAAAAGCCGTAATTCGTCAAATCACCGTTACAAGTAGTGTAATGAATTATTTACGAACTGCTTGCGCTCTGACCCTTTTTAGGCGCAGGCCTACTTCATAAGGGCAATGTTGCCAGGCGACATTCCGGCGTAACGTAAACAATAAATATAAATTATCAAATTAAGTGAGGGTTTTATGGCTGGGGCGAATCCATTCACCGCGGCATGGAGCCGGGGAGGCAACCTGTTGTGCCATGGCCACTGGATAATCAGCTGGCAGAACCAGCCCCTGATACTTCCCGAGTCCCGCCGTGAAAAGGATATGGGCACCTGGGCAATCTACTCGGTTATCGATCCTGAAGACGAAACCTTTGCGCAAGGCTTACAGGAAGATGAATGGATCGTTGAGAATGTCGACTGGTTAACGGATATGTTCTTCGAGGTGGGTATTCCGCTGGAGACGTCCAGCTACCGCTATTTTTACCAGGCGGTGAATCCTCATGACTGGCGCTGCACCAGCTGCGCCGGGTGTATGTAAATTAACGCGGTGCCGGAAACCGGCACCGCGCTAAAATTAATTCTGCGTATCGAGAGTGGAAAGTTCTTTATCAATAAAGTAAAGACCTTCGCCGGATTTACCCACCAGAGATAATTTATCCAGTACGGATTTAAACAGCTTCTCTTCTTCGTGTTGCTCAGCGACGTACCACTGCAGGAAATTAAAGGTTGGGTAATCCTGGCTGGTCATTGCGGCATGAACCAGTTCGTTAATTTTCTGCGTGATCAGCTGCTCGTGCTCGTAGGTGGCGCGGAACAGTTCATCGAGAGAATTATACTCGGCAAAGGGGGACGTCACGGTTTCAATGCGCGGCAGGCTGCCCGTATCCGTAAGATAATCAAACAGACGCTGCATGTGGGTCATCTCTTCCTGAGCGTGACGACGCAGAAACGCGGCCGCACCTTCGAAGCTGTGGTAGCTGCACCAGGCGCTCATCTGCTGGTAGAGCAGGGATGAAAAAAGCTCAAGGTTCATTTGTGCGTTGAGCTTGTCGATCATTTCAGTTTTCAGCATGGTGACGCTCCGGATTATTATTTCTGGTTCACAATGAGCGACACTATAATTTGTTATTTAATTATTTGCAAAACGTAAAATTTTTATTTTATTTATTTAAAATACGAATGGGAATAAAACGCATTGGCGATTTTTATAATTTATTAATGAGAATTGTTTTTGTTCGTAATGAAATATACTGCCAGCAAGCGCTGGCAGCGTTGATTAATACCAGGGATTATTTGACTTAGGGTTAACGGCGTAACCCATACATTTATACTGGATAGTCACGCTCTCGTTCAGGCACAAAGAGCCGCTCGTCAGGGTACAGGTTTTGATGGGCTGACCATAGGCTGAAGCGGTGGCATACCCCATGCTCTGACACGCTTTTGCCGCCGTGCCGTTATTCACATACTCATCGGAATACGCATTTTGCAGCGCTGCCTGGCCGTAATCGAGGCGGACGATGCCGTTCGGCGCGTCGAGGCTGCTGACTTCAGCCTGGCGGTTGATACTACACCCCGCGAGCAGCAGGATTGTGCCGGCTACAATGACTCTTTTCATGGTTCGCTCTGAGTGGATGGAAATACCTTATCGTACCCGCAGATGCCCGCTGCAATGCCTGGAATAGCCGGACAATCTGCCCTCACTCTTCGCAACGGGTCAGAGGGGAGTGCTATCAGGCCAATCCCTCATAAAAATGTGATGAGTATCACAAAATGATTGATTTTTGTGATAATGGTCATATTATAAGCACGTTGACAATAAAGTTGTATAACAAGTTAATGGAGCATCATCGTGAAACTGCGCAAAATCCTGAAAAGCATGTGGGCCAATTACTGCCGCACGTTCAAAGACGTGCCGCCAGGCGCCATGTTCTGATTAAAAAAACCTGCTTCGGCGGGTTTTTTTGTACCTGCAGGCGACGAAGGGAAGATGTCAGGGGGCGTGTTTTGCTACTATGGCGGCCTTTAAATAAGGAGAAAACCCATGTCACAAAACCTGAGCGCCGATCAGGAACTGGTCTCTGACGTTGTCGCCTGTCAGCTGGTTATCAAACAAATCCTTGATGTTCTGGACGTGATTGCGCCGGTTGAAGTGCGCGAGAAGATGTCTACGCAGCTGAAAAACATCGATTTCGCCAGCCATCCTGCTGCCGCTGACCCGGTTACGCTTCGTGCGATCCAGAAAGCTATCGCGCTGATTGAGCTGCGATTCACGCCGCAGGGTGAGTCCCACTAAAGCAGGGGTAGGGGCGACGGCACGTGTCGCCCTTTGAAGCGGTTAAAAGAACGTCTGGACCAGCAGGTAGCTCGCCGCACACGCGCAGCTTACCCCAATCAGCCCTGGCAGAATAAAGCTGTGGTTGATGATAAATTTGCCGATGCGGGTGGTGCCTGAACGGTCAAAGCCGATGCAGGCCAAATCACTTGGATAGGTCGGCAGGACAAAATAGCCGTAGGACGCCGGGAAAAAGGCGATCAGCATTTTCGGGTCGATGCCGAGCATGAGACCCATTGGCGCAACGGCCGTCAGCGCAGCCGCCTGGCTGTTCACCAGTTTTGACACCAGAAACAGCACAATGGCATACGTCCACGGGTGGCTCTTCACCACGCCTTCCAGCGCCAGCTTTAACTCGTCGAGATGCGCCTGGAAAAAGGTATCGCTCATCCACGCCACGCCGAACACCGAGAAGATCGCGACCATACCGGCCTTAAACACCGCGCCGTTGGAAATGGCCGACGCATTAACCTTACAGGCCATCAGCATCACGGCGCCCGCAATTAACATCATCATCTGAATGACAAGGTTCATCGACAGCGCCGTCATTTTGCCTTTCACTTCAAAGGCGGGGCGCAGTTCCGGAAATGCCCCCAGCAAAACGACCACGGCAATACCGGCAAAGAAAATCCACGTGGACCAGTAGGCCTGTTTAGGGAAACGCTGATTCATTAACGTCTCGGTCCCGCCATAGATAAACTCGCGCTGCTTAGGGTCTTTCAGCTTTTCCTGAAACTCTATGTCGTCAGCCAAATCTTTCCCACGGCGTAAACTCCACAGGGCCGCAATGGCTACGCCGAAGAGCGAAGCGGGAACCGACACGGCGAGAATTTCCAGGATCCCCCACGCGTGGCCGATCCCATGCTGGGCCGCCAGGATAGACACCAGCGACACAACGGCAACGGATACGGGGGATGCCGTGATCGCCATCTGTGACGCGACCGACGCCACGGCCATGGGGCGCTCGGGGCGGATCCCTTTTTTCAGGGCGATATCCGCGATGATGGGGAACATGGTGTAGACCACATGGCCGGTGCCGCACAGAAAGGTCAGCATCCAGGTGGTGAAAGGGGCGAGCAGGGTGATGTGCTGCGGGTGTTTGCGCAGCAGACGTTCGGCAAACTGCATCATGACGTTGAGGCCGCCCGCAGTCTGCAGCGTAGCCGCACAGCCAATCACCGCAAGGATGGTCAGCATAACGTCAACCGGCGGTTTACCCGGTTGCAGACCAAAGACAAAACATAAAATAAAAAGACCAATACCGCTGATTAACCCAAGCCCCATACCGCCGAAACGCGTACCCGTCAGCAGGCAGAGGAGAATGACAACAAACTCAATGGTGATCATGATGCTCCCTCGTCAATGATTATGTAACTAAATAAATCATCACACGTTGTGTGGTTAATCATTGGGAGCCAGATCTGATTTGTTAAATTTCAGCAAAAGCAGAAGGTTGGAGATGGGAGGGGGGCCTGCTCCCCGGGACGGAAGCAGGCCAAAACTCAATGGTGCTGGACCGCCACAATGTCGAGCAGATGACGGTCGGTTTGCTCAGGACATAAACCCGCCTGCTGCGCATTATGGATCTCATCCGCCAGCGTCTTCAGCAGCATTCCATCCTGCTGCTGCTCTTTGTCCATATCGCGTAAGAATTTGAGCGTTGTAATATCCTGCTGCGCTTTGGCTTCATCGGCAAGTTTGCTGAGCGTGCTGCAGCGTTGCTCGTACTCTTCAAGCGTTTTCTGAAACAGTTCTTCCAGGCAAGAGTAGTTTTCGTTGATCCCATCAAGGGCTTTAACGACAGGATTTGCCCCTGCGGCTTTCAGAAAGTTAAAGACACGCATCATATGGGTGACGTTACTTTGCGCCTGAGAGCGAAAGAATGTGGCAGACCCCGTAAGGCTATTCTCGGCACACCACGCACTTAAGTGAAGGTGCAGATTCGAGGCGTAGAACTCAAGGTTCATCTGCGCATTAAGTTTTTGCATCATCGTTTGGGTAGCCATACTCATATCCTTATTGACTGTGGGACGTGATGTCCGTTGCGTAACCTGAGCGCCAGGCAAATACGAAGAGAAGAGCAGAAATAGACATTCTGCCGTGACCGAAGTCGACCGAAATTCACTTCCTGTGTTCGATATAAATAAGCATACCCTTGTATTGGGTCTAAGAAAACTCTTAATCAGACTATATTTACCATACATTACAAAGTTTAATATAGTACAGAAATACAATTAGCTCGCCATGAATTGAATGTGACTTAATGGCCTAATAATTAACGGTTTTTATCTTGAGGGCACACTGTTACTCTTTCGAAAATATTAAGTTGGAATATTACTCCGGGAAAAGGAAAAATACGGATTAATCATTTCGAATATATGATGTGTCAATAAAATTGCGCTAAATCAAATTCTGCGGAATAACGTTTTTTCAGGTGCGTTGTACATTCGTGATGAAAAACATGTTGAACCCCTTAACGCCAGGTGCCGTTTTGTCCGCTGAGAGGCATCAGGGATATCTTGGCTAATCTTATGGATAATTCTGCTTAACCCTCTTCTATTTGTCTGACAAATTCTGCCTTTTTTATGTCATTTTTCGCTGAATTTATGTACGCAATTACTGTAATTCTGCGGTGTGATGGGGCTCTCTTATGGATGATTAATTTCCCGCTAAAACTATCACCAGCAATAACGCTTATGACGAGGTAAGCGCTAATGCCTTGTTTTAAGTCCGATTAAATAAGAAGCACGCACTTATTCCCTACAGAAAAGATTGCTAAAGCTGGAGTTTACCATGCACAAATTTACTAAAGCGCTGGCGGCCATCGGTCTGGCTGCCGTTATGTCACAATCCGCTATCGCTGAGAATTTAAAACTCGGTTTTTTGGTAAAACAGCCAGAAGAGCCCTGGTTCCAGACTGAGTGGAAATTCGCAGATAAAGCCGGGAAAGATTTAGGTTTTGAAGTCATTAAAATCGCCGTGCCTGACGGCGAAAAAACCCTGAACGCCATCGACAGCCTGGCGGCCAGCGGTGCAAAAGGTTTCGTTATCTGTACTCCGGATCCAAAGCTGGGGTCGGCAATCGCGGCGAAAGCGCGCGGTTACGATATGAAGGTCATCGCGGTTGACGATCAGTTCGTTAACGCCAAAGGCAAGCCGATGGACACCGTCCCGCTGGTCATGATGGCGGCGACCAAAATCGGCGAACGCCAGGGCCAGGAACTCTATAAAGAGATGCAAAAGCGCGGCTGGGATGTCAAAGAGACCGCGGTAATGGCTATCACGGCTGACGAACTGGACACCGCCCGCCGTCGTACTACCGGCTCAATGGATGCGCTGAAAGCGGCCGGCTTCCCGGAAAAACAGATCTATAAAGTCCCAACCAAATCCAACGATATCCCGGGCGCTTTCGACGCCGCGAACTCTATGCTGGTCCAGCATCCGGAGGTCAAACACTGGCTGGTGGTCGGCATGAACGACAACACCGTGCTGGGCGGGGTACGCGCGACGGAAGGCCAGGGCTTCAAAGCGCCTGACGTGATCGGGATTGGCATCAACGGCGTTGACGCCGTCAGCGAGCTGTCCAAAGCGCAGGCTACCGGCTTCTACGGTTCTCTGCTGCCGAGCCCGGACGTTCACGGCTACAAATCCAGTGAGATGCTCTACAACTGGGTAACCAAAGGGGCCGAACCGCCGAAATTTACCGAAGTGACCGACGTGGTGCTGATTACCCGCGACAACTTCAAAGAGGAGCTGGCGAAAAAAGGGCTGGGCGGTAAGTAATACGCTGTGATTGTGCCCCTCATGCATCGTGAGGGGCCAGACGTACACACTACAGGAATCACGGAGACGTTATGCGACAGTCTGATCCGTATCTCTCTTTTCGCGGCATCGGGAAAACTTTCCCCGGTGTTAACGCGCTGACCGATATCAGCTTCGACTGCTATGCCGGCCAGGTTCACGCCCTGATGGGGGAAAACGGCGCGGGGAAATCCACGCTGTTGAAGATCCTCAGCGGCAACTACGCGCCTACGACCGGCACGCTGGCCATTCGCGGCGAAGAGGTGGCGTTTGCCGATACCACGGCGGCGCTCAATGCCGGGGTGGCGATCATCTATCAGGAGCTGCACCTCATTCCCGAGATGACCGTGGCGGAAAACATCTATTTAGGACAGCTCCCGCACAAAGGCGGTGTGGTAAATCGTTCGCTACTTAATTATGAAGCGGGGCTGCAGCTTAAACACCTGGGTCTGGATGTCGATCCCCAGACGCCGCTGAAATATCTCTCCATCGGCCAGTGGCAGATGGTTGAAATTGCCAAGGCGCTGGCGCGTAACGCCAGAATTATCGCCTTCGATGAGCCCACCAGTTCGCTCTCTGCGCGTGAAATTGAAAATCTGTTCCGCGTGATCCGCGAATTGCGTCAGGAAGGCCGTACGATTTTGTATGTCTCGCACCGCATGGAAGAGATATTTGCCCTGAGCGACGCCATCACCGTCTTTAAAGACGGGCGCTATGTGCGCACCTTTACCGACATGCAGCAGGTTAACCATGACCAGCTTGTTCAGGCGATGGTCGGACGCGAGCTGGGTGATATTTATCACTGGCAGCCGCGTCAGTACGGCCCTGAACGCCTGCGTCTGGACAGCGTCAAAGCGCCGGGCGTACGCACGCCGATTTCGTTATCCGTTCGCAGCGGCGAAATTGTCGGCCTGTTTGGTCTGGTGGGTGCGGGGCGCAGTGAATTGATGAAAGGCCTGTTCGGCGGTACCCGCATTACCGATGGGCTGGTTTCTATTGATGGTGAACGGGTCGATATCCAGAAACCGGCCCACGCAATCAGGGCGGGCATGATGCTCTGCCCTGAAGACCGTAAAGCCGAGGGGATTATTCCGGTACATTCGGTACGCGACAACATCAATATTTCCGCTCGCCGCAAGTTTATTCGCGCAGGCTGCCTGATAAACGATGGCTGGGAGTCGAGCAACGCCGACCACCATATTCGCTCGCTGAATATCAAAACGCCGGGTCCGGAACAGCTGATCATGAATCTATCAGGCGGAAACCAGCAGAAGGCGATTTTAGGCCGCTGGCTGTCGGAAGATATGAAGGTCATTTTGCTGGATGAGCCGACGCGCGGTATCGATGTGGGGGCAAAACACGAGATTTATAACGTGATCTATGAGCTGGCAAAACGCGGCGTGGCGGTGCTCTTCGCCTCCAGCGATCTGCCGGAGGTGCTTGGCGTGGCCGACCGCATTGTGGTGATGCGTGAAGGCGAAATTGCCGGTGAATTGCTTCATGAACAGGCGAATGAACAACAGGCGTTGAACCTCGCCATGCCTAAAGTCAGCCAGGCTGTCGCCTGAGTAAGGAGTTAATGATGTCCTCTGTTACTACATCCGGAGCGCCGAAGTCGAAGTCGGCGCTGAGTTTTGGACGTATCTGGGATCAGTACGGCATGCTGGTGGTCTTTGCCGCACTGTTCCTCGCCTGCGCGATCTTTGTTCCTAACTTTGCCACCTTCATTAATATGAAGGGGCTGGGGCTGGCCATTTCCATGTCCGGGATGGTGGCCTGCGGGATGCTGTTCTGCCTGGCCTCCGGCGATTTTGACCTGTCGGTGGCGTCGGTGATTGCCTGTGCGGGCGTCACGACGGCAGTGGTGATCAACATGACGGAGAGCCTGTGGATTGGCGTTCTCGCCGGTCTGCTACTCGGCGTCATCAGCGGTCTGGTGAACGGTTTTGTTATCGCACGCCTGAAGATTAACGCCCTGATCACCACGCTTGCGACGATGCAAATTGTCCGCGGGCTGGCCTATATCATCTCCGACGGTAAAGCGGTGGGGATTGAAGACGAGCGCTTCTTTACCCTGGGTTACGCCAACTGGCTGGGGCTGCCTGCGCCAATCTGGCTGACCGTGGCCTGCCTGATCCTGTTCGGCTTCCTGCTCAACCGGACCACCTTTGGCCGCAATACCCTGGCGATTGGCGGTAACGAAGAGGCCGCCCGTCTGGCCGGGGTACCGGTGGTGCGAACCAAGATTATTATCTTCGTGCTCTCAGGGCTGGTTTCTGCCGCCGCGGGGATTATCCTGGCTTCGCGTATGACCAGCGGCCAGCCGATGACCTCTATTGGCTACGAGCTGATCGTCATTTCGGCCTGCGTTTTAGGGGGCGTTTCCCTCAAGGGCGGCATCGGAAAAATCTCATATGTGGTGGCCGGTATCCTGATTTTAGGCACGGTGGAGAACGCCATGAACCTGCTGAACATTTCGCCGTTCTCGCAGTACGTGGTTCGTGGTCTGATCCTGCTGGCAGCGGTGATTTTCGACCGTTACAAGCAAAAAGCGAAGCGTACCCTGTAACCCTTTTTTCCGTCTTTTATTGCTCAACTTATAACCATAGTTGACCCCTTAACCGCCCCGCCAGTTTTACTGGCGGGGCGGTTGTCAAATGGCGAGCGACGTCACACTGTCTATACTTACATGGCTATGAAAGAGGTAAAGGCGTTTACCTCTCGTAAACCGTAAGGAGGAAAAGGGTGGCTGACATGTTAACCGCACCGCCTGTACTGCCCGGACACTATGCTTTCTTTTTCGATCTCGACGGCACGCTCGCCGGGATAAAACCGCACCCTGACCAGGTGTCTATTCCGGATGCGGTGTTACAGGATTTGCATCAGCTCTCGCTCATGAACGAGGGAGCACTGGCATTGATATCAGGGCGCTCAATGGCCGAGCTGGATACGCTCGCCAGTCCTTACCACTTTCCGCTGGCCGGTGTACACGGAGCGGAGCGCCGCGACATCCATGATCACACGCATATCGTTTCACTCCCTGACGCACTCACGCAAACGCTCCAGAAGCAGCTTTCTGCTGCGCTGGAAGCGCTGCCTGGCACCGAGCTGGAAGCCAAAGGCATGGCCTTTGCCCTGCATTATCGTCAGGCGCCGCAGCATGAGGAGGCCGTACTGGCGCTGGCTCAAACGGTTGCGGATGCCCATCCACAGCTGGCGTTGCAGCCCGGCAAATGCGTCGTAGAGTTAAAACCGAAAGGGATTAATAAAGGCGCGGCCATCGCCGCGTTTATGGCGTCGCCGCCTTTCAAAGGGCGAACGCCCGTTTTCATTGGGGATGACCTGACCGACGAGGCCGGGTTTCGCGTGGTGAATCAGGCCGGAGGGATCGCCGTCAAGGTGGGGCCTGGTGACACGGTTGCCGAATGGCGACTGGCGGATGTCGCCAGCGTCTGGCAGTGGATATCTGACATCGCTAACCAGCAACAACAACAAATAGCGCAAAGCAAAGGGGGAAACCATTATGGGTCGCTTAGTCGTCGTCTCTAACCGAATCGCACCGCCGGATGATAAAAAAGCCAGCGCGGGTGGCCTGGCGGTAGGGGTGTTAGGTGCCTTAAAAGCCGCTGGCGGGCTGTGGTTTGGCTGGAGTGGAGAAATCAGTGAAGAAGAGAAACCGCTCAACAAGGTGACGCGCGGAAACATTACGTGGGCTTCATTTGCATTGAAAGAGAAAGACTATGACGAGTATTACTCGCAGTTCTCAAATGCCGTCCTGTGGCCTGCGTTCCACTATCGTCTTGACCTGGTCAAATTCCAGCGTGAATCCTTCGAAGGCTACTCGCGCGTAAATGCGCTGCTGGCGGATAAACTGCTGCCATTAATAGAGGAAGACGATATTTTATGGATCCACGATTATCACCTGTTGCCCTTCGCGAGAGAGCTGCGAAAGAGGGGGGTGAATAATCGGATTGGCTTCTTCCTGCACATTCCTTTCCCGACGCCGGAAATTTTTACCGCGCTGCCGCCGCATGAAGAGCTGCTGGAGGCGCTGTGTGATTACGATTTGCTGGGCTTCCAGACCGAAAATGACCGCCTCGCGTTCCTTGACTCCGTGTCTGGCAAAGCGCGTCTGGTGACCAAAGGCGGGAAAACCCATACGGCGTGGGGAAAAACCTTCCACACTGAGGTCTATCCAATAGGGATTGAACCTGACGAAATCGCGGAGCAGGCTTCCGGGCCGCTGCCGCCGAAGCTGGCGCAGCTTAAGAATGAACTCAAGCACGTGAAAAATATCTTCTCGGTTGAGCGCCTTGATTATTCCAAAGGGCTGCCGGAACGCTTCCTGGCGTATGAAACGCTGCTGGATAAATACCCGCAGCATCACGGGAAAATTCGCTATACCCAGATTGCGCCGACGTCGCGCGGTGAGGTTCAGGCCTATCAGGATATTCGTCATCAGCTGGAGACAGAAGCAGGCCGCATTAATGGCCGCTACGGCCAGCTGGGCTGGACGCCGCTGTTTTACCTGAATCAGCATTTTGACCGTAAGATCCTGATGAAGGTCTTCCGCTATGCGGACGTTGGGTTGGTCACGCCGCTGCGTGACGGGATGAACCTGGTGGCGAAAGAGTATGTGGCGGCCCAGGATCCTGCCGACCCGGGTGTTCTGGTGCTTTCCCAGTTTGCCGGAGCCGCAAATGAGCTCACGTCGGCGCTCATCGTTAACCCTTACGACAGGGATGACGTGGCGAACGCGCTGAATCGCGCCCTGACAATGCCGCTCACGGAACGTATTTCCCGCCATGCTGACATGATGGAGACGATCCGGAAGAACGATATTAACCACTGGCAGGCGCGTTTTATTCAGGATCTCCGGAATATCGCTCCGCAAAGCCATGAAGGCGATCTGCAAAAAAAGATCGCGACCTTCCCTAAACTCGCCTGATTTACTGCTGGGGGGCTAATGCCCCCCAAGCGGCACTAACAGCACATCGACCTGGCTCGACGCGACAATAGATTTCGCCGCGCAGGCTGCCCGCGATAAAAAGCTGTGGTTATGGTTCCCGCAAATCACTAAATCTATATTTTGTCTGCGACACATATCGAGAATATGGGCGTTAAGTTCCCCGGTCGCAATAACAGTTTCATAAACAGGATATTGTGCCTTTTCCACTAATTCGCGCAGAAATTGCTGCGTTTCTTCCTGCAGAACCTCGCGAATATCCTCCAGCATGGGTGCGGCCAGCTGATTATACATTTCCGGCTCAGCGGCGAGCGTGATGAGGCTGATGCGGGCATTGTGGGGTCTGGCAATGGAAACTGCCCGGGCGACAAGCTGATGGCTTTCGGGGGAAACTGCAACGGAAACAAGAAGATGGGAGTAACTCATGGCGCACTCCTTTGATGTCTGAAAGACAGCTTTTAACCACCTTTACCGCGAAATCTCCGGTTCTGCAAGAGCAGATTACGACATTAGTGTGAAGCTTATCATAATTATTCATTAATTATTCTTATAAGAAGAATAACTGAAAAATGCGCCTAAATGAAAAAAATTAACAACTTAACGTAAATCACACAAATTCACGCCTTGACTGTTAAATCGTTTTGACCCGTTACAAACTCATTTCGAATGATCACGTCCTGAAACATCTTTTTTGTGCTACCTGCATAACTATATGTTTTTTCACGGTAAGAAAAATGTTTCCAGGAGAGGGGCCTGATGTAAATGTTTCCGCGCGGCGCTTACGGTATGAAAAGCACGTTGCATGCCAGTTCGGATCACCCTTCTGCATGAGTATTCGTCAATTAAGAATACAAAACAGTACCGATTGGCTAAATATTGAACAAATTACAAGTCATACTGATGGATTTATGGGTCATATTCACTTAAATTGTGTGACGTGGATCACATTTTTTTTAAATTTGAGGGTGGCTGGATTGTATGTGTCAAAACTGACGAGTAGAGTTTGCGTCGAATTAGGAAAAATCTTAGTTATTTGTAAGAAATGATAAATCATGTAAGAGACGCATTCGCGGTTTCTCTCTTACGGTTTCAGTGAATACAAACCTAAATTCAACTATGCATTTAGCCTTTTCTTTTTTATACCGGGTGATTTCCCGGCGACATCACGGGGTGCGGTCTTTCCGCATAAAAATAATAGTTGGTTATTCGGGATGGGAACAATGCATACATCCGAGTTGCTAAAACATATCTATGACATCAATTTGTCGTATTTACTGCTCGCGCAGCGTTTGATTAGTCAGGACAAGGCGTCCGCGATGTTTCGTCTGGGTATTAACGAAGAAATGGCAACCATGCTGGGCGGCTTAACCCTCCCGCAGATGGTTAAACTGGCTGAAACGAATCAACTGGTTTGCCAGTTCCGTTTCGATGATTCACAGACAATAACGCGTCTGACGCAGGAATCCCGTGTGGACGATCTTCAACAGATCCATACCGGTATTCTTCTTTCCACTCGCTTGCTTAACGAAATCAGCCAGCCTGATGACGTAGCCCGTAAGAAAAGGGCCTAGCAATGAGCGAGAAAAGCATTGTTCAGGAAGCGCGTGACATACAGTTGGCCATGGAGCTGATTACACTGGGTGCTCGTTTACAAATGCTGGAAAGCGAGACTCAGCTGAGCCGTGGTCGTCTCATCAAACTGTACAAAGAGTTACGTGGTAGTCCCCCGCCGAAAGGCATGCTGCCGTTTTCTACCGACTGGTTTATGACGTGGGAGCAGAATATTCATGCTTCCATGTTCTGTAATGCCTGGCAGTATCTTCTCAAAACCGGTTTGTGTAGCGGCGTTGACGCCGTGATCAAAGCGTACAAACTTTACCTTGAACAATGCCCACAGCAGGAAGAAGGCCCTCTGCTGGCGCTGACCCGCGCATGGACGCTGGTGCGTTTTGTTGAGAGCGGAATGCTTGAACTGTCTCGCTGCAACTGCTGCGACGGCAATTTTATTACCCATGCTCATCAACCTGCAGGCAGCTTCGCCTGTAGTTTATGTCAGCCTCCATCCCGCGCAGTAAAAAGACGTAAACTTTCCCGGGATGCTGCCGATATTATTCCACAACTGCTGGATGAACAGATCGAACAAGCTGTTTAACCCGAACGTGTGGGAAAGATTCCAGCAGCGGTAAGCAATTACCGCTGCTTTTTTTTACCCCGCAAACGGTAAACGCTGCGAGCTGAACGTCCTTGCCATAGTCACTAGCGGAAGGATGATGTCGTGCTTATCTTATTAGGTTACCTGGTAGTTCTCGGTACAGTTTTCGGCGGTTACATGATGACCGGCGGGCAACTTGGAGCACTCTATCAACCGGCTGAACTTATTATCATCGGCGGTGCAGGGGTAGGGGCTTTTATCGTTGGTAACAACGGTAAATCGATCAAGGGCACGCTGAAAGCGATTCCGTTGCTGTTCCGTCGCTCGAAATACACCAAAAGCATGTATATGGATCTGCTGGCACTGCTCTATCGCCTGATGGCGAAGTCGCGTCAGCAGGGCATGTTCTCGCTTGAACGGGATATTGAAAACCCGAAAGAGAGCGAAATTTTTGCCAGCTATCCGCGAATTCTTGCTGATGCCATGATGCTGGATTTCATCGTCGACTATCTGCGACTCATCATCAGCGGCAACATGAACACCTTCGAAATCGAAGCGCTGATGGACGAAGAGATCGAAACCCACGAAAGCGAATCTGAAGTGCCGGCCAACAGCCTGGCGCTGGTCGGCGACTCGCTTCCGGCATTCGGTATCGTTGCCGCGGTAATGGGCGTGGTTCACGCCCTGGCCTCGGCAGACCGTCCGGCAGCCGAGCTGGGCGCGCTGATTGCCCACGCGATGGTGGGGACTTTCCTCGGTATTTTGCTGGCGTACGGCTTCATCTCTCCGCTGGCGAGCGTTCTGCGCCAGAAGAGCGCGGAAACCACCAAAATGATGCAGTGCGTGAAGATCACGCTGCTCTCTAACCTCAACGGTTACGCGCCACCGATCGCGGTTGAGTTTGGCCGTAAAACGCTTTACTCCAGCGAGCGTCCGTCGTTTATCGAGCTTGAAGAACACGTGCGTGCGGTGAAAAACCCAAACCAACAGACGACAACTGAGGACGCATGAAAAACCAGTCCCATCCGATCGTCATCGTAAAAAAACGCAAGCACAAGGGCGGCGGGCATGGCGCACACGGCTCGTGGAAAATTGCGTACGCCGACTTTATGACCGCAATGATGGCGTTCTTTCTGGTGATGTGGCTGATCTCCATCTCCAGCCCAAAAGAACTGATCCAGATTGCCGAATATTTCCGAACGCCGCTGGCAACGGCGGTGGCCGGTGGGCCGCGTATCTCTAACAGCGAAAGCCCGATCCCGGGCGGCGGCGATGATTACACCCAGCAGAAGGGTGAGGTGAAAAAAGAGCCGAACATCGACGAGCTGAAAAGAAAGATGGAGCAGGCGCGTCTGAAGAAACTGCGGGGCGATCTCGATCAGCTTATTGAAGCGGATCCGAAGCTGCGCGCGCTGCGCCCGCATCTGAAGATCGACCTGGTGCAGGAAGGGCTGCGTATTCAGATTATCGACAGCCAGAACCGCCCAATGTTTAAAACCGGAAGTGCGGAAGTCGAACCGTACATGCGCGATATTCTGCGTGCCATTGCACCGGTGCTGAACGGCATTCCTAACCGAATCAGCCTGTCAGGACACACGGATGATTTCCCGTACGCCAGTGGGGAGAAGGGATACAGCAACTGGGAGCTTTCTGCCGATCGTGCCAACGCCTCGCGTCGCGAGCTGGTGGTAGGTGGGCTTGATGATGGCAAGGTACTGCGCGTAGTCGGCATGGCCGCAACCATGCGCGTTTCCGACCGCGGGCCGGATGATGCCATCAACCGTCGTATCAGTCTTTTAGTGCTGAACCAGCAGGCGGAGCAGGCCATCCTGCATGAAAACGCCGAAAGTCAGAATGAGTCACTGGACGATTTAAAACAGCCTGGGGCCGTTCCTTCGGCTGCCGTTCCAACATCGCCACCAGCCAATCCGAGGTGATAGCGTGAGCATGGATATTAGCGATTTTTACCAGACATTCTTTGATGAAGCCGACGAATTGTTGGCCGATATGGAGCAACACTTGCTCGATTTGGTGCCCGAAGCACCGGACTCCGAGCAGCTCAATGCCATCTTCCGTGCGGCGCACTCTATTAAAGGCGGAGCCGGAACGTTTGGATTTACCATCCTGCAGGAAACGACCCATTTAATGGAAAACCTGCTTGATGAAGCACGACGCGGTGAGATGCAGCTCAATACCGACATTATCAACCTGTTTTTGGAAACCAAAGATATTATGCAGGAACAGCTCGACGCCTATAAAAGTTCGGCAGAGCCTGATGCCGCCAGCTTTGAATACATCTGCAATGCGCTGCGCCAGCTCGCCCTGGAAGCAAAAGGTGAAGTCGCTGCAGCCGTTGTCCCTGCGGCGAAACTGAGCGTTGTCGATGCGGTTGCTGCCGACGAGGCCGCGCCAGCCGCTGCACAATCGGGCAAACTGCGCGTTGTGCTGTCACGTCTCAAAGAGAATGAAGTTAACCTGCTGGAAGAAGAGCTGGGTAACCTGGCGAAGTTAAGCAACGTGGTAAAAGGCAAAGACAGCCTTGCCGCGACGCTTGATGACGGTATTGGCCAGGACGATATCGTCGCGGTGCTGTGCTTTGTGATTGAAGCTGACCAGATCGCCTTCGAAACCGAAACGGCTGCGGTTGACGCCCCTGTGGCAGTGGAAGAGGTGGCCGTTGTCGCTCAGGCCGCCGCACCGGCTGTGGCTCCTGCGGCTCCGGCGCTGAAGGCAGTGCCAAAAGAGGCCGCAGCACCTGGCCGCGGTGAGAAACCTGCCGCGCGCTCCAGCGAGTCAACCAGCATCCGCGTTGCGGTTGAGAAGGTCGACCAGCTGATTAACCTGGTGGGCGAACTGGTGATCACCCAGTCGATGCTGGCTCAGCGTTCTAACGAACTGGACCCGGTTACGCACGGTGATCTGATCACCAGCATGGGTCAGCTGCAGCGTAACGCCCGCGACCTGCAGGAATCGGTCATGTCCATCCGTATGATGCCGATGGAATATGTCTTCAGCCGCTTCCCGCGTCTGGTGCGCGACCTTGCCAGCAAGCTGAATAAACAGATTGAACTGACCCTGATGGGCAGCTCAACCGAACTGGATAAGAGCCTGATCGAGCGCATTATCGACCCGTTAACGCACCTGGTGCGTAACAGCCTCGACCACGGTATCGAACTGCCTGAAAACCGCATTGCCGCCGGGAAATCCCCGGTCGGTAACCTGATCCTCTCTGCGGAACACCAGGGCGGGAATATCTGCATCGAAGTGACCGATGATGGCGCGGGTCTTAACCGCGAGCGCATCCTTGCAAAAGCGATTTCGCAGGGGATGGCGGTCAATGAAAACATGACCGACGAAGAAGTGGGCATGCTCATCTTCGCGCCGGGCTTCTCTACCGCAGAGCAGGTGACCGACGTGTCCGGACGCGGCGTAGGCATGGACGTGGTGAAACGTAACATCCAGGAGATGGGCGGCCACGTTGAGATCCAGTCTAAACAGGGTTCCGGCACCACCATTCGCATCCTGCTGCCGCTGACGCTGGCGATCCTCGACGGCATGTCTGTCAAAGTGGCGGACGAAGTCTTTATCCTGCCGCTGAACGCCGTGATGGAATCCCTGCAGCCGCGTGAAGAAGATCTGCATCCTCTGGCGGGCGGCGAGCGCGTCCTCGAAGTGCGCGGCGAATACCTGCCGCTGGTTGAGCTGTGGAAAGTGTTCGAAGTGGACGGGGCGAAGACAGAGGCCACGCAGGGCATCGTTGTGATCCTGCAAAGCGCGGGCCGTCGCTACGCGCTGCTGGTCGATCAGCTGATTGGTCAGCACCAGGTGGTAGTGAAGAACCTCGAAAGCAACTACCGCAAAGTGCCGGGTATTTCTGCCGCCACCATTCTGGGTGATGGTAGCGTGGCGCTGATCGTCGATGTGTCGGCGCTTCAGGGATTAAATCGTGAACAACGTGTGGCGTACACAGCCGCCTGATTAAGTAGAAGGTAATAACATGACCGGTATGAGTAATGTAACGAAACTGGCGGGCGAGCCATCAGGGCAGGAATTCCTGGTATTCACTTTAGGCGATGAGGAGTACGGCATCGATATCCTGAAAGTGCAGGAAATCCGTGGTTACGACCAGGTTACCCGCATCGCTAACACGCCTGCTTTTATTAAAGGTGTCACCAACCTGCGTGGCGTCATTGTGCCAATCGTGGACCTGCGCGTGAAGTTCAGCCAGGGCGACGTTGACTACGACGACAACACCGTGGTGATCGTTCTGAATCTGGGGCAGCGCGTGGTAGGTATCGTGGTGGATGGCGTATCTGATGTGCTTTCCCTGACCTCTGACCAAATTCGTCCTGCGCCGGAGTTTGCGGTCACGCTGTCGACCGAATACCTGACCGGCCTGGGCGCGCTCGGCGAGCGTATGCTGATTCTGGTGAACATCGAGAAGCTGCTGAACAGCGATGAGATGGCGCTGCTGGATATCGCCGCGAGTCACGTAGCGTAGGTAAATGCAAAACGGCAACCCAGGTTGCCGTTTTTTGTGTTTGCTTCCTCTCCCTGTGGGAGAGGGCAGGGGTGAGGGCATCAGGCCTCACCCTTTTTTTCACCTTACGCTTCCTGCTTTACCAGCTCAGCTTCAGCTTCCGCTTCCCGCGCGCCTTCATTCTGTGACAGCATCGCGGTCGCAATACCATTGCCCAGCACGTTAATTGCGGAACGGCCCATGTCCAGGAAGTGGTCGATCCCCATCAGCAGCAGAATACCCGCCACCGGAATATTAAAGCTCGGAATGGTTGCTGCCAGCACCACCAGTGAAGAACGCGGTACGCCGGCAATCCCTTTCGACGCCAGCATCAGGGTCAGCATCAGCACCGTCACTTCAGAGAAGCTCAGGTGAATGTTGTACGCCTGAGCGATAAACATCGAGGCGAAAGAGCAGTACACCATCGAACCCACCAGGTTGAAGGAGTAGCCAATCGGCAGAACGAAAGAGGCGATGTTGCGCGAGCAGCCGAAGCGCTCCAGCTGTTCCAGCGTTTTCGGGTAGGCGGCTTCAGAGCTGCTGGTGGTAAACGCCACCAGAACCGGATCTTTCAGCATGCTGACCAGGCGAAACACCTCTTTTTTCAGCACCATGTAGCCCACGGCCAGCAGCACCATGCAGGTAAGAAGAATGGCAACGTAGTAGCCGCCAATAAAGGAGGCGTAGTTCAGCAGAATGCCCAGACCCTGCGTGGCAATGACGGATGAAATCGCCGCGAAAATGGCCAGTGGAGCAACGTACATCACGTAACCCGTTACCTTCAGCATAATGTGGGAAACCACATCCAGCGCGGCCACCAGCGGCGCGTTGAATTTCTGCCCCAGCGACGCGCCGCCGATGCCGAAGAACATTGAGAACACCACAATCTGCAGGATCTCATTGTTCGACATCGCCCCCGCGATACTGGTCGGAATGGTGTGCGACAGGAACGCTTTCAGCGTCATGCCGCCCACGGCCAGGCCGGTATCCACCGCTTCTGTCGGAACCGTCAGGTTCAGACCGCTTCCCGGATGCTCCAGCGTGACGATGAACAGGCCAACCAGAATAGAGAGCACGGATGAGCTGATAAACCACACCATCGCTTTGCCGCCAACGCGGCCAATAGTGGAGGTTTCGCCCAGCTTCATAATGCCGACGGTGAGCGTGCTGAAGACCAAGGGTGCAATGACCATTTTGATCAGACGGAGGAAAATATCGGTCAGAAGGGTAATATTATCCGACCAGGCTTTGATGGCATCCGCAGATGCGTACTCATGAATTGCTGCCCCTGAAAGAATACCCGCCAGCATGAATATCACGATGAAGAGTGTGAGTTTGTTTGCACTTGCCACGAAAAAAGACCCTCTATGCGCTTCAGATGTAGCCCGCGTCGATACATATAAATTTTTTATTACGATGCGGGAAATTATTCGGCACATAAATTGACGCAAAGTGTAGGGGGATACAACTCCTTTTTAATTTTTATTAATTTTGTTGCTAAAGCGCTGACGATATATTGTGATCGTCGTCACACTTTAATGGATATATTCTCCCCGAATAGAATAAAATCGCTGCCTGAATTAATTTAACTTTCTGTTATTTATAAGAAAATTGAGTCAATAAGACATATGCCTTATGCGTTAACGGGCTGGTGGTCGAAGCGATATCCATAAACTAAATTCTCAATAACCCCCTCAGAGGAACGTTAAGCGGGGCTAACATCTTGAACGACAAAAATAAAATGTGGCAAGGGAACGGAGACGTCTTCTGGAGGGTGGTAAATGAAAAGAAAACTTCTTTTGATCTGCGCAGGCACCTTACTGGCTGCGACAACGGCCCATCAGGCGCTGGCCGTCACCAGCAGCGGCACCATCGGTGCAACGCTGACGCTGACAAACGGGTGTCTGATAAACGGCTCGCCCGCGCAGAGTGGTATTAACTTCGGTACGCTCGATTTCGGTACCCATCCGGCAACCTTTTCCACGCTTACGACGCAGCTGAGCGGCGCCAGCGGCGGAAACACCTTCACCATTCAATGTACGACCGCCAGCTATACGGTCGCGATCACCGGTAATACCCACTCCACCGCGCCCGGCTCGGTTGTCGGTTCGCCGGGCACGCCTGAACGCTATCTGGTGAATACGGCCAACGCGGCACAGGGCGTGGCTTACAGCCTGTACAGCGACAGCGGGTTTAACACCGTGATTGCCAATAACGCCGCGCTGCCGATCGCGTCTACGGCCGGAGGGGTGGACAGTTACACCCTCTACGGACGGATTACCGGCGGCGGTAACAGCGTGACGGTCGTTCCGGGAACCTACACCGACACGATTAACGTCAGCGTCACCTACTAGTCCCGAACCGCCATGAAGGCATCTCTCACAGGTCTGCGCAAACGCGCAGAGGGACGCGTGCAGCCTTTTTTCGCGCTGATCGTCGGATTGCTCATGATGCCCACGGCGGATGCGGTGACATCCCAGTCGTTTAAGGTCAGCGCGACGATTGTCCCGGGATGCGCGGTGGCCACCGGTAGCGGAGGGCTTCTCGGTACGCTGGATTTTGGCAGCCATAACGGCGTCGAGAGCGCGCCGGTGAGCACCAGCTTTGTGCCAAACGGGGCGTTGTCTATTGCCTGTACGCCAGGTGTGGCGCTGAGCATGAGCATTAATGGCGGTCAAAATTATTCATCCGTTCGCCGCATGAAGCGCGCGAACGGCGTCGATATGGTGCCATACCGGCTCTACAGCAGCAGCTCGCTGGCCGCGAACAGCGAAATTGGCGTCAACCAGGCGATAGCGGTGACCTATACCAACAGCAATAACATCGCGCTGCCGCTTTTTGGCGTGGCGCTACTGACCGGGTTTAGCCCGGCGGGAACCTATTCCGATCAGCTCACCGTGACCTTGTCATGGTAATAAAGGGAGAGTGTTGATGAAGCCATTTTTCAGACCGGTTTGTCTGGCGGGCGCGTTGGGAATGGCGGTTGCTGGCCAGGCGCAGGCGGCGGCCACCATCCTGCTCTGGCCCATCGATCCCTGGCTTGCTGCAGACGCCAACGCCACGGAACTGTGGATCCAGAATCAGGGAAACAGCGCCACGACGATGCAGGTTCGCATCGTGCGCTGGAAGCAGGAGGACGGACACGAGCGCTATACCGCGCAGCAGGACGTGGTCGCCAGCCCGCCCATCGTCACGATTGGCACAGGCAACAAGCAGCTTATTCGCCTTATCAAACAGGCTTCGGTTCCCGCTGGGGTCGAACAGGCCTATCGCATTATCGTCGATGAAATTCCCCAGCCAGATGCCAAAGCCGAACCCGCCATCGGCCTGAAATTGCAGATGCGTTACTCCATCCCTCTGTTCGTATATGGACAGGGGATCCCGACCATCAAAGAGGGCGCGCATCACGCGCTGGCGGAGACCCAAAACCTGAGCTGGCGGGTGACGCAGGCGGAGGGGAAGCCTGCGCTGGAGGTCAAAAATCGGGGTGATGTTCACGTCAGGCTGAGCCAGGTGGCGCTGGAGCAGGGCGGTCAGAAACGCACGGTGGCGGAGGGATTGCTGGGTTACGTCCTGCCGGGCAGCACCCGCAGCTGGCCTATACCCGCTGGCGTTCGTCAGCCAGAGCGGATGAGCGCGCAGATTAATGCCAGGGACGAACAATGGCAGTCGACGCCCGTCAACTGAAGCCGGCGATGATGATACTGCTATGCGTCAGTTCAGCGACCCTGGCCGGGCCCGGCGACGACAGTTTACCGCCGCCTCCCCAGGCACAGGCGATAAATGATGAAGCGGTTTTCCAGCTGGCCATCGTGGTCAATCACTACGATACCGGCCTGGTCGTGCCCGTGACGCAGCGTAAAGGCGCTTTCTTTATCTCCAGCGCCGATTTGCTGCGCGCGGGTCTGCCCCCGGCGCATGTTCCCACCGGCGAGGTAAATCTCTCCTCGCTTGCTCAGGTTCGGGTGGAGTACGACAGCGCCGCGCAGCGCCTGCTGCTGACAGTTCCCCGCGACTGGGTGACGGCCCGCGTGACGCCTTTCAGCGCGCAAGCGGCGCAGGCCAAACCGCACTACGGGCGCGGGGCGCTGCTGAATTACGATCTCTACACCAACCACACGGAACATATCGGCGGACAGGCGTCGATCTGGCATGAGTTCCGCTACTTCAACGAGAACGGCTCGTTTTCCTCGACCGGTTACGCGCGGGAAAATTTCACCGGTAACGACGGACAGCAGGAAGGGTATGTCCGCTATGACACGACCCTGCTGTTCACCAACGAAGATGACGCGATGAGCTGGAGCGCCGGGGACGTGATCAGCGATGCCCTGAGCTGGAGCTCCAGCGTGCGGATGGGGGGGATAAGCGTCGGGCGGGATTTCTCCCTGCGTCCTGACCTGGTGACATGGCCGCTGCCCGAGTTCGCGGGGGAAGCCGCGGTACCCACTTCGGTCGATCTTTTTATCAACGGCTATCGCTCCGGCTCAACCCAGCTTCAGCCGGGCCCCTTCACCCTGACTAATCTGCCCTATATCAACGGCGCCGGGGATGCGGTGCTGGTCACAACGGATGCGCTGGGGCGCCAGGTAAGCACCACGCTACCGTTTTACGTCACCAGCGACCTGCTCAAACAAGGGCTGAGCGACGGCGCCGTGACGCTCGGCAGCCTGCGGCGTAATTACGGTATCAAGAATTTTGACTACGGTCCGGCAGCCGGCAGCGGCTCGTATCGCTACGGGATGACGGACTGGCTAACCCTCGAGGGCCACGTGGAAGGGGCGCAGGAGCTGGCGCTGGGCGGCGCGGGGACAGTGATAAAACTCGGCCAGTTTGGCGTGGTGAATACCTCTTACTCGCAAAGCCGCATGCGCGGTGATGCGGGCGGGCAAATCAACTGGGGTTACCAGTACAGTACCAGCGAGTTTAGCGTCGCCACCCAGCACACGCGTCGCGACCGAGGCTTTGGCAATTTGGCCCTTTACGATCAGCCGACGGTGTATGACGAAAACGATAAGCCCATCGCCAGCTTTAGCCGTAATACGGACCAGTATTCGCTGACCTTCAATCTGGGACGGTACGGCAATATCGGTGCGGCCTGGATAGGCGTGGAGAGTTTTGACAGCCAAAAAACCGAGCTGCTCAATCTCTCCTGGAGCCGAAACCTGTGGGGAGCGAGCAGTATTTACCTGGCCGGCAGCCGGGATCGGCAGCGGGGAGACTGGACGGTCGCGCTGTCGCTGCAGGTGCCGCTGGGGGCGCGCGACAGCGCTGCCGTCACCGTTGAAAACACCCCGGATGCAGGCAGTACCCAGCGCATTAACTACAACCACTCCATGCCTTCTGACGGTGGGTTCAGCTGGAACATGGCCTGGGCCAACCAGTCAAGATCCAGTGATTATCAACAGGGTACGCTGGGCTGGCGCAATAACAACATCGAGCTGCAGGGCGGCGGCTATGGCGAAAGGGATACCATGACCTGGTGGGGCGAGGCGATGGGCGCCGTTGTGCTGATGGACGGCGAGCTGTTCGCGGCGAATAAGATCAACGATGCGTTTGTGGTCATCAGTACCGATGGCCACCCGGACGTGCCCGTCAGCTATGAGAACCAGCCCGTCGGTAAAACCAATAACAACGGCTACCTGCTGGTCAGCGGGGTGTCGGCGTATTACCCGGCAAGCTACCGGATTGATACTTTGAATCTGCCGGCGGATACCCGTCTGAAAGAGACCGAGCGGCGGATCGCGATTCGGCGCCACAGCGGCTATCTGGTCGATTTCCCGATGGAGCAGGAACGGGTGGCCAGCGTTATTCTGCATGACGCGCGCGGGAAGGCGTTGCCGGTGGGAAGCCAGGTTCGACGCGCCTCGCGCAGCAATGCGGTGGTGGGGTATGACGGCATCGCCTGGCTGGAAAATCTCAGCGATGTGAACCCGCTGGAGGTGATCGCACCTGACGGGAGGCGCTGTAAGACTACCCTGACCGTGGGGGCCAATCCGGAGCACAAGCTGAAAACCTACGGGCCGCTGGTTTGCCGGGAGGAGCCATGACGCGCCTGCTGCTATTCATCCTGCTGCTGTTCTCCGGCGGCGGCTGGGCGGCGTGTACCGTCAGTACGGTTAATGCGTCGTTTGGCAGCGTCACCTCGTTCGCGCTTAGCGGAACCGGAGAAGTTCAAACCACCGGCACGCTGGTAGTGGCCTGCGATGCCGTACTGAATCTGCTGACCAGCGACTCGGTAACGCTGACCTACACCGCGGCATCGGTTTCGGGCAGCAGCCGGGCCACGATGAAACGCACGGATAATGCGGCCATCACCGACGTGATCCCCACCCGGCTGTGCGGGTTATCGGGATGCGCGAGCAGCAGCGAGGTACAGATAAGTAAATCATATACCTGGAGCGGGAGTACCCTGCTGGGATTGCTGGGGTCAAAGCAGTACAACATTCCGCTCTATTTCCGCACCGTCGCCGGGCAAAACGTCACTGCCGGGCCATATCAGGTGCAGTTAACCTTCAGCATTAACTACAGCGTCTGCTCCGTGGGCGCGCTTGGCATTTGCACAATCAATCAGACGGGAACCGCGACAACCACCATCCTGCTGGATATGACCGTTACCAACGACTGCAGCGCCATGACCACGCCAGATGTTAACTTCAACAGCGCGCCGCTGGTGCAAAGTTTCCCCACCGTCTCGCAGGCGATTGCCGTCACCTGTACCAAAGGAAGTTCGTATACCATCGGCATTAATAACGGTGCCAACGCGCTGAACAACGTGCGGCGGATGGTGAGCGGCAGCAACGCCATGAGCTACGACATCTATAAGGAAGCCACCGGTAACCGCTGGGGCGGCAGCGGCAGCGAGCGCTGGTCCAGCGCGGTATCGTCCCAGGTCAGTACCGACGGTTTACTGCGCACCTACAACTACACCGCGAAAGTCCTGACCAATCAGGCCACGCCGCCCGCCGGAACCTACACCGACACGCTGATTGTCGACGTGGCGTTTTAACCCCGCGCTTTTCCCTTTCGCAAATGTAAAGTTCCTGTGGGCTGTGCCGATAACACCGTTAATAAATCTATGAGAAGGTGTTGTATGTTGAACCGTATCCGCGTTGTCACAATGCTCATGATGGTGCTGGTCATTTTCGCACTTCTTCAGCTCATCTCCGGCGGGCTTTTTTTCTCGTCATTAAAACAGAACCAGGACAGCTTCGCGGCCTCGAACGATCTCCGCCTGCAGCAGAGTGAACTCACCTCAACGTGGGATCTGATGCTGCAAACGCGTATCAACCTGAGCCGCTCGTCCGCGCGCATGATGATGGACCCCAACAATCAGCAGAGCAGCGCGAAAACCGATCTGTTGAAAAATGCCCGTGCCACCCTCGCTGACGCCGCGAAACACTACGACGCCTTCAAAAAGATCGCCCCGCAGCCTGCTATGGAGCAGGTGAGCCAGAATATCGATGAAAAATACAATGCCTACCATACCGGCCTGACAGAGCTGATTCAGTTCCTGGAGAGCGGCAATATGGACGCCTATTTCGCGCAGCCAACGCAGGGGATGCAAAACGCACTCGGCGCGGCGCTGGGGGAATACGCGAAGGTCAGTGGCGATCTCTATCACTCGGCCTTTACGGCAAGCCAGAATGACTACCGCTTTGCAAAATGGCAGATGGCCGTGATGGCGCTGGCGCTGGTCATTGTGCTGGTCGCGGTCTGGTACGGCATTCGCCATATCCTGCTGAACCCTCTCGGCCGCGTCATTGCCCACATTAGTGAAATTGCCGGCGGTGACCTGACCAAAACGCTGACCGTTTCCGGGCGCAATGAGATCACCGAGCTGGCAAACAGCGTTGACCATATGCAGCGTTCGTTAATCGAAACCGTTGCCAACGTGCGCAACGGGTCGGAGGCTATCTACACCGGTACCAGCGAAATTGCGATGGGGAATAACGATCTCTCATCCCGTACCGAGCAGCAGGCGTCCGCCCTGGAAGAGACGGCCGCCAGCATGGAGCAGCTCACCGCGACCGTGAAGCAGAACGCCGATAACGCCCGCCAGGCGTCTCAGCTGGCGGAAAGCGCCTCCGAGACGGCGCAGCGCGGCGGCCGCGTGGTGGATGGCGTGGTGAAAACCATGCACGAAATCGCCGACAGCTCGAAGAAAATCGCCGACATCATCAGCGTTATCGACGGCATTGCCTTCCAGACCAACATTCTGGCGCTGAACGCCGCCGTGGAAGCGGCGCGCGCGGGTGAACAGGGGCGCGGGTTTGCCGTGGTGGCCGGAGAAGTACGCAACCTGGCCAGCCGCAGCGCCAACGCGGCCAAAGAGATCAAGTCTCTGATTGAAGATTCCGTCTCCCGCGTGGATACCGGCTCCGTGCTGGTGGAAAGCGCCGGGGAGACCATGAATGACATCGTGAATGCCGTCACCCGCGTGACGGACATCATGGGTGAAATCGCCTCTGCGTCCGATGAGCAGAGTCGTGGTATCGACCAGGTTGCCCTGGCGGTATCGGAAATGGATCGCGTGACACAGCAAAACGCCGCGCTGGTGCAGGAGTCCGCTGCGGCGGCCGCTGCTCTGGAAGACCAGGCGAGCCGTCTGAAGATGGCCGTCTCGGCGTTTCGTCTCGCTTCACTCGCTGGAAACACGGTCACCCCGCAGGCGACGTATCGCGTGCCAGCCGCTGAATCGGCTGTAAACCGTACGCGCACCGCGACGACCGGACAAGATGAAAACTGGGAAACATTTTGACTGACAATTAAACCGCGGCTGCTTGCCGCTTGATGGGAGCGTGGATGTTAAATCGTATTCGTATCTCGACCACACTGTTTTTGATTCTGATCCTTTGCGGTGTGTTGCAGGTTGGCAGTAACGGGTTGTCTTTTTGGGCGTTTCGCGATGGCTATCAGAATTTGCAGGAAGTTGAGGCGAGTAATCAGCAGCGCTCCGCACTGGCACAAACGCGTGCCGTGCTGTTGCAGGCAAGCACTGCGCTGAACAAGGCGGGAACCTTAACCGCGCTGAGTTATCCGCCGGATGACATTAAAGCGCTGATGGCGACCGCGCGCGACAGTCTGAAGCAGGCTGACGCACAGTTTAAAGCCTTTACGGCGCAGGCCGCCGACAGTGAGAAAGAGAAAGCGCTGAAGGCCGCCATGAAGACGAACTTTGAGCAGTGGTACAGCGATCTGGACCACCAGGCGACGTGGCTTGAGAACAACCAGCTTTCGGACTTTATGACCGCACCGGTTCAGGCCTCGCAGGCGGCGTTTGACGGCAGCTTTAACGCGTGGCAGCAGGATATTAACCAGTCTGTTCAGCGTGCCGGTGACCAGAGTCGTCAAAGCTATCACATGTCGGGCGTCATCTTTGCCGTGGTGGTGATCCTGGCAGGGCTGCTGACCGGCGGGGCACTGCTCTGGTCGCGCAGAATGATCGTGCAGCCGCTGGCGATTATCAGCAGCCACTTCGACAGTATTGCGAAAGGGGACCTGGCGCGTCCGGTGGCGGTGTTCGGCAAGAACGAAATTTCGGCGATCTTTGCCAGCCTGAAGGCGATGCAGGGATCGCTGCGGGAAACGGTGAGCGACGTGCGGCAGGGCAGTTATGCCATGCACACCGGGATCTCTGAGATTGCGGCGGGCAACAACGATCTCTCGTCCCGCACCGAGCAGCAGGCGGCCTCGCTGGCGCAGACGGCGGCCAGCATGGAGCAGTTAACCGCGACGGTAAGCCAGAACGCCGATAACGCGCGTCAGGCGTCTGACCTGTCAAAACAGGCGGCGATGACGGCGAAGAAAGGCGGCGACCAGGCGTCCCATGTCGCCAGCACCATGCAGGAGATTGCCACCAGCTCGCAGAAAATTGGTGACATCATCAGCGTGATTGACGGTATCGCGTTTCAGACCAACATTCTGGCGCTGAATGCCGCCGTGGAAGCGGCGCGCGCCGGTGAGCAAGGGCGCGGGTTTGCGGTGGTGGCGGGGGAGGTGCGTAACCTGGCGAGCCGCAGCGCCAACGCGGCGAAAGAGATTAAGGTGCTGATCGAAGAGTCAGTTTCGCGCGTTCAGCAGGGCTCAACGCTGGTGGATACGGCGGCGAAAACCATGCACGAGATCGTCACCTCCGTGACGCGGGTGAACGACATCATGGGCGAGATTGCCTCTGCGTCGGATGAACAGCGCCGCGGGATTGAGCAGGTTGCCCAGGCCGTCAGCCAGATGGATCAGGTGACGCAACAGAACGCCTCGTTAGTCGAGGAAGCGGCAGCGGCAACCGATCAGCTGGCCAGCCAGGCGGATCGTCTGACCGGACTGGTCGCGGTATTTAATGTGAAAGAGCACGTTGAAGCAGTAACAGAAGTCGGGCGGTCGCAGGCCGTGCCAGTTGTATCCTGAATGTAATTAAGAAGGCGCTATGACATCACCAATGCCCCCTGGGCAAACGTCATTATTGTTGCAGATGACACAGCGCCTCGCGCTGTCCGACGCGCATTTTCGTCGGATATGTCAGTTAATCTACCAGCGTGCGGGGATCGTGCTTGCGGATCATAAGCGGGACATGGTCTACAACCGTCTGGTGCGGCGCTTGCGTACGCTGGGGCTGGATGATTTTGGCCGCTATCTGAGCATGCTCGAGGCGAACCAGAACAGCGCAGAGTGGCAGGCTTTTATTAACTCGTTAACCACCAACCTGACGGCGTTTTTCCGTGAAGCTCACCACTTCCCGGTCCTGGCCGAGCACGCCCGCCGTCGCACCGGGGAGTATCGCGTATGGAGCGCGGCCGCCTCGACGGGTGAAGAGCCGTACTCGCTGGCGACCACCCTTGCTGACACCCTGGGCATGACGCCCGGACGCTGGAAAGTCTACGCCAGCGATATCGATACCGAGGTGCTGGAGAAGGCGCGTAACGGCGTGTATCGCCAGGATGAACTGAAAACGCTGTCGCCGCAGCAGCTGCAGCGTTATTTCATGCGCGGCACGGGCCCGCATGAAGGCCTGGTGCGCGTACGCCAGGAGCTGGCGAACTGCGTCGAATTCGCGCCCGTTAACCTGCTGGATAAGCAGTACAACGTGCCGGGGCCGTTCGATGCCATTTTTTGCCGTAACGTCATGATCTATTTTGATAAAACGACGCAACAGGACATTTTGCGTCGGTTTGTTCCGTTGCTCAAGCCTGACGGTTTACTGTTTGCCGGGCACTCGGAAAACTTCAGCAACCTCGCGCGTGAGTTTAGCCTGCGTGGGCAAACGGTATATGCGCTGAGTAAGGAAAAAGCATGAGTAAAATCAGGGTGTTGTCTGTCGATGATTCAGCGCTGATGCGTCAGATCATGACTGAAATTATCAATAGCCACAGCGACATGGAGATGGTGGCGACTGCGCCCGATCCTCTGGTAGCGCGGGATTTAATTAAAAAATATAACCCCGACGTGCTAACGCTGGATGTCGAGATGCCGCGCATGGATGGCATAGATTTCCTCGAAAAATTAATGCGCCTTCGGCCCATGCCGGTGGTGATGGTCTCTTCCCTGACCGGAAAAGGATCGGAAATCACCCTGCGCGCGCTGGAGCTGGGGGCGGTGGATTTTGTCACCAAACCGCAGCTCGGCATTCGCGAAGGGATGCTGGCCTACAGCGAAATGATTGCGGAGAAGATCCGCACCGCGTCGCGGGCGAAGCTTGCTGCCCATACGCCATTGGCCGCGCCTGCGACCCTGAAGGCCGGTCCCTTACTCAGCTCGGAAAAACTGCTGGTTATTGGGGCGTCAACCGGAGGAACAGAGGCAATTCGTCATGTACTCCAGCCATTGCCGCTTTCAAGTCCGGGTATTCTGATCACTCAGCATATGCCGCCAGGCTTTACCCGTTCGTTCGCCGAACGCCTGAACAAGCTGTGCCAGATCAGCGTGAAGGAGGCGGAAGACGGCGAGCGCGTGCTCCCGGGACATGCCTATATCGCCCCGGGCGACAAGCATATGGAGCTGTCGCGCAGCGGCGCTAACTATCAAATCAAAATTCATGACGGACCGCCGGTCAACCGGCACCGTCCGTCGGTGGATGTGCTGTTTCATTCGGTGGCGAAACATGCGGGGCGCAACGCCGTTGGGGTGATCCTGACGGGGATGGGCAACGATGGTGCCGCCGGAATGCTTGCAATGCACCAGGCTGGCGCCTGGACGATTGCGCAGAATGAAGCAAGTTGTGTGGTGTTCGGCATGCCGCGCGAGGCCATCAATATGGGTGGCGTGAGCGAAGTGGTCGATCTTAGCCAGGTAAGCCAGCAGATGCTGGCGAAAATCAGTGCCGGACAGGCAATACGTATTTGACTCAGGAGTATTATTTTATGGCGGATAAAGAGCTTAAGTTTTTGGTTGTGGATGACTTTTCCACCATGCGTCGCATCGTGCGCAACCTGCTGAAAGAGCTGGGCTTCAACAACGTTGAAGAAGCAGAAGACGGCGTTGATGCGCTGAACAAACTGCAGGCTGGCGGGTTTGGTTTTGTTATCTCCGACTGGAACATGCCAAACATGGACGGTCTGGAACTGCTGAAAACCATTCGTGCTGATGCCGGAATGGCGTCTATGCCGGTTCTGATGGTTACTGCAGAAGCGAAAAAAGAGAACATCATTGCCGCTGCACAGGCGGGCGCAAGCGGCTATGTGGTGAAGCCATTCACCGCGGCAACCCTGGAAGAGAAGCTCGGTAAGATCTTCGAGAAACTCGGCATGTGAGGTGATGGAAATGTTGCAACCTGCTATGAAACCCGTTGAAGAACACTCGCCGAGCGATATCATCGTCCGCATCGGCAGCCTGACGCGCATGCTGCGTGACAGCCTGCGTGAGCTCGGTCTGGATCAGGCGATTGCCGAAGCGGCGGAAGCCATTCCTGATGCCCGCGATCGTCTGGACTATGTTGTGCAGATGACCGCTCAGGCCGCGGAACGTGCGCTGAACAGCGTCGAAGCGTCACAGCCGCACCAGGATGCGATGGAAAAGGGGGCGAAAGCGCTGAGCAAACGCTGGGACGAGTGGTTTGAGAACCCTATCGAGCTGGCGGATGCCCGTGAGCTGGTGACGGATACCCGTCAGTACCTGGGTGATGTGCCGGGGCACACCAGCTTCACCAACGCTCAGCTGCTGGACATCATGATGGCGCAGGATTTCCAGGACCTGACCGGTCAGGTGATCAAGCGCATGATGGATGTTATTCAGGAGATTGAGCGTCAGCTGCTGATGGTTCTGCTGGAGAACATCCCGGAACCGGCGGCCCGTCCAAAACGTGAGAACGAAAGTCTGCTCAATGGTCCACAGCTCGACGCCAGCAAGGCGGGCGTTGTGGCAAGCCAGGATCAGGTAGACGATCTGCTCGATAGCCTCGGCTTCTGATTGTTCTGATTACCCTCAGGCTGCGGCGTCAACCTGAGGGTAGTTCGGTTAGCGAAGATCCATCTTCACCGTCACGTTACCTTCAAAGCGGCCCGGGGCCGGAGAGGCATTGGTCGTGCTGACCGGTACAGCCTGAATTTTGACCACACCGTTTCCCTGCGCGTCCATCGTCACCGGAAACTCATAGGTCCCGTCCAGCGCGACGTTCTGACTGTGTTCATCATATACACGCACCCCGAGGTCGTCCCTGTCCAGAAGTTTTGCAATGTACGGCGTACTGCTGTCCGCGACCCCCTGATCTGCGGTCAGCGTGAGCTTTATCCGGTCCGTGTTTCCCACTGCGTTATCATCACAGTGATAGGCAATATCAACGTTTTTGATGGCATAACGTTTTGGCGGTTGCCCCTTGATGACGAATTGCTTGCTGACAATGCTGCCGAACTCAACCTCAATAGTGCTGCCTTCGTTGATAACGCAGCTTAGCGGCGCAGAAAGCGTGCCGCTAAACCAGATATCAGAGACCTGATCTGCCTGCCCGGGATCGCAGCTTCCCCCCGAGCCGAAATAAAGACAGGCATAGTTTTGCGCGACGATCGTCGAAGGGATCACCTCTTGACCCAGGATGGGTTTTTTAATGTGAAGAAGGATCGCAACGACGTTCCAGCGGAAATTACGCTTTACTGTAGCGGCGTTGCTCGGCTGGGTGCCACTACTGCAAACGTTGGCATCTCCCTCCGTTTTGGCGAGTGCATTCTCGCTAGTGTTACGCATATTAGCTCTGGACGTCGGGTATTCATTGACAGCTATCGGGGTCAAAGAAGTGCCGTCCGGAGAGTTGATTGCATCCGCATAGGCGGTGATATCGGCATCGATCTTTTCTGTCAAATAGCCGTATCCGCTTGTTCCCGGTTTCAACGGGCTTCCGGCGAAGGTTTTTTCATAAACCATGCTCGAAGAAAATATATTCCCGGGACAGCTGCAGTTGGCCACTATCACCGGGCCATTGCCGACCAGATGATTTGGCACATCATAGTCATGATTGGCGATATTTTCGCTGGACGAAAACTCATGATCGAACGTCGTGGTGTAGGCTTGCGGCGCACCGAAGCAGTCATGAAGTAAAGTCGCGGCCATGCTCGGGCTGGTTGCGGTCAGGCTCAGTGCCGTGGCCAATGAAGCCCAGACGGCCCGTTTCTTGAATATAGTTGTCATGTGCTTATTCCTGCTGACAAAGCTCGCTAACCGAGCGAATACCGTTAGGGCTTTCGGTTTGGTTGGCTGACTGTTGCGTAATGCTGGCGCGGCACTGTTGGCCCGTGCCGTTGCCCCACTTCACGGTGAGCTGCGCGGTCTCTCCAATGCCTGACAGATAGACGGTGCTGGTTTCATCGACAATGCCGCTCATCACCGGGTCGCTACTGGTCGCGATGGCGCCGAACGGAACGGGGAGACCGTTTGGACGCTTCAGGGTGACCAGCATCCGGTAGCCTGTGTGGGCATCAAATCTGGCCAGCACCGCCGCGTTGCGCGAGGGAATGACGGTGATGGCGGTATCGCTGCTGTCCACATTTTCCGGCAGGCTCGAGGTATCAATACGAATATTGTTCTCCTGGTACGGAGTGAGTGATGGAATGACTGCGTTACCCTGCCAGTCGGTCTGAATACCCCGCTGGTTCAGGAAACGGACGCCGGAAGCGTCGTTGGCATTGACGATAGCAAACTGGCTTCCTAAAGGTTGAGCCAGCGTGATGCCCTGAGGATGGGCAACAATAGCGCCGCTAATGCCGTAGTTAAGCTGCTGAGAGTGATCGGTGGAAGCGTAATATCCGGCGGTCAGATTGGCGTATTGCGAGCGGTAGCTGCCATAGACGCTGCTGATATCTTCCCCGTCCTGGTTGGAGTGGCTCTGCTGCAACGAGTAGCTCAGACGCTCATCCTCCAGAAGCGTGCCGTTGAGGCCCACGTTTTGCCGCGTGTAGCCATTTTTAGTGTTGCTGATGTTATAGCTACTCCAGGCGCGTGGCAGCCATCTGGCGAGAGGAATGCTAAATCCCAAAGAGACCATCCTGTCAGACTCGTCGCCGTTGGTTTTGCTGTACGTATAGGCAATGTGATAGCTCGTGCCGGCAACAACGGTATTGAATCCCAGAGACAGGCTGCGCTCTTTTTTAGAGGTGCCCCAGTAATCCTGCTGATAACCGTTAAGATACAGACTCACCCCAGCAACGGTTTGGCTAACGCTGGCCTGAATGCGGTTGCGTTTATTGTAACGAAACTGCAGATCGTCTTCGTGAGCGTCAAGTTTTTGGTTGGCGTCGGCAAAGCTGTAATACCCGCGGCTGGAGTATCGGTAGCTGCCGAGGCTGAAGTTGGTATCGGTCGAATCCAGTTTACCGGTATAAAGCAAACGCCATGACTGGCCGGAATGCTGGCTGTTATCGTCTAGCCGGGTATCGGCCATGGTAACGTCAGCGGACAGCGAGCCCAGCGGCCCGAGCGCCAGACCGGCACCGGTATTGGCTGCGTTATAGTCTTTCGAGAGCGTCAGCCCTCCAAACCAGGTGAGAAGGTTATTTAAACCGTAAATCATGCTTCCCTGGAAAAAATCGGGTTCCTTTTGGTCGCTCCCGCTTTCAGCACGATAACGGCCTGCTGTCATTTCGTACTTCATACGCCCAGGCCGCAGCATAACCGCGATACTGGAGTAGGGCTGCGTAAAGCGATGCTCGGTGCCGTCAGCCTCTTTCACCGTAACGTCCAGATCGCCGCTGTTGGTCGTGGAGTAGAGATCGTCGATTTCGAACGCGCCCGGCGCGACATTTTGCTGATAGATGAGGTAGCCATTCTGGCGTACCGAGACTTCCGCATTTGAACTGGCGATGCCGCGTATGACAGGGGCATAGCCGCGTTGGCTGTAGGGAAGCATCTCTTCATCCGACGCAAGGTTAACGCCCCGGTACTGTAAGCTATCAAATACCTCGCCCCGCGTGTTGCTTTCTCCGGCCGTGAACTGTGCCTTGAGGGCGTCAACGTCATGCTGGAGGAAGGTATTGATGTTTTCCCACAGGTTTTCATTCTCTGAATTGCTCCACGTTGAATAGTTGCGCACTCGCCAGCCACCCAGGTTGGCGCCGGTGCGCAAATTCAGATACTGACTGGTGGCGCTGTTGTCGCCGCTCTCCTTATTTTTTGATCCTGAGAAAGCGTAGTCACTGAACAACACGGGAACACCGTCGTCCCACCGAGAGGGATCGATGTAATCGCGACCGGTACCACTTAACGCGGCCTGAGGAATACTCAACGCTAATGTCATGGTTGAAAAATCAAGCCGCGCGGAGGCCTGGGGGATATAGTTGCTGATATCTTTGGGTAAAGCCTTGCCTGGTAACGCAAGCAAGGCGGGATACTGGTCGATAGCAACCCCCCATGCCCGCAGCATATCCGGTGTGAGCTGCGGTATCAGTGACCCTTCCGGCGAGCTGACGTAAGCGATATTGGTGGTGCTCAGGCGGTGTTCGTTCACCTGCACTCGTGAAGAATAGGTGCCGGGTAGCTGAGCATTCGACTTTGAAAAGAGTGAAAGGTCGATATCCTGCTGGGCCAGCATGTCTCCTTCAAGCGATGAGGGAGAGAAACGATACTCACGGGCCAGCGTCGAGAAGCTCGCGATGAGCAAGACACCGCCAAGGCAGCGAAGAAGCGGATTCGGTCTAAAGAGCCGCTCGTATGACATATCATTACGTCCTGTCATCATCGCGGTCTTTTATTCCTGCGCCAGGGTGGCGGTGTATTTTTCGGAAGCATTGCCATAATCGGTTATGCAGCGCCAGGTGACGCTCGTCCCCTGAGCATTGTCAGGGAGAGGAATGTCAGCGTGGGATTTAGGGGCAACCATGTCGGCTTTCTCCACTTTGTGCACTCCCAGCGCAAGTGAATCAAAGACGCTGTAGAACGCCCCCTCGTTGATGACAGTGAGCTGTTGACCATGACGCGCGAAGCGCAGGTTTTTGCAGGATTCAGAGGGCGTACCGCTCAGTCCGACAGGGCGCCAGAACAGTTTCAGACGCGTTTTATAGATTAACCGCAGGACGTTTTTGTCTCCCTCATCCGTAGCCGTGGCAGGAACGGTTCGTACGTTCATATAGAACAGAGACTCTTTATCGCCTGCTAAGGTTGTCCCGTTCCAGGTAATACGCAGGCTTTGCTCTTTTTGCGGATCGAGCCGAAAGAGAGGCGGTGTCACGATAAACGGTCCGTGCGTTTTACCATCACCTGTATCCGTCCATGACTGTATTAACCATGGAAGCTCTTTATCATTATTTTGTAAGGGCAGGGCAACTTCCTTTTTCGCGGCATCGTAGATTATGCGTGTGCGACCGATCTGAATACCTGCTGCGTGACAAAAGGTGCTCGCAATAACAGGGATGCATAATAAGACCTGGAGTGAAATGCGCATAGTGAAACCTTTAATAAAGGAGGTTGAAGGGAAATGATAATAGTCCGAGTCCGGACTATTATCAGATCATGACTCCTTAAATGTCATGACGCCTAAATATATATATTATGAATATCAGTAATACGATTATTAACGGTAAAGAATATTTACCGTCATATCAGCATCTGCCGGACCGGCGGTAACCGCATCTGCAAATGATTTATAGCGGGCATTAAAATCAGCTTTAATCGTATCTTCGGATTTTGTCGCCAGTTCGATATAGATCTGCCCTTCAGCGCCGTCCATCGTGATGAGCTTATCATCTTTACCCGCCGGGCTGACGGCAATGCCGATACCGGTGGCCGCGGTTTCGCCCGTGGTGGTAATTTTACTGACGTCCAGCAGCGTCTTGGTCTTGGTCAGGGTCGTTGGGCCGTTAAAGGTCAGCTGAACAGCCGGAAGCCCAGCGCTTGTTAACGGGCAGTTCGCCAGCGTAATGGAGAACTCCGTAAGTGCGGTCTCCTTCCCAACGGTATTAAACAATGATGTAGGATAGGTACCCAGTGGGATAGTACTGTCTGTGCCGTCGGCACCCTGAATGGTACAGCTTGATTCGATAATTTCACCCGTAAAGTGAATAGTGCCGGCATTCATTTCTGCGGCGAAACCATTCATCGACAGTGTTGCAAGGGCTAAGCCCGCAATAATATTCTTTTTGAAATCCATATTAAATGTCCCTTTAAGTAAAAAGAAATATCTGGCATACATTTTGCTTTCTGGTGAAAAGTAAATTATGTCGTATGAAATTATAACATTTAATTTCCTGCTGGTAAGGTAGTCTCAGGATTAATGTTATATAGATTTATCCATTTTTGGATTATGTAGGGGAATGATTTATATGGTTTCGATTGCTGTGAATTATTAAATTTACATAGTTATATCATTCCTGCAATGCCGGGAGGTTAAAATCGACGGTTATGTTAATTTTCTTTCGGGATATTTTAGAGTGAATGTTCTTTAAAACTGCGCTTAATTCATTTTGTAATATGAAACACATCACAAAAGCTGGAGAATGTTCGTTCGAACATTCCTTGCCCTTTTTTCCCTAACCCGAATTGCGGAGGGGGGCTTAAACAGGATAAAAAGACCCGGTTATAGGGGTTTTTCTGCCCATTGATGAAAGGCGGTGCTGGCATGATACCCGTGACGTAATGGGCTGAGCATGCACTGTGGCAGAAGAGAACGACGACAAAACGGAAGCCCCCACACCCCACCGACTAGAAAAAGCGCGTGAGGAAGGGCAGATCCCCCGATCCCGAGAATTGACCTCCCTGCTGATCCTTATCGTAGGGGTGTGCATTATCTGGTGGGGCGGGGAGTCGCTCGCCCGCAAGCTGGCGGGAATGTTGTCCACCGGGTTACGTTTTGACCACAGCATGGTCAACGATCCGAATCTGATCCTCAGCCAGATTATTCAGCTTATTAAAGGGGCCATGGTCGCGCTGCTGCCTTTGATTACCGGGGTCGTGCTGGTCGCGCTGGTTTCTCCGGTGATGCTCGGCGGCCTGGTTTTTAGTGCCAAATCGCTACAACCGAAATTTTCCAAACTGAACCCGCTGCCGGGTATCGCGAAAATGTTCTCTGCGCAGACCGGGGCTGAGCTGCTCAAAGCCGTTCTCAAATCGGTGCTGATGGGCAGTTCCGCGGGATTTTACCTCTGGTACCACTGGCCGGAAATGATGCGTCTTATCAGCGAATCGCCGCTCACCGCGATGAGCAACGCGCTGAATCTGGTTGGGCTTTGCGCGCTGCTGGTGGTGCTCAGCATTATCCCGATGGTGGGTTTTGACGTGATCTTCCAGCTTTATACCCATTTCAAAAAGCTGCGCATGTCGCGTCAGGATATCCGTGACGAATATAAGCAGATGGAAGGTGACCCGCACGTGAAAGGGCGCATCCGCCAGATGCAGCGTGCCGCCGCCCGTCGCCGGATGATGGACGATGTGCCGAAGGCCGACGTCATCGTCACCAACCCGACACACTATTCCGTTGCGCTGCGCTATGACGAAAACAAAATGAGCGCGCCGAAAGTCGTTGCGAAAGGGGCGGGGCTGATCGCACTGCGTATCCGGGAAATTGGTACTGAAAACCGCGTGCCGATCCTGGAAGCCCCTCCGCTGGCGCGTGCCCTGTACCGCCATGCGGATATCGGACAACAGATCCCGGGACAACTCTACGCCGCCGTGGCGGAAGTGCTGGCCTGGGTGTGGCAGTTGAAGCGCTGGCGTCTGGCTGGCGGTCAGCGGCCTGTGAAACCTGAAAACCTTCCGGTGCCTGCCGCGCTGGATTTTATGAACGAGAAGGACACTGATGGCTAATCTGGTGGCAATGTTGCGCCTGCCCGGCAACCTGAAATCGACTCAATGGCAGATCCTTGCCGGACCGATTCTGATCCTGCTAATTCTGTCGATGATGGTACTGCCGCTCCCGGCATTCATCCTCGATCTGCTTTTCACTTTCAATATTGCGCTGTCCATTATGGTGCTGCTGGTGGCGATGTTCACCCAACGTACCCTGGAGTTTGCCGCGTTCCCGACCATTCTGCTGTTTACCACCTTGCTCCGACTGGCGTTGAACGTGGCGTCCACGCGTATCATTCTGATGGAAGGTCACACCGGTGCTGCAGCGGCAGGTAAAGTGGTGGAGGCATTCGGCCACTTCCTGGTGGGCGGCAATTTCGCTATCGGTATCGTGGTGTTCGTTATCCTCGTTATCATCAACTTTATGGTTATTACCAAAGGTGCAGGGCGTATCGCGGAAGTGGGCGCGCGTTTTGTGCTGGACGGGATGCCGGGCAAGCAGATGGCGATCGACGCCGACCTGAACGCCGGCCTTATTGCCGAAGATGAAGCCAAAAAACGCCGTTCGGAAGTGACGCAGGAGGCGGACTTCTACGGCTCCATGGACGGTGCGAGCAAGTTTGTGCGCGGTGACGCTATCGCAGGCATTCTGATCATGGTGATTAACGTGGTCGGCGGCCTGCTGGTGGGGGTATTGCAGCACGGGATGGACATGGGGCACGCGGCGGAAAGCTATACGCTGCTGACCATTGGTGATGGTCTGGTCGCACAGATCCCGGCGCTGGTTATCTCGACTGCGGCGGGTGTGATTGTGACCCGCGTGAGTACCGACCAGGACGTTGGCGAGCAGATGGTCGGCCAGCTCTTCAGTAACCCGCGCGTTATGCTGCTGGCCGCTGCCGTTCTGGGTTTGCTCGGCCTGGTGCCGGGGATGCCAAACCTCGTCTTCCTGCTGTTTACGGCGGGTCTGCTGGGGCTTGCCTGGTGGATGCGTGGCCGTGAAATCAAACCGGCAGCGGAGCCTGTTCAGGTAAAAATGCCGGAAAATACCCAGGCCGTCGAAGCGACCTGGAACGACGTTCAGCTGGAAGATTCCCTGGGAATGGAAGTGGGCTATCGCCTGATTCCGATGGTCGATTTCCAGCAGGATGGCGAGCTGCTTGGCCGTATCCGCAGTATCCGTAAAAAATTCGCCCAGGACATGGGCTTCCTGCCGCCGGTTGTACACATCCGCGACAATATGGACCTGCCGCCCGCGCGCTACCGCATTCTGATGAAAGGGGTCGAAATAGGCAGCGGTGATGCCTATCCGGGCCGCTGGCTGGCGATTAACCCGGGCACCGCCGCAGGCACGCTGCCGGGCGAGCAAACCATCGATCCGGCCTTTGGTCTGGCCGCTATCTGGATTGAAAGTGCCCTGAAAGAGCAGGCGCAAATCCAGGGCTATACGGTTGTTGAAGCCAGTACCGTGGTGGCGACCCATCTTAATCACCTGATCGGGCAATTCTCGGCAGAGCTGTTTGGCCGTCAGGAAGCGCAGCAGCTGCTTGACCGCGTCACGCAGGAGATGCCGAAGCTGACGGAAGATCTGGTCCCGGGCGTGGTGACTTTAACCACGCTGCACAAGGTGCTGCAAAACCTGCTCGAAGAGAAAGTGCCGATCCGCGATATGCGCACCATTCTCGAAACCCTTGCCGAGCATGCGCCGATACAAAGCGATCCGCACGAGCTGACGGCGGTGGTACGCGTGGCGCTGGGTCGTGCGATCACCCAGCAGTGGTTCCCGGGAACCGGAGAAGTGCAGGTCATTGGCCTCGATACGCCGCTTGAACGCCTGCTGCTGCAGGCCCTGCAGGGCGGGGGCGGCCTGGAGCCGGGCCTGGCGGACCGTCTGCTGGCGCAAACGCAGGAGGCGCTGGCGCGCCAGGAGATGCTGGGCGCGCCGCCGGTGCTGCTGGTGAACCATGCGCTGCGTCCGCTGCTGTCGCGCTTCCTGCGTCGTAGCCTGAACCAGCTGGTCGTGCTGTCGAATATGGAGCTGTCGGATAACCGTCACATCCGCATGACCGCGACGATCGGAGGAAAATAATGCGTAAATGGCTCTGGATTTTGTTCTTCCCGCTGGCGGCGCACGCTGCCGGGGAAGGCACCTGGCAGGCAAGCAGCATGGGTGTGACCCTCAGCAACCGGGGCGTTGCTATGTCATCTAACCCGCTGTCGCCTTCTGAAGGCGTTTCCGGTCAGATGGGCCTTGTGGTCTGGAATTACCGGCTGATTGGCCCAACGCCCGCAGGGCTGCGGGTGCGCCTCTGTTCTCAGACGCGCTGCACGGAAATTGACGGCGAAAATGGCACGACGCAGGCGTTCAACGGCGTACCGGCCATTGAACCTTTGCGTTTCATCTGGGAAGTGCCGGGCGGGGGACGTTTAATCCCGGCGCTGAAAGTACAGAGTAATTCTGTCATCGTGAACTACCGCTAACACCCTGCCTTTTCACCAGCCATCAGCAATTTTGATGGCTGGCTCTCAAAACTGACCTCACCTTTTGATCAAATAGAAACGCTGTTTTATAAATCAGTGACGCGCGTGACGGTACTCTTTGCATTATTGCCATTGACCCTCTTAGTGATGGCAGAAACAGAAAGGTATCAACCGGTCGATGCATTTACTGTAGCCGTCTAAAAGCTCCCGGAAGACGCTTGCTTGCAGGGAGTCTCCCAAAACTGATTAGGGGTGACGGCAATGAGAACACGTAAAATTGGGCTCGCAAATTATCTCGCTTACGGGTCAGGCGATTTCCTCGGGGCGGGTACCACCGCCCTGACGGCGGCCTGGCTTTTATATTTTTATACCACCTTCTGCGGGCTCTCACCGATCGAAGCAACGTTTATCTTTGCCGCTGCAAGGGTGCTGGATGCCGTCGTTAGCCCGTTAATGGGCTTTTTAACCGATAACTTTGGGACGACCTGGCTCGGTAAGCGCTTCGGCCGTCGTAAGTTTTTTATCCTGCTGGGGATTCCGTGCGTGTTCAGCTACTCGCTGATGTGGGTTGGGGACATGAGCTTCTGGTACTACCTGCTGACCTATCTGGTGTTTGATATTGTCTACACCATGATTCTGGTGCCGTACGAAACGCTGGTACCGGAAATGACCGATGACTTTAAACAGAAAACCAAGTTCTCCGGGGCGCGTATCTCTATGGCGCAGATGTCCGCCATTCTGGCCTCCTTCCTGCCGGGGATCCTGTTAACCCACTTCGGGAAAGAAAACGCCATCTCCTTCTTCTACGCAAGCCTGGTCTTCTCCTTGCTCTGCGCGCTGATGCTAACCTTCGTCTGGTTCTTTACCTGGGAACGCCCGCGCGAAGAGTGGTCAGAAGCGGCGCTGCGTGCTGAAGAAGAGAAGAAGAAGCTGACGCTGGGACAGAGCCTCAACCGCCTGATCGTTGAGTTAAGCTCCACGCTGCGCATCAAGATTTTCCGTCAGCATCTGGGCATGTACCTTGGCGGCTATATCGCGCAGGACGTGTTTAATGCGGTATTCACCTACTACGTGGTGTTCGTGCTGATGCAGGAAGCGTCAATGGCGTCCAATCTGCTGGGCACGATGGCTATTTTCCAGTTCTTTGCGGTTATCGCCATGATCCCGCTGTGCATCCGTTTCGGGCTAGCACCGTCCTACCGCATGGTCGTGGTGCTGTTTGGTCTGGCGTCTCTCTCTTACGCCATGCTCTATTACGCGGGCCTGAGTGACGTCTACGCTCTGCTGTTGCTGATCTCAGCGGTTGCCGGTCTCGGTCGCGGCGGTATCAACTACGTGCCGTGGAACACCTATACCTACATTGCTGACGTGGATGAAGCGATCACCGGCCAGCGCCGCGAAGGGATCTTCGCGGGCATCATGACCCTGACCCGTAAGGCGTCACAGGCCGGTGCGGTGATGCTGGTGGGCATCGTGATGCAGATGTCCGGCTTTGTCAGCGGCCAGAAAGTGCAGCCTGCGGAAGTGAGCCACACCATTTTGACGATCCTGAGCGTGGGCACGATCCTGGTGCTGTTCTGCGGCTTCCTCGTTTCCCTGCGCTTCAGGCTCAATTTGCAGACCCACAGCACGCTGCGCGAGGAGACCGCGAAAATGCGTGAGTGTGGTCATGCGATGCCTGAGTCAGCGACGCCACACGCCCGCGCCACCGTTGAGATGCTGGCCGGTATGCCTTATGAGTCACTCTGGGGCAATAACAACATCGGTTATCTGAATCGCAATAAGCCAGCGGCACCCTCGCTGAAGGATCGCGCGGTACTGAATTCGACATACAACAGAGGTTAAGATAATGAAAGTTTGGCCTGTCAAACATAGCCCGTTATTACGTCAGCCAGAGCGCTTTATCGCCCGGGACGAGCTGAAATCGCTGATTCAAAAGGTGACGCATAGCCTGGTCAATATCCACGACAAAACGGGTGAGTTTTTGCTGCGGCTGGACGACGGGCGCGTGAACGACACTAAAGGCTGGGCCGGATGGGAGTGGACGCACGGCGTTGGCCTGTACGGTATCTGGCAATATTACTGCCAGACCGGCGACGAAGGTATGCGAGACATCATCGACAGCTGGTTTGCCGACCGCTTTGCGGAAGGCGCGACCACCAAAAACGTGAATACCATGTCGCCGTTCCTGACGCTGGCTTATCGCTACGAAGAGACCAAAAATCAGGCCTGGCGGCCGTGGCTGGAAAGCTGGGCGGAATGGGCGATGGCCGAGATGCCGCGTACGGAACACGGCGGGATGCAGCACATCACCCTGGCGGAAGAAAACCATCAACAGATGTGGGATGACACGCTGATGATGACGGTGCTGCCGCTGGCGAAAATCGGCAAGCTGCTCAACAAACCGGAATACGTTGAAGAGGCGGTGTATCAGTTCCTGCTGCACGTGCAGAACCTGATGGACCGGGAGACCGGGCTGTGGTTCCACGGCTGGAGCTACGACGGCAACCATAACTTTGCCCGTGCCCGCTGGGCGCGCGGCAACAGCTGGCTCACCATCGCGATCCCGGACTTCCTTGAGCTTGTGGATCTGCCGGAAAACAGCGCCGTGCGCCGCTACCTGGTGCAGGTATTGAATGCGCAGATTGCCGCGCTGGCGAAATATCAGGACGACAGCGGGCTCTGGCATACGCTGCTCGACGATCCACATTCTTATCTTGAGGCGTCCGCCACGGCAGGGTTTGCCTACGGTATTCTGAAAGCCGTGCGCAAGCGCTACGTTGGCGCGGAGTATGCCGAAGTGGCAGAAAAAGCGATTCGCGGTATCGTCAAAAATATTTCGCCGGAAGGCGAGCTGTTGCAAACGTCGTTCGGCACGGGCATGGGCAGCGATCTTGAGTTTTATCGCCAGATCCCGCTGACGTCGATGCCGTACGGACAGGCGATGGCGATTCTCTGTTTAACGGAATATTTGCGGAAGTATTTCTGATAAGAAAAAACCCGGCGCTTGCCGGGTTTTTTGTATTACATGCGTTCTACGGTTTCGATACCCAGGGTATCCAGACCCAGCTTCAGGGTCTTCGCCGTGAGCTGCGCCAGCTTCAGGCGGCTGTTGCGGACCGATTCGTTTTCCGCAGACAGAATAGGGCAGTGTTCGTAGAAGCCGGAGAACAGCCCCGCCAGATCGTACAGGTAAGCACACATCACGTGCGGCGTGCCGTCACGCGCGACAACCGTCAGCGTCTCTTCAAACTGCAGCAGGCGCGCCGCCAGCTGTGCTTCACGATCTTCCGTGATGGTCACTGTCGCATTCGCCAGTACGTTTTCATCAATGTTCGCCTTACGGAACACCGAGAGCACGCGGGTGTAGGCATACTGCATGTAAGGCGCCGTGTTGCCCTCAAACGCCAGCATGTTATCCCAGTCGAAGATATAGTCGGTGGTACGGTTCTTGGAGAGATCCGCGTATTTCACCGCACCGATACCCACGGCGTTGGCCAGTTTTTCCAGCTCATCGGCAGACATGTCCGGGTTCTTTTCGGCCACCAGACGGCGAGCGCGTTCCAGCGCTTCGTCCAGCAGGTCGGACAGCTTCACGGTACCGCCCGCACGGGTTTTGAACGGCTTGCCGTCTTTACCCAGCATCATGCCGAACATGTGGTGTTCCAGCGGCACGCAATCCGGCACGTAACCGGCTTTACGCACGATGGTCCACGCCTGCATCAGGTGCTGGTGCTGACGGGAGTCGATGTAGTACAGCACGCGGTCAGCATGCAGCGTCTCGTAACGGTATTTCGCGCAGGCGATGTCTGTGGTGGTGTAGAGGTAGCCGCCATCCTTTTTCTGGATGATCACGCCCATCGGTTCACCTTCCTTGTTTTTATACTCATCAAGGAACACCACCGTTGCGCCTTCGCTCTCTACCGCCAGGTTTTTGGCTTTCAGGTCAGCCACAATGCCGGGCAGCATTGGGTTATAGAGGCTTTCACCCATCACGTCGTCACGGGTCAGGGTGACGTTCAGACGGTTATAGGTCAGCTGGTTCTGAGACATGGTGATGTCGACCAGCTTGCGCCACATCTCGAGGAAGTATTGGTCGCCGCCCTGCAGTTTTACCACATAGCTGCGCGCGCGCTCGGCAAAGGCTTCGTCTTCGTCGTAGTGTTTTTTGGCTTCGCGGTAGAACCCTTCCAGGTCCGCCAGCGCCATTTCACCCGCGTTTTCCTGCTGCTGTTTTTCCAGGTAAGCAATCAGCATGCCGAACTGGGTACCCCAGTCGCCCACGTGGTTCGCGCGGATCACCTTGTGACCGAGGAACTCGAGCGTGCGCACCGCGGCATCACCGATGATAGTGGAGCGCAGGTGGCCAACGTGCATCTCTTTCGCCACGTTCGGCGCAGAGTAGTCGATCACGACGGTCTGCGCCTCCGGCTGGGAAACGCCCAGACGGTCAGATTTCAGCGCCGCGTCAACGTGGCTTGCCAGGAATGCAGGCTCAAGGAAGATGTTGATAAAGCCCGGACCGGCGATTTCGGTTTTGCTGGCAATGCCGGAAAGATCCAGATGCGTCAGTACCTGCTCAGCGAGCTGTCGCGGCGGCATGCCCAGTTTTTTAGCCACTGCCATCACGCCATTAGCCTGATAGTCGCCAAACTGTACTTTTGCTGACTGACGAACCTGCGGTTCGCAATCCGCAGGTGCGCCTGCGGCAATCAGTGCCTGACTGACTTTTTCGGAGAGAAGAGCCTGAATATTCACCTGGATACCTTACGTTTTTGATGCGGGCTTACAGCCGCCCGCGCCAGTTAAAGAATTTAGGGCGGGAGTATACTGCAAATGCCCTCTGGCGTCAGCATTGCGGGGCCTGAAGATTGCTCAGAATCCAGGCGGTGAAGGTGTGCATAATCATGCAGTCGCAAAAAGCCGGATTCTGCGGTTGGTCAAAACAGGGCAACAGAGTAAATTAGCGGCTTTGCGACATGAAAAGAGAGTGACTTATGGCGAACTGGCAATCCATTGACGAACTGCATGATATTTCCGCAGATTTACCGCGCTTCACCCAGGCGTTCACAGAACTTGCCACCCGTCTTGGTCTGGATATTGCGCCGCTTGAGGCCGATCACATCTCTTTGCGCTGTCATCAGAATGCCACGGCCGAGCGCTGGCGTCGCGGGTTCGAACGGTGCGGCGAGTTGCTCTCCGAGAACATCATCAATGGTCGCCCCATTTGCCTGTTCAAACTGCATGAACCGGTGAACGTGGCGCACTGGCAATTCAGCGTGGTTGAGCTGCCGTGGCCAGGCGAGAAACGCTATCCGCACGAAGGCTGGGAGCATATCGAAATAGTCCTGCCGGGTGAGCCGGAAACGTTGAACGCGCGCGCGCTGGCCCTCCTTTCCGACGAAGGCTTAAGCAAGCCGGGGATTTTTGTGAAGACGAGTTCACCCAAAGGCGAGCGCGAGCGGTTACCTAACCCGACGCTGGCCGTCACTGACGGACAGGTCACGGTGAAGTTTCATCCGTGGACCATTGAGCAGATCGTTGCCAGCGAAGCGTAAGAGATGTGAGTTCACGCCGGGACTGAAAACGGACGGCGTGTCATGATGTTTCGTTTAGTGGAATTTCAGGAGGATTAAATGGCGCTGCTGGAGATTTGTTGTTACAGCGTGGAGTGTGCCGTGACCGCGCAAAAGCACGGGGCTGACCGCATTGAACTGTGTGCGGCACCCAAAGAGGGCGGGCTGACGCCGTCTTACGGCGTGTTGAGGTCTGCCCGTCAGGCCGTCACCATTCCCGTTCACCCGATTATTCGTCCGCGCGGCGGTGATTTTTGTTACACGGCGGGCGAGTTCAGTGCCATGCTTGATGATATCGCACTCGTTCGGGACCTCGGGTTTCCGGGGCTGGTGACCGGCCTGCTGAATGAAGACGGCAACATCGATATACCGCGCATGCGTCAGATTATGAGCGCCGCGCAGGGGCTGGCCGTCACTTTTCATCGCGCATTTGATATGTGTAAAGATCCGCTCCAGGCTTTTGAAACGCTTGAAGAACTTGGCGTGGCGCGCATCCTGACATCGGGTCAGCAGGCGTCAGCTGAAAAAGGACTGCAATTAATTACGGAACTAAAAGCACATTCCGGTGTTCCAATAATAATGGCGGGTGCGGGAGTCCGCGCCAGCAATCTGGAACGGTTTTTAAACGCAGGGGTAGAAGAGCTGCACAGCTCCGCGGGTAAATGGATACCTTCGCCCATGCGTTATCGCAATACAGGATTGTCAATGTCGACGGATGCTGAAGCGGATGAGTATTCACGCTATGGCGTAGAGGGAGAGTCGGTTGCGGAAATGAAGTCGCTGATTGAGCGCCATCACGTGTAGCAACGTACCGATTTTTACCGCGCATCATGTCGCCCAATATGATGCTTGCTTGTACCAGGCCCCTGCAATTTCAACAGGGGCCTTTTTTTATCCCCTCACCCTAACCCTCTCCCCATAGGGGAGAGGGGACGGCTCGGTGCGGTTTTTCTCCCTCGCCCCTATGGGGAGAGGGCCGGGGTGAGGGGAAAACTACGGCTTGGTCGCAATCAACACCGCACGCATCGGGGCTGGATAGCCTTCGATGGTTTTGCTGTGGTCGGCCGGGTCGAGGAACTGCTCCAGCGATTCGGTGATCATCCAGTCGGTGCGGCGCTGTTCCTCAATTGAGGTCACGCTGACGTCGGCAATCCGCACATCCACAAACCCGCACTTCTCCAGCCAGTTCTTCAGCGCCAGCGCGGAAGGGATGAAGTAAACGTTGCGCATCTGCGCGTAGCGATCGCCCGGGACCAGAACGGCATGTTCATCGCCTTCAATCACCAGCGTTTCCAGCACCAGCTCGCCGCCGCTGACCAGCTGATCCTTCAGTTGCCACAGGTGTTCCAGCGGGGAACGACGGTGGTACAGCACGCCCATGGAGAAGACGGTATCAAAGGCTTTCAGGGCAGGGAGTTGTTCAATGCCCAGCGGCAGCAGGTGCGCGCGCTGGTCGTTACCCAGCAGCTTACGCACCGCTTCAAACTGGCACAGGAACAGCTGCATCGGGTCAATACCTACCGCCAGATGCGCCCCCGCGCCAATCATGCGCCACATGTGGTAACCGCTGCCGCAGCCTACGTCCAGAATGGTACGTCCGGTCAGGTCGGAAAGGTGGGGCAGCACGCGATCCCATTTCCAGTCCGAGCGCCATTCGGTATTGATGTTCACGCCGTAAAGTGAAAACGGCCCTTTGCGCCACGGCATCAGGTTACGCATCAGCGTTTCGATGCGGTTGATCTGCCCGACCGGGAGCGGCTCTTCACTCTCGGCGGTTACGCTGTGCAGAAGATCCAGACGATGTGGGGTCAGTTCGGGCAGATACTCCACCGCGTTTGACCACTGCTTTAACAGGCCGTGCTGCTGATCGCGCTGCCAGGCGGCAATCTGCGCGGGCAAGGTTTCCAGCCAGTGGGAAAGCTGGTTTTTGGCAATCAGCTGATAGAAGTTGCTGAATTCGATCATGCGGATTCTCCCGCTTTCAGCGCCACCAGAGAGCCAAAGTTAAAGCACTGGAACCACAGTTCGCTGTGCTCAAAACCGGCTTTGCTCAGACGCGCTTTGTGGGTTTCTACGGAATCCGTCAGCATCACGTTTTCGAGCATGCTGCGCTTCTGGCTGATCTCCAGCTCGCTGTAGCCGTTCGCCCGTTTGAAATCGTGGTGCATATTGAACAGCAGTTCGCCAACCTCGGCATCTTCGAAGCTGAATTTCTCCGAGAGCACCAGCGCGCCGCCGGGATTCAGCCCCTGATAAATTTTGTCCAGCAGCAGCTGGCGGTCTTCAGGCACCAGGAACTGCAGGGTGAAATTCAGCACCACCATCGACGCGTTATTGATCTCAATCTCGCGGATATCGCCTTCCACCACGTCGACCGGAACAGGAGCTTTGTACGCGTTAATGTGGCGTCGGCAGCGCTCAACCATCGCCGGGGAGTTATCGACGGCAATGATTCGGCAGCCTTCGTGGTGAACATTACGACGAACCGACAGCGTTGCCGCGCCGAGCGAGCAGCCCAGGTCATAGACCTGCGTGCCGGGTTGAACGAAGCGCTCAGCCAGCATGCCGATCATAGAGATAATATTGGAATAACCGGGAACAGAGCGCTGGATCATATCCGGGAAGACTTCGGCTACCCGTTCATCGAAGGTCCAGTCGCCCAGGCTGGCGATAGGCGCGGAAAAAAGCGTGTCGCGATCTGACATAACGTAAAAATCCGGGAAAAATAAAGTGGCGTATTGTGCGCTAATGGAGGGAGAAAACCAACTCCCACGGCATATACCACAGGTTAGCCAGCACCATCAGCAAAAGCGAACACCAGGTCGCGCTCATGCCGGAACGACGCCAGCGGATTAAGCGGTGGTGAAAACCGTAATAGTGCATCAGGCGGCCAGCAATAAGAAGCAGGCCACAGATGTGCACCATCCAGGTTTCTGCGCCATTCATCTCCATAAAAAGCAGCAGGATTAAGGCTGCGGGGATGTATTCGACCGCGTTGCCGTGAATGCGGATAGCGCTTTGTAGCTCGGAAAACCCGCCGTCACCGTAAGAGACGCGGTACAGCGTTCTGAGGCGCACAACATCAAATGAAAACTTAATCAGCAGTAATGCACCTAACACCGCATACAGCGCGCTGACCATACAAACTCCCTGTTTTTGGCAGATGGCACTTCACTATGATAGGGGGTGATATCAGAAAAGAGAAGATTGTTGTGGGATGGAAGGGGCGCTGCCCACGGACGGCACCGCAGCCTGCAAGGCCTGCCACAGAGCATCGACCAGTTCGGGCGCCTGGGCGATATCCGGCGTGTGCAAAAAGAGATACGGCGTGGTGGTGTGTTCCCACTTCGCTAACGTTTGCAGCCAGACGGCGAACATCGCCTGATTTTGCTGCATGTTATCGCTGCCGATAAACCTGACCATTGGGTTATGCGCGGTCACGATGGCGTGGACCGGCACTTTGGGTTTTTTACGCTGAGCTTCAACGATGGCTTCGCTATGGGGGACAGCGCTGTGCACCGGCCGGCTATCGAGGATCACCCGGTTAACGGAACGCTCAAGCAGGCCGCGATTGAGCGCTTTTTCTGCTTCGCCCTTCGCAAAAAATTCAGGATGCCTGACTTCAACGCCGTAGGCGAATTCACGGGGCAGGGCATCCAGGAACTGCCAGAGCGCAGGTAAATCGCGCGGGCCAAACGTGGCGGGCAGCTGGATCCAGTACTGACCGATGCGGTTCGCCAGCGGCGACATGCGCGTAAAAAACTCTTCGGTCAAATCCCCGCAGTTGCGCAGCGCGGCCTGGTGGGAAATGGTGGCCGGAAACTTAAAGCAGAAGCGGAAGTCGTCGGTCGTTTGTTCCCGCCAGCGCGTAACAATCTCGGCTTTGGGGAGCGCATACAGGGTGGTGTTACCCTCGACACAGTTGAAGTGCCGGGCATACTCCTCAAGGCTGGTGATGCCAAGGCGCACCCATTTCGGGTGCGACCACTGGGGCAGGCCCACGTACATCATAGCGCGCTGACAATCTCATCCGTGCTGCGCACGCGGCCGATGCGCGGGAAGATATGGGTCATGCTGCCCTGGTGCTGTTCCGCGGAGGCCGCGCTGCAGGCATCTTCGGCGATCACCAGGTTAAAGCCCAGCTCCCACGCGTTGCGGGCGGTAGACTCCACGCCGATGTTGGTGGAAATGCCGCACAGGATGATGGTGTCGATGCCGCGACGGCGGAGCTGCAGCTCGAGATCGGTACCGTAAAATGCCCCCCACTGGCGTTTGGTCACTTCGATGTCGCTGTCGCGTTTGCCGAGTGCGGCCGGGTACGTCCACCAGTTTTCAGGCAGGGCGTGTGCGGAAGCCTTTGCATCAACGGGCTGTTTTAACGCTTCAGCGTAATCCGCAGACCAGCCGACGCGCACCATGACAACAGGCGCACCGCTGGCACGACATGTTTCCGCCAGGCGAGCAGCGCGGCTGACCACATCATCCGCGGTATGCGGGCCACCGGCGAAGGGCAGAATGCCTTCCTGTAAATCAATCACGACAAGTGCGGTTTTACTGGCATCAAGTGTTAACATCGTTACTCCCGTTAAATGAATCACTTCCAGACACCATACGACGTGATGGCCTGTTCCTGGTCGGATAATTTTGTTAATTTTTGTGAGAATGCGCAATAAGAGTGCAGCAAACGACCGCCAGGCCGTGGTTCGCTCTTATCGTCCGGCGGAATTTCCAGTATAATAGCCGCCTTTTTTCATCCAGTTGTGACATACAGAAAGCTGCGACATAGTAGCCTGCATACCAGGCGACATTTAGCCTGCGGCTAATTAAGGGATATCTCATGCGTACAGAATATTGCGGGCAGCTGCGTCAGTCCCACGTTGGACAGCAGGTAACCCTGTGTGGTTGGGTCAATCGTCGTCGTGATCTTGGTAGCCTTATCTTCATCGATATGCGCGACCGCGAAGGTATCGTTCAGGTGTTCTTCGATCCAGATCGCGCAGATGCGTTGAAGCTGGCCTCTGAGCTGCGTAATGAGTTCTGCATTCAGGTTACCGGCACCGTGCGCGCGCGTGACGAGAAAAACGTCAACGCCGACATGGCGACGGGCGCCATCGAAGTGCTTGCGTCCGATCTGGTGATTATCAACCGTGCAGAAGCGCTGCCGCTGGACTCCAACCACGTCAACACTGAAGAAGCGCGTCTGAAATACCGCTACCTGGATCTGCGTCGTCCGGAAATGGCTCAGCGCCTGAAAACCCGTGCGAAAATCACCAGCCTGGTGCGTCGCTTTATGGATGACCACGGTTTCCTCGACATCGAAACCCCGATGCTGACCAAAGCCACGCCGGAAGGCGCGCGCGATTACCTGGTCCCATCCCGCGTTCATAAAGGCAAATTCTACGCGCTGCCGCAGTCTCCGCAGCTGTTCAAACAGCTGCTGATGATGTCCGGCTTCGATCGCTACTATCAGATCGTGAAATGCTTCCGCGACGAAGATCTGCGCGCTGACCGCCAGCCAGAATTTACCCAGATCGATGTGGAAACCTCCTTCATGACCGCCGAGCAGGTGCGTGAAGTGATGGAAGCTCTGGTGCGTAGCCTGTGGAACGACGTGAAAGGCGTTGAGCTGGGCGATTTCCCTATTATGACCTTCGCTGAAGCCGAGCGTCGTTACGGCTCCGACAAACCCGACCTGCGTAACCCTATGGAGCTGGTGGACGTAGCAGACCTGGTGAAAGGCGTTGAGTTTGCCGTCTTCGCTGGCCCGGCTAACGATCCTAAAGGCCGCGTAGCAGCGCTGCGTGTACCGGGCGGTGCGGCACTGAGCCGCAAGCAGATCGACGACTACGGCAACTTCATCAAGATCTACGGCGCGAAAGGTCTGGCCTATATTAAAGTGACCGAGCGTGCGAAAGGTCTGGAAGGCATCACCAGCCCGGTAGCGAAATTCCTTAACGCGGACATCGTGGAAGCGATCCTTGAGCGCACCGGCGCGCAGGACGGCGACATGATCTTCTTCGGCGCAGACAACAAGAAAGTCGTGGCGGATGCGATGGGCGCGCTGCGTCTGAAGCTCGGCAAAGACCTGAGCCTGACCGATGAAAACAAATGGGCACCGCTGTGGGTTATCGACTTCCCAATGTTTGAAGACGACGGTGAAGGCGGCCTGACCGCAATGCACCACCCGTTCACCTCGCCAAAAGACATGACGGCGGCAGAGCTGAAAGCGGCACCGGAAGATGCGGTCGCCAACGCTTATGACATGGTGATCAACGGCTACGAAGTGGGCGGCGGTTCCGTGCGTATTCACAGCGGTGAAATGCAGCAGACCGTGTTCGGCATTCTGGGCATCAACGAGCAGGAGCAGCGCGAGAAGTTTGGCTTCCTGCTGGACGCCCTGAAATACGGTACGCCGCCGCACGCGGGCCTGGCCTTCGGTCTTGACCGTCTGACCATGCTGCTGACCGGCACCGATAACATTCGTGATGTTATTGCCTTCCCGAAAACCACTGCCGCAGCGTGTCTGATGACCGAAGCGCCAAGCTTTGCCAACCCGGCCTCTCTGGCCGAGCTGGGCATTGAAGTGGTGAAGAAGGAAGAGAAAAACTGATATGGCATATAAGCTTCCCGTTTCGGTCCTGGTGGTCATTTATGCAGAAGACACGAAGCGGGTGCTGATGTTGCAGCGGCGCGATGACCCTGATTTCTGGCAGTCGGTTACCGGCAGTCTGGAAGAGGGGGAAACTGCGTCGCAGGCCGCCGCGCGCGAAGTAAAGGAAGAGGTCACCATTGACGTTGCCCGCGAGCAACTGACCCTGAAGGACTGCCAGCGCACGGTGGAGTTTGAAATTTTTAGCCATTTACGTCATCGCTACGCGCCGGGTACCGAGCGCAATACGGAGTCGTGGTTCTGTCTCGCGCTCCCCCATGAACGGGAGATCGTGTTTACCGAACATCTGACCTACCGCTGGGTGAATGCGGCGGATGCCGCCGCACTGACCAAGTCGTGGAGCAACCGGCAGGCGATTGAAGAATTTGTAATTAACGCAGCCTGAGAAGGCGCGATTTTTGGAGAACTTTTTATGGCAGGTCATAGTAAGTGGGCCAACACCAAACACCGCAAAGCGGCACAGGATGCCAAGCGCGGTAAGATCTTTACCAAAATCATTCGCGAGCTGGTGACAGCAGCGCGTCTGGGCGGCGGCGACCCGGCATCTAACCCGCGTCTGCGCGCGGCTGTAGATAAAGCGCTGTCTAACAACATGACGCGCGACACCCTGAACCGTGCAATCGCACGTGGCGTGGGCGGTGACGAAGACGCGAACATGGAAACCATCATTTATGAAGGTTACGGCCCTGGCGGTACTGCGGTGATGGTTGAGTGTCTGTCCGACAACCGTAACCGTACCGTTGCGGAAGTGCGCCACGCGTTCACCAAAACCGGTGGCAACCTGGGCACTGACGGTTCCGTTGCTTACCTGTTCAGCAAAAAAGGCGTCATCTCCTTCGAGAAAGGCGACGAAGATGCGATCATGGAAGCGGCGCTGGAAGCCGGTGCGGAAGACGTGGTGACCTTCGATGACGGTGCTATCGACGTTTATACCGCGTGGGAAGAAATGGGTGCCGTGCGCGACGCGCTGGAAGCGGCTGGCCTGAAAGCGGACAACGCTGAAGTGTCCATGATCCCGTCCACCAAAGCGGACATGGATGCGGAAACGGCACCGAAACTGCTGCGTCTGATCGACATGCTCGAAGACTGCGACGACGTGCAGGAAGTGTACCACAACGGTGAAATCTCTGATGAGGTTGCAGCGACTCTCTGATGAGAGCGTATAAATCCGTTACAGGAGACGCGTGATGTCGATTATTCTCGGAATTGACCCAGGCTCACGCGTCACCGGTTATGGCGTTATCCGTCAGGTGGGACGCCAGTTAACCTACCTGGGCAGCGGCTGTATTCGCACCAAAGTGGACGATCTTCCTTCGCGCCTGAAGCTCATTTATGCGGGCGTGTCGGAGATCATCACCCAGTTTCAGCCGGACTATTTCGCCATCGAGCAGGTCTTTATGGCGAAAAACGCCGATTCAGCGCTAAAGCTCGGTCAGGCGCGCGGTGTCGCCATCGTCGCTGCCGTGAACCAGGATTTGCCGGTATTCGAATATGCGGCACGTCAGGTCAAGCAGACGGTGGTGGGAATTGGGAGCGCGGAGAAAAGTCAGGTGCAGCATATGGTGCGTACCCTGCTGAAGCTTCCCGCGAACCCGCAGGCCGACGCCGCGGATGCGCTGGCGATTGCGATTACCCACTGTCACGTCAGCCAGAACGCGATGCAAATGAGCGAGTCGCGGCTCAATCTGGCGCGAGGCAGGTTACGATAATCAGAAATCAGGCTGGATAAACATCCAGCCTTTTTTTATTATGTCGGCAGTTAATTTCTCTCAGAACGCAGGAGCGTCACGTGATAGGCAGACTCAGAGGCATCATCATTGAAAAACAACCCCCGTTAGTGCTGCTGGAAGTAGGTGGCGTGGGCTATGAAGTCCATATGCCGATGACCTGCTTCTACGAGCTGCCGGACGCGGGCAAAGAGGCGATTGTCTTTACCCAGTTTGTGGTGCGTGAAGATGCCCAGCTGCTGTACGGCTTCAATAACAAGCAGGAACGGACCCTGTTCCGCGAGCTGATTAAAACCAACGGCGTCGGTCCGAAGCTGGCGCTGGCGATTTTGTCCGGCATGTCGGCACCACAGTTCGTGAATGCCGTTGAGCGCGAAGATCCTGCGGCGCTGATTAAGCTTCCGGGCATTGGTAAGAAAACCGCCGAGCGCCTGATTGTCGAAATGAAAGACCGCTTTAAAGGTCTGCATGGCGATCTGTTCACTCCGGCTGCCGATTTGGTACTGACCTCTCCTGGCGGCCCTGCAACGGATGATGATGCCGAGCAGGAAGCGGTTGCCGCGCTGGTGGCGCTGGGCTATAAACCTCAGGAGGCCAGCCGAATGGTGAGCAAAATTGCCAAACCGGACGCCAGCAGTGAAACCCTGATTCGTGAAGCGCTGCGCGCTGCATTGTGAGGTAAAGGATGATTGAAGCAGACCGCCTGGTGTCGGCAGGCACTATTCAGGCAGATGACGTGGTGGATCGCGCGATCCGCCCAAAACTGCTTGATGAGTATATCGGCCAGCCGCAGGTTCGTTCCCAGATGGAGATTTTCATCCAGGCGGCAAAGCTGCGCGGCGATGCGCTCGATCACCTGCTCATTTTTGGCCCTCCGGGTTTAGGCAAAACCACGCTGGCTAATATCGTTGCCAATGAAATGGGCGTCAACCTGCGCACCACCTCCGGTCCTGTGCTGGAGAAGGCGGGCGATCTCGCGGCGATGCTGACCAACCTCGAACCGCATGACGTGCTGTTTATCGATGAGATCCACCGTCTGTCACCGGTGGTGGAGGAAGTGCTCTATCCGGCGATGGAAGATTACCAGCTGGATATCATGATCGGTGAAGGCCCGGCCGCGCGCTCCATCAAAATCGATCTGCCGCCGTTTACCCTGATTGGCGCCACCACCCGCGCCGGGTCGTTGACCTCTCCGCTGCGCGACCGTTTCGGCATAGTGCAGCGTCTCGAGTTTTACCAGGTGGCGGATCTCCAGCACATCGTTGGCCGTAGCGCCCGCTATATGGGGCTCGAAATGAGCGAAGAGGGCGCGTTTGAAGTGGCGAAGCGTTCCCGCGGTACGCCGCGTATCGCCAACCGCCTGCTGCGCCGCGTGCGTGACTTTGCCGAGGTGAAGCACGATGGCTCGATTTCCGCGGAGATCGCCGCTCAGGCGCTGGATATGCTTAACGTCGATGCCGAAGGCTTTGACTATATGGACCGTAAACTGCTGCTGGCGGTGCTGGACAAGTTCTTTGGCGGCCCTGTCGGGCTGGATAACCTGGCTGCGGCTATTGGGGAAGAGCGTGAGACGATTGAAGATGTGCTGGAGCCGTATCTGATCCAGCAGGGCTTCCTGCAACGCACCCCGCGTGGACGTATGGCAACGGTGCGGGCGTGGAATCATTTCGGCATTACGCCACCGGCAATGCCGTAATGTTGTGTTCCCTCTCCTTGAGGGAGAGGGGCAGGGTGAGGGCCTCAGCGCCCTCCATGTTAGTTCGCGGTCTTTTTCATCATACTGAAGATAAACAGCACCGCCGCACTGAGCACCACTGACGGCCCCGCTGGCGTGTCATAGAACGCCGAGAAGGTTAATCCCCCCGTTACCGCAATCATTCCGATAATCACGGCTACGCCGGCCATCTGCTCCGGCGTACGGGCAAAACGACGCGCCGTGGCGGCAGGGATGATCAGCAGCGACGTAATAATCAGCGCGCCGACAAACTTCATTGCGACACCAATCGTTAACGCCGTCACCAGCATCAGCAGCAGTTTTACGCGCTGCAGCTTCACGCCGTCGACAAATGCCAGATCCGGACTGACGGTCATGGCCAGTAAATTCCGCCACTGCCAGAGCAGAATAGCGAGCACCACCACCACGCCAACGGCGATAGCGATGAGATCTTCCGGCGTTACGGCCAGAAGGTCGCCGAAGAGGTAGGCCATCAGATCCACGCGGATGTTCGACATCAGGCTGACCACCACCAGGCCCAGAGACAGGGCACTGTGCGCCATAATGCCAAGCAGCGTATCAATGGCGAGGTGAGGGCGCTTTTCCAGCCAGACCAGACCGGCGGCCAGCAGCAGCGTGACCACAATCACCGCGTAGAAGGGGTTTACATCCAGCAGCAGACCAAAGGCTACGCCCAGCAGGGACGCATGCGCCAGGGTATCGCCAAAATAGGACATTCTGCGCCAGACAACAAACGAGCCGAGCGGACCCGCGGCGCAGGCAAGCATAATCCCGGCCAGCCAGCCGGGCAGTAACAGTTCAATCATGAGTGTCCATTTCCCCGACGCAGTACGATTCGTCCCTGTAAATCATGGCGATGATTATGATGATGACGGTAAATACCCAGCTGTTCAGCGCCGCGGGGGCCGAACATGGAGATAAACTCCGGGTGCATTGACACCACTTCAGGCGTACCGGAACAGCAGATATGGTGGTTGAGACACAGCACTTCGTCGGTTTTTGCCATTACCAGATGCAGGTCGTGAGACACCATCAGCACGGCGCAATCAAGTTCCCGACGGAGCTGGTCGATCAAATCATAAAGCGCAACCTGACCATTCACATCCACACCCTGAGTTGGTTCATCCAGTACCAGCAGCTGCGGGCTGCTCAGCAGCGCGCGGGCAAGCAAAACACGCTGAGTTTCACCGCCGGACAGTTTTTGCAGCGGCGCATCGACAAGATGGCCCGCCTGCACGCGTTTCAGCGCCGGGAGAATATCGGCTTTACGGGTGCCGGGGCGCAGACGCAGGAAACGGCTGACCGTCAGCGGCAGCGTGGCGTCGAGATGAAGTTTTTGCGGCACATAACCAATACGCAATTTTTCCTCGCGCTTAATCACGCCTTCATCGGGTGCGACCAGACCCAGCACCACGCGCACCAGGGTGGATTTGCCTGCGCCATTGGGGCCGAGCAGCGTCAGAATTTTGCCGGGCTTCAGATCGAGCGACACGTCAGAGAGGACGCGGCGCTGCCCGAATGAGACCGAAATATTTTCAAGAGAAACCAATGTCGTCATGTCATTTTAAGCTTGAAGAAGTCAACGAATGTTATAATATCACATTCCACGCATTCACTACGATGATTAGTCGCATTATGTTACATAAAAATACGCTTCTTTTCGCAGCATTATCCGCTGCCCTTTGGGGTACAACCGCACAAGATGTTAACGCTGCGGTTGTCGCTTCGCTTAAACCACTCGGATTCATCGCGTCGGCCATTGCCGACGGGGTAACGGAAACCCAGGTTCTGCTCCCTGATGGTGCATCTGAGCATGACTATTCCCTGCGCCCGTCAGATGTAAAACGCTTACAAAACGCGGACTTAGTCGTCTGGATTGGTCCTGAAATGGAAGCGTTTATGCAAAAGTCAGCAAAACAGGTTGCTGGCGAAAAACAGGTCGCGATTGCCGAACTCTCCGGCGTGAAACCGTTGCTCATGAAAGGGGCGGATGACGACGGCGACGAACATGACCATCATGCCGCAGACGGCGAAAAAGGTGATGGAGATCACCATCACGGCGAGTACAACATGCATCTTTGGTTATCCCCAGAGATAGCGGGGCTTTCAGCGGTTGCAATCCACGACAAATTAGTGGAACTTATGCCGCAAAGTCGAGCCAAACTAGACGCCAACCTGAAGGATTTTGAGGCACAATTAGCCGCAACCGATAAGCAGGTTGGTAATGAGCTCGCACCGTTGAAAGGTAAAGGGTATTTCGTTTTTCATGACGCCTACGGCTATTACGAAAAACACTACGGTTTGACCCCACTGGGCCACTTCACCGTCAACCCTGAAATTCAGCCTGGTGCGCAGCGTTTACATGAAATCAGAACACAGTTGGTTGAGCAAAAAGCGACATGCGTTTTTGCTGAGCCACAGTTCAGGCCAGCGGTCGTAGAAGCCGTGGCCAGGGGAACATCCGTGCGCATGGGAACCCTTGACCCGCTAGGTACGAATATCCAGTTGAGCAAAGCGAGCTATTCGCAGTTCCTCAGCCAACTGGCGAACCAGTATGCGAGCTGCCTGAAAGGAGATTAACGAGGAAGTGAATACGTGCAACAGATAGCCCGCTCTGTCGCCCTGGCATTTAACAATCTGCCACGACCCCACCGCGTTATGCTGGGGTCGCTTACAGTTCTCACCTTAGCGGTCGCCGTCTGGCGGCCCTATGTTTACCACCCGAGTTCTGCCCCTATCATTAAAACCATTGAGCTTGAAAAGAGCGAAATCCGTTCTTTGCTGCCTGAAGCCAGTGAGCCTATCGACCAGGCGGCTCAGGAAGATGAAGCTATCCCGCAGGATGAGCTGGACGATAAAACCGAGAACGAGGCGGGTATCCACGAATATGTTGTCTCTACCGGGGATACGCTGAGTAGCGTGCTGAACCAGTACGGCATAGACATGGGCAATATCAGCCAGCTGGCGGCTGCGGATAAAGATCTTCGTAACCTGAAAATCGGACAGCAGCTCTCCTGGACATTAACGGCGGATGGCGATCTCCAGCGTCTGACCTGGGAAATGTCCCGCCGCGAAACCCGCACCTACGATCGCACTGCAAACGGTTTCAAAATGACCAGCGAAATGCAGAAGGGCGACTGGGTTAACAGCGTTCTGAAAGGTACCGTGGGCGCGAGCTTTGTCTCCAGCGCGCGAGATGCAGGCCTGACCAGCGCTGAAATCAGCTCGGTGATCAAAGCCATGCAGTGGCAGATGGATTTTCGCAAGCTGAAGAAGGGCGATGAGTTCTCCGTCCTGATGTCCCGCGAAATGCTGGACGGCAAGCGCGAGCAAAGCCAGCTGTTGGGCGTACGTCTGCGCTCCGAAGGCAAAGATTACTACGCAATTCGTGCCGAAGACGGTAAGTTCTATGACCGCAGCGGTACGGGCCTTGCAAAAGGTTTCCTGCGCTTCCCGACGGCAAAACAGTTCCGCGTCTCCTCTAACTTTAACCCGCGTCGTCTGAACCCGGTAACCGGGCGCGTCGCGCCGCACCGTGGCGTTGACTTTGCCATGCCGCAGGGCACGCCGGTACTGGCGGTTGGAGATGGCGAAGTGGTGGTGGCCAAGCGTAGCGGTGCCGCCGGATATTATGTCGCGGTACGTCATGGTCGTACTTATACGACCCGCTATATGCACCTGCGTAAGCTGCTGGTGAAGCCGGGCCAGAAGGTGAAGCGTGGTGACCGTATCGCGATCTCCGGCAATACCGGACGCTCTACCGGCCCGCACCTGCACTATGAAGTGTGGATCAACCAGCAGGCCGTGAACCCGCTGACGGCGAAACTGCCGCGCACCGAAGGCCTGACAGGTAAAGATCGTACTGATTATCTGGCGCAGGTGAAAGAGGTGATGCCGCAGCTGAGCTTAAACTAAGCCCTCTGTTTTTGTTAAAAAAGCCGGCGCACACTGACGCCGGCTTTTTCTTTTGTGCGTGGACGACTGCCTCGCTACACTATCTGAATAAAATTTTGCGTCATCAGACCCTGGATCCAGCATGGAAACCAAAAAAAACAATATTGAATACATTCCTGAGTTTGAAAAATCCTTCCGCCATCCGCGCAACTGGGGCGCCTGGCTTGGTGTTTACACTTTTGCGGGGATGGCGATGCTGCCTGCTTCCGTACGCGATCCCGTTCTGGGGAAAATTGGCCGTCTGGCCGGGCGTTTAGGCAAGAGCGCCCGCCGCCGCGCGCAGATCAACCTCTACTACTGTTTTCCTGAGAAAAGCGACGCCGAGCGCGAGGCAATCATTGATGAGATGTATACCACCGCGCCGCAGGCAATGGCGATGATGGCTGAACTGGCGCTGAAAGGGCCGGATAAAATCGTCGATCGCGTTGACTGGAAAGGGCTGGACATCATCGAGGAGATGCGCCGCAATGACGAGAAAGTCATTTTCCTCGTCCCCCACGGCTGGGGCGTTGATATTCCGGCGATGCTGATGGCGTCTCAGGGCCAGAAAATGGCGGCGATGTTCCATAACCAGGGAAATAAAATCTACGATTTTGTCTGGAATACGGTGCGTCGTCGTTTTGGCGGACGTTTGCATGCGCGTAACGATGGCATTAAGCCCTTCATTCAGTCGGTGCGTCAGGGGTACTGGGGCTACTATCTGCCGGATCAGGACCACGGCCCCGAGCACAGCGAGTTTGTCGATTTCTTTGCGACCTATAAAGCGACGCTCCCCGCGATTGGTCGCCTGATGAAAGTCTGTCGTGCCCGCGTGATCCCGCTGTTCCCGGTCTATGACGGCAAAACGCATCGCCTGAGTATTGAGGTCCGTCCGCCGATGGATGATCTGCTGACCGCGGACGACCACACGATCGCGCGTCGAATGAACGAAGAGGTGGAAATTCTGGTGGGGCCGCATGCCGAACAGTACACGTGGATCCTGAAGCTGCTTAAAACGCGTAAGCCGGGTGAAACCGAGCCCTATAAACGCAAAGAGCTTTATCCGCGGAAATAAAAAAAGCCCTCTCCATCTGGAGAGGGCTTTTTAACACAGACATTATTACTCGACGGTCATAACGCGCGTGGTGTTGGTTGAGCCGATGGTGCTCATCACGTCGCCCTGGGTCACAATGACGATATCACCGGACACCAGATAGCCTTTATCGCGCAGCAGGTTTACGGCATCATGCGCCGCAGCTACGCCGTCGTTGGTGCTGTCGAAGTGAACCGGCGTCACGCCGCGGTACAGCGCCGTCAGGTTCAGGGTACGTTCGTGACGGGACATAGCGAAGATCGGCAGACCAGAGCTGATACGAGAGGTCATCAGCGCGGTGCGGCCAGATTCGGTCATGGTGATGATCGCGGTAACGCCCTTCAGATGGTTTGCCGCGTACATCGCAGACATCGCAATCGCTTCTTCCACGTTGTCGAACTGCACGTCCAGACGGTGTTTAGAAACGTTGATGCTTGGGATCTTTTCAGCGCCCAGGCAGACGCGCGCCATAGCGGCCACGGTTTCTGCCGGATACTGGCCCGCAGCGGTTTCCGCAGAGAGCATCACCGCATCGGTACCGTCCAGCACGGCGTTAGCCACGTCCATGACTTCTGCACGGGTTGGCATTGGGTTGGTGATCATCGATTCCATCATCTGAGTCGCGGTGATCACCGCGCGGTTCAGCTGACGTGCGCGACGAATCAGCGCTTTCTGGATCCCTACCAGCTCAGGGTCGCCAATCTCCACGCCCAGGTCACCGCGCGCAACCATCACCACGTCAGACGCGAGGATCACATCGTCCATGGCATCCTGATCGCAAACGGCTTCCGCGCGTTCAACTTTCGCGACGATTTTAGCATCGCAGCCTGCATCACGTGCCAGGCGACGCGCATAGTTCAGATCTTCGCCGCAGCGCGGGAAGGAGACCGCCAGGTAGTCAACGCCGATCAGCGCAGCCGTCACGATGTCCGCTTTGTCTTTATCGGTAAGCGCTTCTGCAGAGAGGCCGCCACCCAGTTTGTTGATGCCTTTATTGTTGGAGAGCGGGCCGCCGACGGTGACTTCGGTGAACACTTTCATGCCCTGAACTTCCAGCACCTTCAGCTGTACGCGACCGTCGTCGAGCAACAGGATATCGCCCGGCACCACGTCAGCCGGCAGGCCTTTATAGTCGATACCGACTTTCTCTTTATCGCCTTCGCCTTTGCCCAGGTTGGCATCAAGCAGGAATTTGTCGCCGATATTGAGGAAAACCTTACCCTCTTTAAAGGTCGATACACGAATTTTTGGACCCTGCAAATCGCCGAGGATAGCAACGTGGCGGCCCAGTTTGGCTGCGATTTCACGCACTTTATCGGCACGTAATTTATGGTCTTCTGGCGTACCGTGAGAGAAGTTCATACGCACCACGTTGGCGCCGGCGGCGATAATTTTCTCAAGATTATTATCGCGATCGGTGGCCGGGCCTAAGGTGGTTACGATCTTGGTTCTGCGAAGCCTTCTGGACATGTAATACTCCGTTGACTGAAACAACTTTGGTGTTGCGTGAACATTGAATCGGCCTTCATCTGCTGCAAGGCAGCGGAGAGGGGACCGAATGCCGTAAATCGTTACATCGTAATTATTGGTTACGTCTTCGTTATCAACTATCAGGGAACATCGCTCTTTATAAGCAATTCTTTATCAAAACGCGATTCCTTCAGCGCTTCCTTGACCCGCTTCAAGTTATCCCGGAATTTTGCGCCCCGACGTAAGGTAAAACCGGTTGCCAGCACGTCAATCACGGTGAGCTGCGCCAGTCGGGAAACCATCGGCATATAAATGTCGGTGTCTTCCGGCACGTCGAGGGTGATCGCCAGCGTCGCCTCACGCGCCAGCGGCGTGCCTGCCGTGGTGAGGGCAATCACCATGGCATCGTTTTCACGGGCCAGCTGCGCCAGCTCTACCTGACTCTTGGTGCGGCCGGTGTGCGAAATCAGTACCACGACGTCATCTTCACTGCAATTCATACAGCTCATGCGTTGCAGCACAATGTCATCGGAATAAATCACCGGGACGTTAAAGCGGAAAAATTTGTTCATGGCGTCATGCGCCACTGCGGCAGACGACCCGAGACCAAAGAACGCAATCCGCTTGGCCTGGGTGAGCAAATCCACCGCGCGATTCACGGAACTCATGTCCAGAGACTGGCGGACGTGGTCAAGCGAAGCCATAGCCGATTCAAAAATTTTCGCGGTATAGGCATCAACGCTGTCGTCTTCATCCACATTACGATTAACATATGGGGTGCCGTTAGCCAGACTTTGTGCCAGATGCAGTTTAAAATCAGGAAAGCCGCGCGTTTCGAGGCTGCGGCAAAAGCGATTGACCGTCGGTTCGCTAACACCCGCTTCCTGTGCCAGAGCGGCGATGCTTGAATGAATCGCCTGAGCGGGGGAGGCGAGAATGACCTCGGCCACTTTTCGCTCGGATTTGCTAAGGTGTTCCAGTTGAAACTGGATTTTTTCCAGCATGTTCATGTTAACAGGACGCTCATGGGTGTAAACGATTTCATAAATTGATGAAATCGTGATTCGATTTAACCGATATTACCCTTGTGGCTTCCATTAAGGGTAACAATCGACAAGATAATGTTGTTGTTTTTTTTCATTACTTGATCGGTGTCGGGTTTTGCTGTGACCCCGTTGCGCAAAGAAACGACGGTTGTTGCGTCATTGCGCCGTCGTAATCCTCCAAAGGGGGAAAAATCGCGTTATCGCACGCGACGATAAGCGCTAATGGTTTCGGGAATGACGTAAAAGCAGTACAGTGCATTGTAATAAAATTACAACGATACCTGGCAGAAGTACCAGGTGATCCAACTGAGGAGAATGACATGGCGGTAACGCAAACAGCCCAGGCATGTGACCTGGTCATTTTCGGCGCGAAAGGCGATCTTGCACGCCGAAAATTGCTGCCTTCCCTGTATCAACTGGAGAAAGCGGGCCAAATTCATCCGGATACCCGTATCCTGGGTGTCGGGCGCGCAGACTGGGATAAGGACGCTTATACCAAAGTCGTCCGCGAGGCGCTCGAAACTTTCATGAAGGAAAAAATTGATGAAAGTTTGTGGGATACCCTGAGTGGACGCCTCGATTTCTGCAACCTGGACGTTAATGACGTCAGCGCGTTTACCCGCTTAGGCGCGATGCTGGATCAGAAAAACCGTGTCACCATTAACTATTTCGCCATGCCGCCAAGCACCTTCGGCGCCATCTGCAAAGGTCTGGGCGAAGCCAAACTGAACGCCAAACCGGCTCGCGTCGTGATGGAAAAGCCGCTGGGTACGTCGCTGGCAACCTCGCGTGAAATCAACGACCAGGTGGGCGAGTTCTTTGAAGAGTGCCAGGTCTACCGTATCGACCACTATCTCGGTAAAGAGACGGTACTGAACCTGCTGGCGCTGCGTTTCGCTAACTCCCTGTTTGTGAATAACTGGGACAACCGCACTATCGACCACGTGGAAATCACCGTGGCGGAAGAGGTGGGGATTGAAGGTCGCTGGGGTTACTTTGACCAGGCCGGTCAGATGCGCGACATGATCCAGAACCACCTGCTGCAAATTCTGTGCATGATTGCCATGTCTCCACCGTCTGACCTGACGGCTGACAGCATCCGTGACGCAAAAGTTAAAGTGCTGAAGTCACTGCGCCGCATCGATCGCTCCAACGTGCGTGAGAAGACCGTCCGCGGCCAGTACACCGCCGGGTTTGCGCAAGGCAAAAAAGTGCCGGGCTACCTGGAAGAAGAGGGCGCTAACAAGTCCAGCAACACCGAGACGTTCGTGGCGATCCGCGTGGATATCGACGATTGGCGCTGGGCGGGCGTTCCGTTCTACCTGCGCACCGGTAAACGTCTGCCGGCCAAATGTTCCGAAGTGGTGGTTTACTTCAAAAACCCGGAACTGAACCTGTTCAAAGAGTCCTGGCAGGAACTGCCGCAGAACAAACTGACTATTCGTCTGCAGCCGGACGAAGGGGTGGATATCCAGATCCTGAACAAAGTGCCGGGGCTGGATCATAAACACAACCTGCAGACCACCAAGCTGGATCTGAGCTACTCCGAAACCTTTAATCAGACGCACCTGGCCGATGCTTACGAGCGTCTGCTGCTGGAAACCATGCGCGGTATCCAGGCGCTGTTCGTGCGTCGCGACGAAGTGGAAGAGGCGTGGAAATGGGTCGACTCCATCACCGAAGCCTGGGCTGCCGATCAGGATGCGCCAAAACCGTATCAGGCGGGTACCTGGGGACCTGTCGCGTCGGTGGCAATGATCACCCGCGATGGCCGCTCCTGGAACGAGTTTGAGTAAGATAATCCTCTAGCTCGAAAGTGTTATTTTACCGGTAACATGATCTAACACAGCTAGTGGCACAATTTTCAACTTTTAAGCTCCGCGTGGATTCACCCGCGGAGCTTTTTTTATTACACTGCCGGAAGTGATTTTGCCCCTGAGCTCCGGACAGCAAGCGTTTCAGCGTTGTTAACAACTGCCAGCGACTTTGTAAACTCCCGAGCCGGACAGATAATTTAGAGGAGCTTTTATGAATCCGACATTGTTACGCGTAACACAGCGCATTATCGAGCGCTCGAAAGAGACCCGTTCGGCCTACCTCGCCCGGATTGAACAGGCAAAGAGCAGCACCGTCCACCGATCACTGCTGGCCTGCGGGAACCTGGCGCACGGCTTCGCCGCCTGCCAGCCTGATGATAAAGCGTCGCTGAAAAGCATGTTGCGTAACAATATCGCCATCATTACCTCCTATAACGATATGCTTTCCGCGCACCAGCCGTATGAGGTCTATCCCACTATCATCCGCAACGCGCTGCACAGCGTAAATGCGGTGGGCCAGGTGGCGGGCGGTGTACCTGCCATGTGCGACGGCGTGACGCAGGGGCAGGACGGCATGGAGCTGTCCCTGCTGAGCCGCGAAGTGATTGCGATGTCTGCCGCGGTGGGCCTGTCACACAACATGTTTGATGGCGCGCTGTACCTCGGCGTGTGCGACAAGATTGTCCCGGGCCTGGTGATGGCGGCGCTGTCGTTTGGGCATCTGCCTGCGATCTTCGTCCCGTCCGGCCCAATGGCGAGCGGTCTGCCGAACAAAGAAAAAGTGCGTATCCGCCAGCTGTACGCGGAAGGGAAAGCAGACCGTCAGGCGCTGCTGGAGGCGGAAGCCGCGTCCTATCATGCGCCGGGGACCTGTACGTTCTACGGTACGGCTAACACTAACCAGATGGTCGTGGAATTTATGGGGATGCAGCTTCCGGGCTCGTCCTTTATCCAGCCGGATGCGCCGCTGCGCAAGGCGCTGACCGAGGCCGCGGCCCGTCAGGTCACGCGTCTGACCGGCAACGGCAACGAATGGATGCCGATGGGCAAAATGGTTGACGAAAAAGTCATCGTCAACGGGATTGTTGCGCTGCTGGCAACCGGGGGCTCAACCAACCACACCATGCACCTGGTGGCCATGGCGCGTGCGGCGGGCATTCTGATTAACTGGGATGACTTCTCCGAGATCTCTTCCGTGGTGCCGCTGATGGCACGGCTGTACCCGAACGGTCCGGCGGATATTAACCACTTCCAGGCCGCAGGCGGTGTACCGCTGCTGATGCGCGAGCTGCTGAAAGGCGGACTGCTGCATGAAGACGTGAATACCGTGGCGGGCTTTGGCCTTCAGCGCTACACCCAGGAGCCGTGGCTGAACAACGGCGAGCTGGACTGGCGTGAAGGGGCGAGCGCGTCCCTTGATGCGCAGGTGATTGCCACGATCGACAAACCGTTCTCTCCTCATGGCGGCACCAAAGTGCTGAGCGGCAACCTCGGTCGTGCGGTAATGAAGACCTCTGCCGTACCGGAAGAGAACCAGGTTATCGAAGCGCCGGCGGTGGTATTTGAAAGCCAGCATGACGTGTTACCTGCCTTTGACGCCGGTCTGCTCGATAAAGACTGCGTGGTGGTGGTGCGTCACCAGGGGCCTAAAGCCAACGGGATGCCAGAATTACATAAACTTATGCCACCACTTGGTGTATTATTGGACCGCCGTTTCAAAATTGCGCTAGTCACCGATGGACGCCTCTCCGGGGCATCCGGTAAAGTGCCTTCAGCCATCCACGTGACGCCGGAAGCCTACGACGGTGGCCTGCTGGCGAAAGTACGCGACGGTGACATGATCCGCGTGAACGGTCAGACGGGCGAGTTAACCCTGCTGGTGGATGAAGCCGAGCTGGCGGCACGTCAGCCTCATATTCCTGACCTGAGCGCATCGCGCGTGGGGACCGGACGCGAAATGTTCAGCGCGCTGCGTGAGAAACTCTCCGGTGCGGAGCAGGGCGCAACCTGTATTACGTTTTAAGACGACTTGATTTTAACGATCTGGCGAGAGAAAACTCTGATGAAAAACTGGAAAACAAGTGCAGAAGCAATCCTGACCACTGGCCCTGTCGTGCCGGTTATCGTGGTAAACAAGCTGGAGCACGCTGTACCGATGGCGAAAGCGCTGGTTGCGGGCGGCGTTCGCGTTCTGGAAGTCACCCTGCGCACCGCCTGCGCGATGGACGCTATCCGCGCTATCGCCAAAGAAGTGCCGGACGCCATCATCGGTGCGGGTACCGTTCTCAACGCGCAGCAGCTGGCGGAAGTGACCGAAGCGGGCGCGCAGTTCGCCATCAGCCCTGGCCTGACCGAGCCGCTGCTGAAAGCCGCCACGGAAGGTACTATTCCGCTGATCCCTGGCATCAGCACCGTCTCTGAACTGATGCTGGGCATGGACTACGGTCTGAAAGAGTTCAAATTCTTCCCGGCCGAAGCGAACGGCGGCACCAATGCGCTGCAGGCGATTGCGGGTCCCTTCTCTCAGGTACGCTTCTGCCCGACGGGCGGTATCTCTCCTGCCAACTACCGTGACTACCTGGCGCTGAAAAGCGTGCTGTGCATCGGTGGTTCATGGCTGGTTCCGGCGGATGCGCTGGAAGCGGGCGACTGGGATCGCATTACCAAACTGGCTCGCGAAGCGGTTGAAGGCGCGAAGCAGTAAGCCATTCGCCATATGAAAAACGGGCCTTCTGGCCCGTTTTTTTATCCTGCAACCTTAACGCTCGCAGCAGCCGCTTTCGCTCTTGCCACAGCGTCGTCAACGTTATCTCCGGTGGCTAATGCCACGCCAAGACGGCGAGTTCCGTCGATCTCCGGCTTGCCGAACAGACGTACCTGCAATCCTGCGCCCACTGCCCCGTCGACGTTATCAAACGTGACGTTCTGGCTGGTTAACTGCGGCAGGATCACCGCCGAGGCGGCAGGGCCATACTGACGTACACCGCCGACGGGCAGGCCGAGGAACGCGCGCACGTGCAGGGCGAACTCGGAGAGATCCTGCGAAATCAGCGTGACCATGCCGGTGTCATGCGGGCGAGGGGAGACTTCGCTGAAAATCACCTCATCACCGCACACAAACAGCTCCACGCCGAACAGGCCATAGCCGCCCAGCGCCAGGACGGTTTTACGGGCGATCTCCTGAGCACGCTCCAGCGCCAGGGTGCTCATCTGCTGCGGCTGCCAGGATTCGCGGTAATCGCCATCCTCCTGACGGTGACCAATCGGGTCGCAGAAATGGACGCCGTCAACGGCGCTGACGGTCAGCAGGGTGATTTCGAAATCAAACTTCACGACGCCTTCGACGATCACGCGACCGGCCCCGGCACGGCCGCCCTGCTGGGCATAATCCCACGCGTTATCTAGGGTACCGCTGTCGCGAATAAAGCTCTGTCCTTTTCCGGAGGAGCTCATCACCGGCTTAACGATGCACGGGTAACCAATTTCCTCGACGGCCTGCAGGAACGCGGCCTTATCGCCAGCAAAACGGTAGCTCGAGGTGGGCAATCCCAGCTCTTCCGCCGCCAGGCGACGAATGCCTTCGCGGTTCATGGTCAGCTTTGCGGCTTTCGCACAGGGCACCACGCGCTGGCCTTCCTGCTCCAGGGCGATCAGCGTATCGGTGGCAATGGCCTCAATTTCCGGCACGACAAAATCGGGTTTTTCGCGCGTAATCAGCTCGCGAAGGGCATCGCCATCCAGCATGTTAATCACATAAGAACGATGGGCGACGTGCATGGCGGGTGCGTCGGCGTAACGGTCTACGGCAATGACTTCCACACCTAAACGCTGGCACTCAATGGCGACCTCTTTCCCCAGCTCGCCCGATCCCAACAGCATCACTCGCGTCGCCGCAGGTCGCAGCGCAGTTCCTAAACGAATCATAACAATCCCCCTGAAAAAGTTGCGCGCAGTATAAACGAAAACGTTTGCGTCTGTCTCGTGCACGGCTAAACGAGGGGACAGAAATTTGCGCTTCTTTAGCCCGACCAGACATTTCCTGACGCCTGCTCGCTTACGCTGTGAAACATGTTCACCGTTAAGTGAGGGAAACCATGTCTGGCTGGTTAAATCAATTGCAATCCCTGTTAGGGCAGAAAACATCGTCTGGCGAGCGGGACCTCAGCAAACTGCTGGTACCCGGAGCGCTCGGCGGGCTGGCAGGCCTGCTGGTCGCGAATAAATCCTCACGCAAGCTGCTGGCAAAGTATGGTACAGGCGCGTTGCTGGCCGGCGGCGGCGCCATCGCGGGCTCCGTGCTGTGGAATAAATACAAGGACAGAATACGGACCGCGCACAGCGATGAACCGCATTACGGCGAGCACACCTCGCCGCTGGATCTGCGTACCGAACGGCTCATTCTTGCGCTGGTTTTTGCCGCGAAAAGCGACGGGCATATTGACGATAAGGAACGAGCGGCGATCGAGCAGCAGCTGCGCGAAGCCGGCGTTGAAGAGAAGGGAAGAGTGCTGGTGGCGCAGGCGATAGAACAGCCGCTCGAGCCGCAGCGTCTTGCCCAAAGTGTGAAAAATGAGGAAGAGGCGCTGGAGCTCTATTTCCTCAGCTGCGCAGCCATCGATATCGATCATTTTATGGAGCGGAGCTACCTTAACGCCCTGGGCGATGCGTTAAAGATCCCTCAGGACGTGCGCGAGGGCATTGAGCGGGATATCCGGGAGCAAAAACAGGCGTTACAGGGATAGTCGTCGCCGTCGCGACGCTGTTTCGCTTGCATCATGCGTGGGTTTTGCCAACCTTATAGGGTGTAAAACTTAAAAGAATGATGACATGCCACCGAAAGCCCGACGTACTCCTTATGCGATCACCACGCATGGCGATACGCGTATAGACAACTATTACTGGCTGCGGGACGATTCGCGCTCCCGGCCAGAGGTACTCGACTACCTGCACGAGGAAAACGACTATGGCCGCAAGGTCATGTCCAGCCAGCAGACGCTTCAGGACCAGCTCCTGAATGAAATGGTGCAGCGTATTCCCCAGCGCGATATCTCCGCGCCCTGGACCAAAAACGGCTATCGCTATCGCCATATTTACGAGCCCGGCAATGAGTATCCCATCTACCAGCGTCAGTCGGTGTTAAGCGCCGAATGGGATGAGTGGGATATTCTGCTGGATGCCAACCAGCGCGCCGCCCACAGCGAGTTTTATACCCTGGGCGGCATGTCCATTTCCCCTGACAACGCGGTGATGGCGCTGGCGGAGGATTATCTCTCCCGCCGCCAGTACGGCCTGCGGTTTCGCAATCTGGAGACCGGCAACTGGTATCCGGAAATGCTGGAAAACGTCTCCCCGGATTTTGTCTGGGCGAATGATTCCGAGACGGTTTACTACGTCAAAAAGCACGCGTCGACGCTGCTGCCTTACCAGGTGTGGCGACATACCGTGGGAACGGACTCCGCTGACGACGAGCTGGTTTATGAAGAGAAAGACGAAACCTTCTATGTCAGCCTGCATAAAACCTCCTCACGCCACTATGTGATTATCTTCCTTGCCAGCGCGACGACGTCGGAAGTCCTGCTGCTGGATGCCGAACTGCCGGACGCCCAGCCGCTCTGTTTCCTGCCGCGCCGTAAGGATCACGAGTACAGCCTGGATCACTTCCAGCACAGCTTTTATTTGCGCTCCAATCGCGAGGGCAAAAACTTTGGTCTCTATAAAACCAAAGTGCGCGATGAGCGCAAGTGGGAGGTGCTTATCCCCGCGCGGGATCAGGTGATGCTGGAAGGGTTCACCCTGTTTACCGACTGGCTGGTGGTGGAAGAGCGTCAGCGCGGGCTGACCAGTATCCGGCAAATCAACCGTAAAACCCGGGAAGTGGTGGGGATTGCGTTTGATGACCCGGCCTACGTGACGTGGATTGGATTCAACCCTGAACCCGAATCGTCGCGGTTGCGCTACGGCTACTCCTCCATGACCACGCCGGACACCCTGTTTGAGCTGGATATGGATACCGGGCAGCGCCAGGTGATTAAACAGACCGAGGTAAAAGGGTTTGAGTCCGAAAACTACCGCAGCGAGCACCTGTGGGTCACCGCCCGTGATGGCGTGGAGGTGCCGGTCTCTCTTGTTTACCATCGTGCTCATTTCCAGAAAGGCAAAAACCCGATCCTGGTGTACGGCTACGGCTCGTATGGCTCAAGCATGGACGCCGATTTCAGCAGCAGCCGGCTAAGCCTGCTCGATCGCGGTTTTGTTTTCGCCATCGCCCATATTCGCGGCGGCGGTGAGCTGGGCCAGCACTGGTATGAAGACGGGAAATTCCTGAAGAAGAAAAACACCTTCAATGACTACCTCGACGTCTGCGATGCGCTGATTGAGCAGGGCTACGGCGATCCGCAGCTTTGCTTCGGGATGGGGGGCAGCGCGGGCGGCATGCTGATGGGGGCGGCGATCAACCAGCGTCCCGATCGCTTTAAGGGGATTGTCGCGCAGGTACCGTTTGTCGATGTGGTCACGACCATGCTCGATGAATCCATTCCTCTTACCACCGGGGAGTTTGAGGAGTGGGGGAATCCGCAGGATGAGATGTACTACCGCTATATGAAAGAGTACAGCCCGTACGATAACGTTGAGGCGAAAGCCTACCCGCATATGCTGGTCACCACCGGTTTGCATGATTCTCAGGTGCAATACTGGGAGCCGGCAAAATGGGTGGCAAAACTGCGTGAGCTGAAAACCGATGACAATCTGCTGCTGCTGTGTACCGATATGGATTCCGGACACGGGGGGAAATCGGGGCGATTTAAATCGTACGAAGGGGTTGCTCTGGAATATGCTTTTTTAATAGGCCTGGCGCAGGACACGCTGCCAGGCCGTGCGGAGCGTTAAGCGTCGCCCAGATAATGTTTCAGCGTTAAGCGCAGCTCCGGGCTCATTCTGTCGAGGTTGTTATACAGCCAGCGCAAATAGCCCGGGTCTTTATCCGCCACCTCGGACACCGGCTTCCCGCGATATTTACCAAAGGTAAACGTGGTCAGCAGCGCGGGACGTCCTGTGATCGTCGCCATGTCATCCGGCGTCCAGCCAGAGATATTCATAATATCAATCAGCAACGCGGCGGTGATATAGCAGTCATACAGGGCGCGGTGATGGTGAAGCCCCTCAGGGGTACGAACGCTGAGCTTGCGGGACTTGTACAGCGCCATGTTGCTGTATTTAATCCCCGGCCACAGACGACGCGCCAGCTTCATGGTGCAAATCCATTCCCCCGGCATTTCAGGCAATACCCGGCGGTCAAAGCTGGCGTTATGCGCGACGTACCACGGGCTACCGTAGTAGTGCGGAATGATCTCTTCGATCCACGGCTTATCCGCCACCATCGATTCGGTAATGCGATGGATAGCCATCGCCTGAGGGCTGATGGGGCGATCGGGACGCACCAGATGGCTCATTGGGTTGACGATTTTACCATCAACCACGTCGACAGAGGCCACTTCCACTATTCCGCCCTGAAGATCGCAAGTTTCGGTATCGATGACGCGCAGCATTGAAAACTCCTGAGCTTAAAACGCCTAGCCTAAAGGAATGATATCGCCTTGCCAACCCTCTCCGCCGAGCGTGCCGGTCACCAGAAGCTCGCCCTTATCCGCGCGCACGATCAGCTGGCCTTTTTCATCCCAGAGCGCGCTGCCGCCGCAGGCGTTCGCCATCAGCACCGCAATGGCATATTTATGCGCGAAGCGCTGCAGGTTACTGATGGACTGCCGCCAGCGATTATCCCCCACCGACTGGCAGCTGGTAACAAGCGTTGCCCGGGGATCGAGATTGGGCGAATCGGGATGTGCATCAAGGATGGTAAGGTGTTTATCCCCCGGCACGAGGCTGGCACCGCCCCCTTGCGGATAGCGCAAAATGCGATGGCGAGCGGGCGAAAACAGCACAAGGCCTTTCTGGCGCTGGCCATTCTGTTCCAGGGGGAGCCCGGCAATAACGGTGATCTGGTGTTGATGTGCCGCGTTGAGCAGCGGCTCCAGCTGCGCGTCATCGGGCGGGGGAGGTAACGTCGGCGAGCCAGAGCCCGTTAATGAGAGTTCAGGGAAAACCAGCAGATCGCACCGCTGCCGTGCTGCTTCGGCGATGAAGCGCAGGTGGTGCGTAACATGGTCATCTACAGTCTGATGCAGCCCGCCATACTGGGCTGCCGCTATATTCCAATGTGACATCGTGACTTCCTTATACACTGAGTCGCAGAGATTTAAGAATACACCTAAAATAATCAGAGTTTTCTTATCCTGCCAGATTCCGCGTAAGGAAATGTAACGACTCGTTAAGCTTATTTAACTTTAGGCTCGTACGGTAAACGGGAGAGGTTGACCGAGGCGAGGCGGTGGGCGATGAGTCTTTCGCGAAACCAGTCGCGCAGATGGGCGGGCTGTTCCCGTTCCACGACTTCAGCCACGACGGGCATGTTGTAACGCTCTTTGAACGCGACGCCAGCGGCAGCGAGATCGACATTCACTTTATCCATCTCGTCCTGCGGAAGGGCGGCCAGATTGATCTTCATTACCTTCTCCTTTTTATGCGGCGGCAACGTTACCGCGATTGCACGACGATGACAAGCGGAGGCAGGATGATCCTCGACTCGTTTATTATACAGCGTTATTCTTTAGCATACAGACATAACAAAAAGGAATGATAGGATGGGTTTCTCCGCTTCCCGCGCGGTCTGCGCACTGGTTTTTGTGGCCTCGACAATGATGACGCCTTCCGTGCTGGCACATGCACATCTTAAACAGCAGATCCCGGCAGCAGACAGCGTGGTGACCGCACCGCAGGCACTTACGCTGAATTTTTCAGAAGGTATCGAACCTGGATTTAGCGGTGTGGTGGTAACGGATGCGCAAAAGCAGGTCATCAAAACGGGAACCGCTACGCGCGACGAAAAGAACAAAGCTCAGCTTACCGTGCCGCTGGAACAAACGCTGGCATCAGGGACTTACCAGGTGGACTGGCATGTGGTTTCCGTGGATGGCCATAAAACCAAAGGCAGCTATCACTTTAGCGTGAAATAGCATGCTGACGCTGTGTTATATCGGGCTACGCTTTATCCATTTCGGGGCGCTGATGCTGGTGTTTGGCAATGCGCTTTACAGCGTCTGGTTTGCGCCTTCGTCTCTTCACCGTCTGCTGTCCCGGCGTTTTCTGTCGCAGCAGAAAGTGGCGGCCTTAGTGAGCCTGGCGGCTGCGGTCCTGATGTTTGTGCTGCAGGGCGGATTGATGGGCAACGGCTGGGGAGATGTGTTTGCGCCACAGGTATGGTTCAGCGTGATGGGAACCCGGTTTGGCGGCGTCTGGCTGTGGCAAATAATCCTCGCTGCGCTGACGGTCGGTGCGGCATGGCTTGCGCCGCTGAAAGGTTCGCGGCTGCTGCTGCTCGCAATGGGACAGCTTATCCTGCTGGCTGGGGTAGGGCATGCGGCGATGAACGACGGTCCGACGGGGGCGCTGCAGCGTCTTAATTATGCTTTTCACCTGATATGTGCCGCCACCTGGCTTGGCGGATTAATGCCCCTGCTGTTCTGCATGCGTCTGGCGAAAGGGCGCTGGCAGAATGCCGCCATCTTTACCATGATGCGCTTCTCGCGCGTGGGGCATTACGCCGTTGCGGGCGTGCTGCTCTCCGGGGTGATAAATGCGCTCATGATACTGGGCCTCGATATTCCCTGGCAGGCTGGCTACGTGCGGTTTTTGTTGTTCAAATGTGCGCTGGTGGCGTTGATGGTGGTAATTGCGCTGGCAAATCGGTATTTTCTGGTGCCACGGTTTCGTCCGGAGAGCGGGCGAGCACAACAGATTTTTATCAGGATGACACAGGCAGAAGTGGTGCTGGGAGCGCTGGTGCTGGCAACGGTCAGTCTGTTTGCCACCTGGGAACCCTTCTGACAAGGTTAAATATCATATGAAAAAGACAGTACTTTCTCTCTTATTGCTGGCCTGTACGGGGAGCGCGCTTGCCGCACCGCAGGTCATCACCGTGAGTCGTTTTGAAGTGGGTAAGGACAAATGGGCGTTCAATCGCGAAGAGGTGATGCTGACCTGCCGTCCGGGCCATGCGCTGTATGCCATCAACCCGAGCACGCTTGTGCAATACCCGCTGAATGATACCGCAGAGCAGCAGGTAGCCAGCGGCAAGAGCAGCGGCCAGCCGATTAGCATTATTCAAATCGATGACCCGGCGCATCCGGGACAAAAAATGAGTCTGGCACCGTTTATCGAGCGCGCCGACAAGCTCTGCTAACGTTCGGGTTTCCAATAAAAAACCGCAGATGCTTGCGAAAGCACTGCGGTTTTTCACTTTTAATGATGCTCTGGCGCTTTTTTTCCGACCGCTTTTGCTGTGGACTGGAAAACCTGGCGTCGTCATCTATTCTTAAAAGGCAAGGCGACTTAGCCTGCATTAATGCCAACTTTTAGCGCACGGCTCTCTCCCAAGAGCCATTTCCCTGGACCGAATACAGGAATCGTATTCGGTCTCTTTTTATCTGTATGTTTTTCAAAGTGTTGTTCGGTGTTGATTCTAAATCACCCGAAACTTTCTTGAACATTCCATATCCTGTCTAAACCATAACATACTCAGGACCGCGTGCGTCCAGGGTTTTTTGGGATCTTTGTTAAAATTTTGTGGCCGAGCGACCGCTGAGCAAACGCCCTCTGGCGAGCAAAAGGGCATCCCTAAGCTAAATAATGAACGCGCTGAATTTGTCTTTGTGGCGGACAATGTACTCCGGGAAGTTTTCAACCGTTAGCTCTTGCTTGATTAATGTCCTGTCCCGACCCCAGATATCTTCCGCATTTTTAATGACCTTCATGATGTGTTCCGGGTTGTTAAACTCAGGAAGATCGTATTCAGTATGGGATATGGTCGACATTTTTTCTGAGATGCGCTCGGGTGTCATTACCCACGAGAAGTGCCAGCCACCATTGTCAATAATGCTGTTGTTAATCTTGAACCAGTTCCACTTTAGCCAGGACCAGTTTTTAACGCTTCGGGTGCGTTTAAGATTCCTGAATGATTCAGGTTCGCCGCCAAAGAAACTAACGAGATTTTTATATTGTGTGGCTCGCGGTAATTTACATTTTCTTGGCGTGTTGTCAGTATTAAAAACCTGCAGGTTGAACTGATAATTATAGAAATTCTGATAAATAGTGGTGCAGAGCTTTTTGGGATTTATCGATGCCACCACCTGTGGTGAAAATATCTCATCGACATCGGAAACTAAAATCAAATCATCATCGTTGGCATGCTTCAAACCCTGCATGATGGCATTCCTCTGCGCGGCTTCATTTGCCCACGCATCCACCACCATTCCCTCTGGCAGACCCGGAATCACCTCCCGAGCAGGGTGTGATTCTTCAGCGGCTTTCGTAATCGGTTCTTTATCATGAACAACGTAGATAATTTTATCTTTAAACTGGCTGTATTTATTAATGTCAAAATGCAGCGGCCTCTTTTTACCGGTAAAGGTATGCGTTGACTCAACGATAACGAAGCGATCGACAACGTCCGCGAGCGTGTTTAGCCTGATTTCGAGAAGCATATCTTCATCGTAATATAAGAAGCAGTCATAGATCATTACCGAAGTCCCTCATTTTTGCGCCCACATTGCGCTCTTCCCAACGCATTCGCCGGTTTCATTTCGCGCAATGCTAACTGAGCGCCCTCGCCCTGTGCAATAGTGGGCTGCTTTATCATTCTTTTTTAAACGGAATGCATCCGCTATGCAGTGAGCGAAGACGCCAGCCAGGCTTAAAAGTGGGACTTAACGGATGCCTCTATTTCATCGAGCAGCTCAAAGCGACGGCGGTATTCGGCGCGTTTTTTACTGGCAATTTCTTCAAGGGATTTACGCTCCATCTGCAGCGGCAGTTGCCAGCAGAAGCTTGAAAGTTTTTTACCGTCCAGAGACGCCCAAAATTCATCGTAGCTGGCGTGGAAATGGCGGCCTTTGCTCAGGCGATATCGCAACGCGCGGAAAACGTGCCCTTCATCGCTGACGGCAAAAATCGCCCGGACAGATGACTGTGCAGCCAGCTGAAAAAGAACTTCCATTAACACGCGCTTAGGGAACAGGCCGTGACAGGCGCGGGTGGCCTGCTTAATGACGTCTCGCGATACGCTGCGGCGGGGCCCCTGAAGCCCGCCGATGACCATGACTTGCTGGCCGTTACTGCGCGCGACGCTAAAGGTCAGGCTGGCCAGCAGCGTATCCTCGTTGTCGCGTAGCCACAGCGTGCTTTCGCCTTCGCGCTCGGCTTTCCCCGCAGAGGAGGCATTGACCGTATAGGTTACGCCGTCTTTGGCGTGGAACTGCACAACAGTTTGCTCCTGCGGGCTGCTCAGGGCCTGAGCGAGACCGCTCTCTCTCAGGCTATCAATCCAGTAGTAATGGTTGACGATAGCGTCGGCGCGATCGTTAGCCGTCAGGCCGCGCATCAGATACTGTCGGTGGGTCTTGCTGGGCAACGTAATTTGAGAGGCCAGCAGCCTGTCGAAATCGTCGCGACCCGAAAGGGCTTCCAGCATGCGATGGGTAGAAGACCAGAACAGAAGCGAGCGTAAAAGGAACTTCAGGCGATATTCGCGTTTACGCCAGATTGGACCCGGCACGCGTTTGCCGTTCACCAGCTCGGAAATAATGTTTGTGCGATGCGGATAGAAAACATCGTTATGCAGGTGCGTATTAGACACGTGAAGACCCCTCTTTTTTTATACCCTTATTCTAAAGAGCCAATAAAAAGGGATTAATAGCGCGAGGATCTTTATTTCTGTTTGGTTTACCGTTTGTTTCACTTCGTGACGACCGCGCCGGTCTGTCGCCTTTTCTGCGGCGGCTATACTGTTTAAAGGAGGTTCTATGTATCAGCGAATTGAAGGTGGGATGTGGCGTCACGTCTGGGTTGTCAGCGATATACACGGTTGTTACCAGTGGCTTATGGATGAGCTTAAACGCCGTCACTTTAACCCGTATGAGGATTTACTTATTTCGGTCGGGGATGTGATCGATCGTGGCCCTGATAGCGTTAAATGCCTGCAGTTAATTCATGAAAAATGGTTTCGTGCCGTGCGGGGAAACCATGAGCAAATGGCTCTCGACAGTCTGGATAATAACGATTTTTCACTCTGGACGATGAATGGCGGAATATGGTTTTCGCATCTTGAACGCGACCAGCAACAGCTTGCCCTGTCGTTGCTCGATGCCTGTCGCGATTTACCGCATATCATCGAGATAACCTGTGCGAACGGTCTGAATGTGATTGCCCATGCTGATTATCCGGCCGCGGAATACCGATGGCAAAAACCGGTCAGTGCCCAGCGCGTCTTATGGAACCGCGACAGGCTGATGGGATTTATGGTGGGTAAAGGAGAGGGCATCAGCGGCGCGGATCATTTCTGGTTTGGACATACGCCTCTCGACAGAAGATACGATTTTAATAATCTTCACTACATTGATACGGGTGCTGTTTTCGACGGTTACTTCACGCTGGCGCAGCTGCAGTAATAAATAACCCGCCTTCGGGCGGGTTCTCTTTAGGTCAGGCAAGACGCATGACCCAGGCATCGGTTTTACTATCGTAATGCTCGCGGTAAAGGACAGAATGTTCGCCATCAAGTATTGCCGGGACGCTGGTGTCTGCATCCCATGCATCGAGCTGCATGCACAAATCCGGGTCGGATTTGCAGGGAATACTTAACGTTCGATCGCCTTGTGCTTCGCCGCGCAGCTCTGCGTCGTCGATCTCAAAAGCGCCAATACGCACGCTGGTTTTCGTCATAGTGCTCTCCGGGTCGGTTGTCAAAATCTGGTATGACCAGTGCGATCACCCATTTTTGATCGTAGACAAGGAGAGCAAAATCGCCAGTAAAAAAATGCGCTTTTTTTCAGGCTGTGCGATCGTTACCGGTAAACAGACGGCCGTCCCGAACCAGCTCGCGCGGATAGCTGTTTTTCAGCCTTGAGCCGACCTTTTTTGCCAGCCCCAGCGGATATCCCTGATACGTCACTATCACTTCATCGCCTGATGGCGTGCTGTCCGGATAGACATCGCGACCACGGTACCACTCTTCGGCTTCCTGATGCGTCAGGGCAAAGGTATTCTCGCATCCGGCAAGGGCGATAACGGCCTCATGCTGCCAGCGATACCCTTTATTATGCACTTCCGCCAGGCGGATACCGATTCGGGAAAAACGGACCTTTCCGATGAGCGGCTCGATCTGTGCCGGGAACAGCCATATCTCTTTATCACGCATCCAGGGGCGCAGGCTCTCATCCCAGACCAGCCCAACCTTTTTGGCGGCGGCTTCAAGCTGTGCTGCATCGCGACCTTTAAGGGGAGCAAACGGGAAGTTGCCGACCTTGAATTTAGGTGCGGGCAGGGGAGCAACCGCCTGCGTTTTACGCAGACGCGCCACAAAGAACCCTTCGCAGTCGTAAATCTGCGGGAACACGTGGAGGAAACCCTCCGGCGTGACCGCCTCCTGTGCCGAGGCGAACAGGCCGTTAAGCGGCAGGAACTCAACTGCCTCCGGGTAGTTCGCTTTCAGCCACAGGCAGACGTCTTCGTTTTCATCGCGGTTTAAGGTGCACGTTGAATAGACCAGCGTGCCGCCAGGGCGCAACGCGTGAAATGCGCTGTCGATCAGCTCGCGCTGCGTGGCGGCGATCTCCAGGTTGCTCTCCACGGACCAGTTCTTTAACGCGTCGGGATCTTTACGCACCACCCCTTCGCCGGAGCAGGGCGCGTCCAGCAGAATGGCATCGAAGGCTTCCGGTAAAGCGGCGCCAAACACGCGTCCGTCGAAGTGCGTCAGGGCAACATTATGAATACCGCAGCGGCTGATGTTGGCATGCAGCACCTTCACGCGGCTGGCGGAAAACTCGTTGGCGAGGATCGCCCCGTGGTTACCCATTCGGGCGGCAATTTGCGTGGTTTTTGAGCCAGGAGCGGCGGCAACATCCATCACGCGTTCAGGCGCATTGCCATTGGCGAACAGGGCGGCCACCGGCAGCATCGAGCTGGCTTCCTGAATATAGAACAGGCCGCTCAGATGTTCAGCGGTACTGCCCAGCGGCAGCGAGGCTTCGTCATCGCGTTCGATCCAGAACCCCTCGGCGCACCACGGTACCGGCGTAAGCTGCCAGCCGTACGGCGAGACCAGCGCCAGAAAATCATCGACGCTGATTTTCAGCGTGTTGACGCGAATACTTCGGCGTAACGGACGCTGGCAGGCGGCGATAAAATCATCTAACGACAGGTGAGAAGGAAGCGCCTCGCGCATCTGCGCCAGGAATTGTTCAGGAAGAAATACGGAGTTTTGAGCCACGGGCACACCACAGGGAAAAGTTCAGGTGCGCAGTGTAACATAAAGGCTCCGGTGCGTTGACACCGGAGCCTTTCAGATTAACGCGGCAGGGCGGTTCCCCATTCGCGCCACTCTTTCGGTTCGCTTTCGAGCAGCAGGAAGTGTTTACCCGGCTGCGCTTTCGGCGCCAGCGGCGTGCCCGGCGGCGTGGCAAACGCGATACCGCCGCGAATGAACTGGTTGAAGGTGCCGGTTTTCACCACGCCTCCCGTCAGGCCAAAGTCCAGCGAATAGCCGGATGCCAGCCAGAATACCGAGTTATTACGGACCAGGTGCTGGTAGCGTTCGCTGATGCGTAACGCCACCATTACGCGGTCGGAGAGCGTACCGAGCGTCAGGCCCGTGACCGTACCCACTTCAATGCCGCGGAACAGAACCGGGGTGCCGATGCTCAGCGAGCCCGCTTCCGGCACTTCCACCACGATGCTCAGGCCGCCAAGATAGCGCGAGTCGGTGATCGTGGCTTCCTGAAGCTCGAAATCACGACGTGCATTGCCCTGGCCCGGCTCAACGTTGATGTACGGCTGCAGGATGGTGTCGAGATGCTCAACGCCTGCGGCCGAGATCTGCGGCGTCACCACCGAGAAGCGCGAACCCGTGCGGGCGAAGGTCTGCACATATTCCGGGTACAGCACGGCGGTGGCCTGCACCTCGTTGCGCGAGGTAATCAGCGTCAGCTTCTGGATCTGTCCAATATCAATGCCCAGATAGCGGATTGGCATGCCTTCCGCCAGCTTGCCGGCATCAAACGCGTGCAGGGTAATCTGTCCACCCACGGCACGCGCGGCGGTTTCGGACGGGAAGAGAATACGCTTATCGCCTTTGCGCAGATTCGCCCCCGCGCCGCTAAGATTATCGAAGCTAATTGCCCCGCGCAGCGCGCGTGAGAGCGGGGAGGCCTGCACGGTCAGCCCGTTACCGTTAAGCTGAACTTTCGCGCCGCCTTCGGCCCAGAAGACGCTGTTTGGCGTCAGCAGCTTGCGGTACTCCGGCTTGATATGCAGTTCGATATCAAACGCGTCCGCACGCGGGCGAACGGCGATCACTTCCCCAACTTCAAACTTGCGATACAGCACCACGGAACCTGCCTGTACGTCCGGCAGCGTCTCGGCGCTTAATGTCAGCGTGGTGGTCGGGAGATCGCTCAGGCTGTTTTCAACCGCTTTCTCCAGGTTGGCATACAGCGGATAGCTGTCGCGAACGGGGCCTTTATCACCGGGCAGAATGCGGATGCCGCCGTTAACCCATTCGCTGGCGCTGGCGCCGAGGAATTCCACGCCGTCCAGTCCCACCTTCACATCGACGCGACTGTTCACCACGAATTTGCTGTCACCGTGCACCAGGTCGCTGTACTGCGGATCGATGGCGACCGAGAAGGTCACGCCATTCGCGGAGAGCTTACGCTCCAGCACCTGGCCGACCTGCACGCCGTGTAAAATTAACGGCTGGCCGGCTTCGATTCCGTAACTTTCTGGCGCATTCAGCGTGACGGTCACTACGCCCGGCTTTTGCAGCAGGGATTTATCCGCCGGGGCAATCACGAAGCTATTGCTGGGCTCACCTTCGCCGGGGATGAGTTCAAACGTATTGCCGGTCAACAGCGTGCTGAGGCTGGCATCGTTCAGGGAGAGCTTTGGACTGCGCATTTCGATACGCGTTTTCTCGCGCAGGAGGTCGACCACGCTCGGGTCGACAGTCATTTCTCCTGTGACCGAGCCGCCCGGGTTGAGCGTCATTTTGGTGAGCTGACCAACCTGCAATCCCTGATACATCAGCGGCGTTGAACCCGCTTTTAGCCCCTTAGCATCGGGCAGAGCGAGTTTGACGATCACGCCGCGCTGGCTGTGCGCCAGGTCTGCGTACAATCCAAATGAGTCATCCGCGGTGGCAGGGCTTGAGTTTTCCGGGGAGTCAAAGGCAATGGCACCATTTACCAGCGCGGCCAGACTCTCCAGCTTCACTTTCGCACCGCTCAGGCTGACGTCCGCATCCACGCCGGAGACGTTCCAGAAGCGGCTGCCTTTTTTCACCAGATTGGTGAAGCGACGCTCGATCAGCACGTCGATGGTGACGCCCTGTTTATTCGGGTTGATCGCGTAATCGTACACGCGGCCAACCGGGATTTTGCGGAAATAGACCAGCGAACCGCTGTTCAGAGAACCGAGATCCGGCGCCTGCAGATGGATCATTAAATCGCCGTTGTTGAGGCGGTACTTGGGCTGTGTATCCAGGGCAACAAAGTGATCCTGCGGCTCTCCTTTACCCGGCATCATGCCGATATAGTTACCGCCCACGAGCGCATCCAGCCCTGACACGCCGGCCAGAGACGCTTTTGGCGTGACCAGCCAGAACTGCGTTTCGCTGCGCAGGGCATCCTGCATGTCAGATTTAATACTGACCCGCACCTGAATCTTGTTCAGCCCTTTTCCAAGGGAGATGTCCTGAACCGTACCCACTTCAACCCCCTGGAAGCGAACGGGCGTTCGCCCGGCGACGATGCCGTCGGCGGTCTGGAAATCAATGGTGACGGTACTCCCGCGATCTTCATAGCTCGTCCAGATCAGCCAGCCTGCAATCATCAGGGCGATGACGGGCAGCAACCAGAATGGCGAAATGCGGCGTTTTGTTTTAATTCTCGCTTCAGTCGGCGAAGCGGGGGTTTCCTGACTCATGTGCATCCCAAAGTAAGCGGCTATCCAGCCATTCCACAGCAAGAATAGTCAATATCACCGCAGAGCCGAAATAAAAAGCCGCGGGTCCCATTGTAAAAGCAAGTAGCTGGTCGCGATTGATGAGCGACATCATCAGCGAAATCACGAACAGATCTAACATTGACCAGCGGCCAATCCAGGTGACGAACCGCAGCAGCAGAATGCGGGTCCGTAAGCCTTGTTCACACTTAAAGTGAATGCTGATGAGCAGGGTAAACATCACCACCACTTTGGTAAAGGGAACCAGGATACTGGCAATAAAAACGATCGCCGCCACCCCGACGTTGCTGTGCGCAAGGGAGATAATCCCGGAGAGGATAGTATCCTCCTGACGCCCGCCATTCACGTAAATGATGGAAATCGGCAGCATATTGGCTGGGATCAGAAACACCAGGGAGGCGATCAGCGCGGCCCAGCATTTTTGCAGGCTGTTGTTGCGCCGCAGTCTCAACGGAATGTGACACCGCGGGCAGCGCCCACGCGCGTCGGGCAAGCCGGTATAGTGGCATCCCAGACAGACGCGCAGATTTTCATCAGGACGCGTGGCGGGGCGCTGAGGGTAAAATCGCTCCCAGAGCTGTTCAACGTTCAGGTGGATCAGCGTCAAAATACTCAGCAATACCAGGCTGATGAAAGCAAAGAGTCCGATGCCGGGCTGCAAAAAGGCGTAGTCCTGCACCTTTATTGACGCAACGCCCACGCCCACCAGATAAATATCCAGCATCACCCACTCTTTGAGCTTATCCAGCATCAGCAGAACCGGGCGAAGGTTCATGCCGAGAATATTGCCAAACCACAGATAGGCAATGGCGGCGACCAGCACCAGCGGCGCGCCAACGGTGCAGAACAGCACCATGGCAGCGGTGATGGGGTCACCCTGACGGGTCATCTGCCAGATACCCTGCAGCACGTTGGCGTCAATGCGTACGCCAAGCAGGTAGAGTTTCAGCAGCGGTTCGCTCCAGGCGAAGGGCATCAGCAGCAGCATGGTGACGGCCATGGCGGCGAGGCGGGTGAGCGACCAGTCGCGGCCGTCGCGAATTTTGGCGTCGCAGCGGGGACAAAAGGCACTTTGGTGCGATTTCATCTTCGGCAACATAAAAAGCGTATCGCACTGGGGGCAACGCTGATAATGTGCACGTGGCAAAGCTTCGCTCACCGTATGGACAGTTATCTTTCTTGTCGGCGTAATTTTGGTTGTTTTTAAGGCCATCAGCTGCGCACAAATAAGTATTGTTGAAAGTTATAATAACTCATGAACGGATTCATCTTGAGCATGAGCGCATTTAATGCTTATTTTAATAGGCTATGCGGTAAATTTGTAAGACAACTAAGTGATTGAATAATGAACAAAACAGAATTCTACGCGGATCTGAACCGCGATTTTAAGGCATTGATGGCGGGTGAGACCAGCTTCTTAGCCACTCTGGCAAATACTAGCGCATTGCTGTTTGAACGTCTCTCTGACGTGAACTGGGCCGGCTTTTACCTCCTGGAAGGTGAAACGCTGGTGCTCGGCCCGTTCCAGGGCAAACTGGCCTGCGTGCGTATTCCGGTAGGGCGTGGCGTATGCGGCACGGCGGTGGCCGAAAATCAGGTCCAGCGTGTGGAAGACGTTCATGCGTTTGACGGGCACATTGCCTGTGATGCCGCCAGTAATTCTGAAATCGTTCTGCCGCTGGTGGTCAAAAATCAGATTATTGGCGTTCTGGATATCGACAGTACGGTCTTCAGTCGCTTTACAACCGAGGACGAACAGGGGCTGCGCGAGCTGGTGGCGAATCTGGAAAACGTACTCGATGCAACCGATTATCAAAAATTCTTTGCGAGCGTCGCAGGATAATCAACGGATAACGTAGCATTTACTGATAGCGTCATTATAATGACGCCTGTTCATGCCTGCGCTTGTTGGCAACGTCCGTTGTAATCAGGAAATTTCATGGAAAATCAACCTAAGTTGAATAGCAGTAAAGAAGTTATCGCATTTCTGGCCGAGCGTTTCCCGCAGTGCTTCAGCGCGGAAGGTGAAGCTCGTCCCCTGAAAGTCGGTATTTTTCAGGATCTGGTGGCGCGTGTTGAAGGGGAAATGAACCTCAGCAAAACTCAGCTGCGTTCCGCCTTACGTCTTTATACTTCGAGCTGGCGCTACCTGTACGGTATCAAACCTGGCGCGACCCGCGTGGATCTCGACGGCAACCCGTGTGGTGAACTGGACGAGCAGCACGTTGAGCACGCGCGTAAGCAGCTTGAAGAAGCCAAAGCACGCGTTCAGGCACAACGTGCAGAACAGCAGGCGAAAAAACGCGAAGCCGCAGCGGCAAACGGCCAGGAAGAAGCGCCTCGTCGTGAGCGTAAACCACGCCCTGCGCCGCGCCGTCACGATAATAACGATCGCAAACCGCGTGCAGACAAACCAGCAGCAAAAGCCCCGCGTGCCCCTCGTGAAGAGCCGCGCCATACGCCGGTTTCTGACATTAACGCCCTGAGCGTAGGTCAGGCGCTGAAGGTAAAAGCGGGTAACAATGCTATGGACGCCACCGTACTGGAAATCACCAAAGATGGCGTTCGTGTACAGCTGACTTCTGGTATGTCAATGATTGTACGCGCAGAACACTTGTTGTTCTGAAACGGAGGCCAAGCCTGGCATGAACACTTTTTTTAAGCTCACCGCGCTGGCGGGCCTGTTTGCCATAACAGGTCACGCTTTTGCAGTGGACGATATCACGCGTGTTGATCAAATTCCGGTTCTCAAGGAAGAGACGCAGCACGCGACGGTGAGCGAGCGCGTGACCTCACGTTTTACCCGCTCGCACTATCGTCAGTTCGATCTCGATCAGGCCTTTTCGGCCAAAATCTTTGACCGCTATCTGAACTTGCTGGATTACAGCCATAACGTTTTGCTCGCCAGCGATGTCGAGCAGTTCGCTAAGCGCAAATCCGAGGTGGGTGACGAGTTGCGTTCTGGCAAGCTGGATCTGTTCTACGATCTCTACAACCTGTCGCAAAAGCGCCGCTTTGAACGCTATCAGTACGCGCTGAAAGTGCTGGAACGTCCGATGGACTTCACCGGTACTGACACCTTTAATCTGGATCGCAGTAAAGCACCCTGGCCGAAAGACGAAGCCGAGTTGAATGCGCTGTGGGACGGTAAAGTTAAATACGACGAACTGAGTCTTAAGCTGACCGGCAAAGACGAAAAAGAGATCCGTGACACGCTGACGCGTCGTTATAAATTCGCCATTCGTCGTCTGGCGCAAACCAACAGTGAGGATGTTTTCTCACTCGCGATGACCGCCTTTGCGCACGAAATCGATCCGCATACCAACTATCTCTCTCCACGCAACACCGAACAGTTCAATACCGAGATGAGCCTGTCTCTGGAAGGTATCGGCGCGGTGCTGCAGATGGATGATGATTACACGGTGATCAATTCCATGGTCGCGGGTGGCCCGGCATCCAAAAGCAAAGCGATTAGCGTAGGCGATCGCATTGTGGGTGTAGGACAAACAGGCCAGAACATGGTCGACGTGATCGGCTGGCGTCTCGATGACGTGGTTGCGCTGATCAAAGGTCCGAAAGGCAGCAAGGTTCGTCTGGAAATTCTGCCTGCCGGTAAAGGCACCAAAACCCGTATCGTTACCCTGACCCGCGAGCGTATCCGTCTGGAAGACCGCGCGGTGAAAATGTCGGTGAAAACCGTGGGTAAAGAGAAGGTGGGTGTTCTGGATATTCCTGGCTTCTACGTGGGGCTGACTGACGATGTGAAGGTTCAGCTGCAGAAGCTTGAAAAGCAGAACGTCAGCAGCATTATCATCGACCTGCGCAGTAACGGCGGCGGGGCGCTGACGGAAGCGGTTTCACTCTCCGGTCTGTTCATTCCATCTGGCCCGGTGGTTCAGGTGCGCGATAACAACGGTAAAGTGCGAGAAGATGCCGACAACGACGGTGTGGTCTACTACAAAGGCCCGCTGGTGGTCCTGGTTGACCGCTTCAGTGCTTCCGCGTCTGAAATCTTTGCCGCTGCAATGCAGGACTATGGTCGCGCGCTGATTGTCGGTGAGCCAACCTTCGGGAAAGGCACCGTTCAGCAGTATCGCTCTCTGAATCGTATTTACGATCAGATGCTGCGTCCGGAATGGCCTGCGCTGGGCTCGGTTCAGTACACCATTCAGAAATTCTACCGCGTGAACGGCGGCAGTACGCAGCGTAAGGGCGTAACGCCGGACATCATGATGCCGACAGGCACGGAAGAGACGGAAACCGGCGAGAAGTTTGAAGATAACGCCTTGCCGTGGGACAGCATCAATGCCGCGACCTACGTGAAAGCGGGTGATATGACGCAATTTGGCCCTGAACTGCTGAAAGCGCATAACGACCGCATCGCGAAAGATCCGGAGTTCCAGTACATCATGAAGGACATTGCACGATTCAATGCCCTGAAAGATAAGCGGAATATCGTTTCTCTGAACTACGCACAGCGTGAGAAAGAGAACAACGAAGACGATGCAACCCGCCTGGCGCGTATCAACGATCGCTTCAAGCGCGAAGGTAAGCCTCTGCTCAAAAAACTGGACGATCTGCCAAAAGATTACCAGGAGCCGGATCCGTATCTGGACGAGACGGTGCATATCGCTCTCGACCTGGCGAATCAGGAAAAAGAGAAACCTGCCGTACAGCCCGCTCCGGCAAAATAATCACCCAACAGGCACAAGGAATTGTGCCTGTTTCTTTTTGTTCTTCATCCTTCCGTCAGCCAGATTTCCAATTGTGTAAAGTTGTGTCTTTCTGGTGACTTACGCCCGCCGGATGCTTGAAAATAGCCGCAATACCCATACGATGTGGGTAATCGCATAGTGCGTTTTGTTAAACTGAGGTAAAAAGAAAATTATGATGCGAATCGCGCTCTTCCTGCTCACCAACCTGGCGGTCATGGTGGTTTTCGGGCTCGTGCTAAGCCTGACAGGAATTCAGTCGAGCAGCGTTCAGGGTCTGTTGATTATGGCGCTGCTGTTTGGTTTTGGTGGCTCGTTCATCTCCCTGCTGATGTCGAAGTGGATGGCACTGAAATCGGTGGGTGGTGAGGTTATTGAACAGCCGCGTAACGATATGGAACAGTGGCTGATGAATACGGTGGCTCAGCAATCCCGTCAGGCCGGGATCGCCATGCCGCAGGTGGCGATTTACCATGCCCCGGACATCAACGCTTTCGCGACGGGCGCCCGTCGCGATGCGTCACTGGTTGCCGTCAGCACCGGATTGCTGCAGAACATGAGCCGTGACGAAGCCGAAGCGGTTATTGCCCACGAAATCAGCCATATCGCCAACGGTGACATGGTGACCATGACCCTGATTCAGGGCGTGGTGAACACCTTCGTGATCTTCATCTCCCGTATTCTGGCGCAGATCGCGGCAGGCTTTATGGGCGGCAACCGTGACGAAGGTGAAGAGAGCAACGGCAACCCGCTGATCTACTTCGCCGTTTCGATGGTTCTGGAACTGGTATTCGGTATTCTGGCCAGCATCATCACCATGTGGTTCTCCCGCCACCGTGAATTCCACGCGGATGCCGGCTCGGCGAAGCTTGTTGGTCGTGAGAAGATGATTGCCGCGCTACAGCGTCTGAAAACCAGCTACGAGCCGCAGGAAGCGAACAGCATGATGGCCTTCTGCATTAACGGTAAATCCAAATCGCTGAGCGAGCTGTTTATGTCTCACCCGCCGCTGGATAAACGTATCGAAGCGCTGCGCAGTGGGGAATACCTGAAGTAACGCTAAGAACCCTAATAAGCCGGGCAGGAGAACACTCCGCCCGGCTTTTTTTATGCCTGAACTTTGGGCTGGGTCACCCGCAGGCCGCTGACGACCGCCGCGAGGGAAGCAAGGGCTCCCGCGGTGAGAAGCGCAACGTGGTTGCCGTTTTGTCCGGCGAGGTTAAACATCAGGGCGACCAGCGCTGCGCCGCTGCTTTGTCCCAGAAGGCGCGCGGTCCCCAGCATGCCGCTGGCACCACCGCTGCGATGGCGCGGCGCGGAGGTGATAATGGTGTGATTGTTAGGGGACTGGAACAGGCCAAACCCTGCGCCGCACAGGATCATGCGCCATATTATGTCCAGATCGGTTGGCGAGGACGGTAGCAGAGCCAGCGCGAAAAGGCCTGTCGCCATCACCGCCAGCCCCAACGCTCCCAATAAACCGGCATGGACGCGTTCAATTAAGTAACCTGCCAGCGGCGCCATCACCATGGTCGCCAGCGGCCAGGGGGTTAACAGCAGGCCGGTCTCCACTTCTGAACGGCCGATCGCGCTCTGCAGAAAGAAGGGCAGAGAAACCAGAGCCAGCATCTGGGCGCAGAACGAGCAGACGGACGTGCAAATGGAGAGGGAAAAGAGGGGAATACGCAGCAGATCGACCGGCAGCAAAGGCACGGGGAGAGTGAGCTGGCGGCGAACAAAGAAGAAGCCGATCGCCAGCAGGGCGATGAGCTCCGCGCCGGTAAGCATCAGGGACTGTCCCTGCGCAAAGCCGCTCAGCGCCGTAATCAGCAGGCCAAAGGTCAGGGCATTCATCACCGCACTCGCCACATCGAAGCGCGGCATGGTGCTTTTGGGGCCGTTAGCGGGAAGAAAGCGCAGGGCAAAGAATATAGCGACAATGCCCAGCGGCACGTTAATAGCAAACAGCCATTGCCATGACGCAACGGAAAGGATCGCCGCCGCTATGGTTGGCCCGGCGGCTGAAGAGACGGCCACGATGAACGAGTTAATCCCCATGCCGCGCCCCAGATGACGCTGAGGATAAATTAAGCGGATTAACGCCGTATTTACGCTCATGAGCGCCGCGCCGCCAAAACCCTGCGCAATGCGGGCAAGCGTCAGGGTATGCAGTGAATCTGAAAGTGCGCATAACAACGACGTGAAGGTGAAAACCACCAGACCGCATTGATACACCCGACGGTAACCGAACATATCGCCCAGGAAAGAGAACGAGAGCAGGGAAACCACAATCGCAATCTGATAGGCGTTAACGATCCATATCGAACTGGCGGGGGAGGCGTGCAGGTCGCTGGCGATGGTTGGCAGGGCAACGTTCGCGATTGCGCCGTCAAGGACGGCCATTGAGATACCAATAATGATGGTCGCTATAGCGCCATACCGCTGGGGTAAAGGCAGGCCATCGGAAAGGGTCTTTTCCATTAGGATTAAAAAAGCTCAGCGTGAAATTATTTTCAGGGTAACTATTTTAGCATTGTTACAGCCGCGATATGTCGCAGATTTGTAACGAAGTAAACGCGGATTGATTGCAGGTGACATGACGGGAACTTATAATAAAAACCGGTTCTGATTTTTATAAAACACTCTCTATGAGGTGGTAAATGGCTATTGCGGATTTGGATAAACAGCCAGATTCTGTTTCTTCCGTGCTGAAGGTGTTTGGTATCTTACAGGCGCTGGGGGAAGAGCGTGAAATAGGTATTACAGAGTTGTCGCAGCGCGTGATGATGTCTAAAAGCACCGTATATCGCTTTTTGCAAACCATGAAGTCGCTGGGCTACGTAGCCCAGGAAGGCGAATCTGAAAAATACTCTCTGACGCTGAAGCTGTTTGAGCTGGGCGCCCGTGCGCTACAAAATGTTGACCTGATCCGCAGCGCTGATATTCAGATGCGTGAAATCTCTCGCCTGACCAAAGAGACAATCCATCTCGGCGCGTTGGATGAAGACAGCATTGTGTACATCCATAAAATCGACTCCATGTACAATCTGCGCATGTATTCGCGCATTGGTCGTCGCAACCCGCTCTACAGTACCGCGATTGGTAAGGTTCTGCTGGCGTGGCGCGATCGTGAAGAAGTGAAGCAGATCCTCGAAGGCGTGGAATACAAGCAAAGTACTTCCCGAACCATTACCAGCACGGACGCGCTGTTAACGGTGCTCGATCGCGTACGCGAACAGGGCTATGGCGAAGATAACGAAGAGCAGGAAGAGGGGCTTCGCTGCATCGGCGTTCCGGTATTTGACCGCTTTGGGGTTGTGATCGCGGGCTTGAGTATCTCCTTCCCGACCTTACGCTTCTCCGAAGAGCGCCTGCATGAGTATGTGGCTATTCTGCACACTGCCGCACGTAAGATTTCTGAACAGATGGGTTACCACGACTACCCGTTTTAATCTCTGCTCGTATAAAAAAACGCCGCATCTGTTGCGGCGTTTTTTTTGCAAGTCATTTCACCGGCCGATTAGCCATTATCAATCACGACGGATGTCTTACGCAGGACCGGACAGTGGGTCAAGCCAACGATCCCGCTGTCAGTATGCAAATATTGCGCAGTGCTCACGCCCTGTGCTGTTAAATATTTACATTGAATCCCTAACCCGGCTGCGTTCTCGGTGCTTCCCACTAGCACACCGTAACCCGTGAGCAGAAGGCCAATCCAGACGATGGCCAGCGCAATAATTGTTCGAATGATGAAGCGCATCATTAACCTCTTTTGTCGTTGTTATCATAAAGCTAGCGTAAAGGGTTTACACGATGAAACAAGTGCAGGATTCTGAAAAAAGCGCGATGGCGGTACAGTTAGCCCTTGTTTAAGATAAGCGTGATAACCTCGTTACATCAGGTTTTTAGACGGAGTGTGGAGTGAAAAAAATACGCTGGGTAATTCTGATTATCGTGCTGATAGCGTGCGTGGTGTTATGGACGCAGACGATCAATGTGATGTGCGATCAGGATGTACAGTTTTTTAGCGGCGTCTGCGCAATCAATAAGTTTATTCCGTGGTAATACGCATTTTTTCTCAAGGTGATTTCCTTCCTTCGCGCCAGTGGTAAAATAGACGTTTTTATTGAGGTGGTGAAATGGGTGAGTTACTGAATTCAGGGCTGCTGAATATGGCATCCCTGATGATTTCTTTGGTTGTTCTGCTTGTGGGCCTGGTCATTTGGTTTTTCGTGAACCGCGCCAGTTCCCGTACTAACGAGCAGATTGAACTGCTGGAAGCGCTGCTCGATCAGCAAAAACGTCAGAATGCGCTGCTGCGCCGTCTGTGTGAGGCTAACGAACCGGAAGAAAAAGACGCGCCGAAAGACGCGGTCGCTGAAGATAACAAAGACGAAGACGACTTTATCCGCCTGGTGGCTGAGCGTTAATCTTTTGTCCGGGAGGTGGCTGTGGTCTGGAAAAATCCCTGGTATGACCCCTCCCTGAAACATCACACTCCGAATGGTTTTCGTAATACCGATCCTGTTGGACATCAACCCGGCGACCTTGACCGTTGGCGCAAAGCGCGTAAAGAGGCCGGTTTACCGAAGCCACCCGCGCTGGGTTATGAAGACTTTATCCAACAGTGGTGGCAACCGGTTGAGCTTACGCAACCTCATGAAGATGGGGTATGGTGGCTGGGACACGCGAGCGTGATGCTGCAGCTGGACGGCAATATCATCCTTACCGATCCGGTTTTTTCACGGCGCGCTTCTCCACTCCCTTTCCTGGGACCACAGCGCAAAACGCCTCCCGCTCTGTCAGTCGATCAACTCCATCAGCTTGATGCGGTCGTCATCTCCCATAATCATTACGATCATCTTGATGACGCGACCATTCGCCGTATTCTCAAACGCTTCCCCGAGGTCAGTTTTTTTGTTCCGCTGGGCCTGGCCGCCTGGTTTCGCCGCCGGGGGGCAAAATGCGTGGTTGAGCTCGACTGGTGGCAGAGCTTCACCTGGCAGGGGATGACGCTAACCGCCGTACCGGCACAGCACTGGAGTATGCGCACGCCATGGAACCGCAATCGCTCATTATGGTGCGGCTGGGTTATGGAAGGTCGACATCATCGTTTCTGGTTCAGCGGAGATACGGGGTATTCGCCCGAGCTGCTGTTGATACCTGAACGTCTGGGCCATATAGATGCTGCCGCGTTACCGATTGGAGCCTATGCCCCACGCTGGTTCATGGCTGTCCATCATATGGATCCGCAATCTGCGGTGGCATTGTGGCAGCAGCTGGGCTGCCCTCTGGCGTTTCCCATTCACTGGGGCGTGTTTGAACTGGCAGATGAATCCCTGGATGAACCTGTGCGGGAGTTAACTGACGCGCTAGATAATTTAGCACCAGTTAATCATTCTTTCAGGATACTGAAAGTTGGTGAATATTTATCCTTATAAACGAAGCGATAACGTAGTGCATATATTCTGTCTGTAAACGCGTGCAGGAATTTTTTATTTTTATCGAAACGTTTTGCTTGCCTTCTTTTGATGCAGAGTCATAAAAATTTCATTATTTTGGTGCATAACACTGTTTATTAGTTGGTGCATTTTAATACAGTTCGGCGCGGGTTATTAACAGTGTTTTTTGTCTGAAACAATTTGGTCGCGTTACAATGATTTAAGCATAAGTTTTCACAAATTGTTCTAACTCAATCAGGACGTAAGATTTCTTTTCCCGGTTGCTGGACGCTTCGTAATGATTGAGCTATGTTAAAAAAGTCTTAGATTACAGCGCTTGTGAAAGCAACGCTGGGTCTTTGTTACGCAGCAGAGCTGTCTGTAAGTGATGCGCATAATTGTGCAAAACCTGACAGGCACTGTTCGAATTTGTGCGGCGGATCGAGACATGTTTAAAAATGGCTTGCCATATTAAACATAGTGTGTGATAACACGTTTTGGGTCAAACGAGGTACAGTTCTGTTTATGTGTGGCATTTTCAGTAAAGAAGTCCTGAGTAAACACGTTGTCGTTGAATACCGCTTCTCTGCCGAACCTTATATTAGTGCCTCATGCAGTAATGTCTCAGTTTTATCTCAGTTAATGCCTGCGGGCTAAGAAAACACTCTAAGGAATTTTGCAAAATGGCAAAGATTAAAGGTCAAGTTAAGTGGTTCAACGAGTCTAAAGGTTTTGGTTTCATTACTCCTGCTGACGGCAGCAAAGACGTGTTCGTACACTTCTCTGCAATCCAGGGTAACGGCTTCAAAACTCTGGCTGAAGGCCAGAACGTTGAGTTCGAAATTCAGGACGGCCAGAAAGGCCCAGCTGCAGTTAACGTAACTGCTATCTGATCGAACCGCTGCTGACTGAAGCGCTTAGCGCTTCAATCTCAGACATAAAGCCTCGCATAACGCGGGGCTTTTTTATGTCCTTTATCTTTCAAAATATTACCATTTGCGGTCTTGTTAGTAACTTGTTGCAAAGCTGCGAGGTTAGTAGCACTGTTTTGCCACCTTAACCCCATCTTTTCCCGTTAAATCAGGGCGTTGTTTAACAGTCCTGGGGTTCAGGTGAAGAAGAAATTGATAACGACCGCTGGCAATTTCACGCCGGCGCGTTTTGTGCTGCTCTGTTTAGCTATTTTTTGTAGTCTGGCTTTTTTGCTGGGCCGCGTTGCCTGGCTGCAAATCATCAAGCCTGACAATCTGGTGAAGCAGGAAGATATGCGTTCCCTCCGCCAGCTGGCGATTGATGCGCCGCGGGGCATGATAATGGATCGCGAAGGTCGCCCCCTGGCGGTGAGCGTGCCCGTCCGGGCCGTCTGGGCCGACCCTAAAACGGTGCTGGCAAAAGGGGGCGTTGGCGTTGATGAACGCTGGCAGGCGTTGGCAAATGCGCTGCATCTCTCCCTGGGCACACTTTCGGCGCGAATCAACGCCAACCCGCAGGGGCGTTTTATTTATCTTGCCCGTCAGGTCGATCCTGCTCAGGCGAAGTGGATCGATAAGCTGAATCTGCCCGGCATCAATTTACGCGACGAGTCACGCCGTTTTTATCCTGCCGGCCATGTGGCAGCGAACCTGATTGGCTTCACCAATATTGACGGGCAGGGCATTGAAGGCGTGGAAAAAAGCTTTAACGCGCAGCTGACCGGCAAGCCGGGTGTGCGGCAGGTAAGGGAAGACCGATACGGTCGCGTGGTTGAAAACCTGACGGAAGTGGCGCCTGCACCGGCGCATAACATCCAGTTAAGTATCGACGAGCGGCTGCAAACCATCACCGAAGATGCGCTCGATAATGCCGTGGCCTGGAACAAGGCCGAGTCTGGTGCATCGGTGCTAATTAATATCCCAACCGGGGAAATACTCGCCATGGCGAGCTATCCGGATTTCAATCCCAATAATCGGGAAGGCGCGACGATAAACGATTTCCGCAATCGCGCCATCAGCGATACGTTCGAGCCCGGTTCGACGGTCAAGCCGCTGGTGCTGATGACGGCCCTGCAGCAGGGCCTGGTCCAGCCGGACAGCGTGATTGACACTCACCCGTATACCCTTGACGGGCATCGTATCCGCGACGTGGGCTATTATCCTGAACTGACGATGACCGGGATCCTGCAAAAATCGAGCGACACCGGCGTGTCACGACTGTCCCTGGCAATGCCTGTCCAGCATCTTATTGATACCTATCGCAACTTTGGATTTGGCACGAATACGGGGCTTGGCTTAACGGGCGAAAGCGCGGGGCTGTTGCCAAATCGTAAATACTGGAGCCAGCTCGATCGCGCGACCTTTGCTTTCGGCTACGGGCTGATGGTGACGCCGCTCCAGCTGGCGCACGTCTACGCCACGATTGGCGGCTTCGGGCTCGAGCGACCTCTCTCGATTACGCGTATCGATCCACCCGTTATCGGGCACCGCGTCATGCCGGAAGAGATTGCGCACGAGGTGGAGCACATGATGGAGAGCGTTGCGCTGCCCGGCGGCGGGGGCGTTAAGGCCGCCGTTCGTGATTACCGGGTGGCGGTGAAAACCGGTACGGCAAAGAAAATTGACGACAGCGGGAAGTACGTCGATAAATACGTTGCCTATACGGCCGGCGTCGCGCCCGCCAGCGATCCGCGCTTTGCCCTGGTGGTGGTCATTAACGATCCGCAAAATGGTGCCTACTACGGCGGTGCCGTTTCCGCACCTGTCTTCAGCGAGATTATGGGCAACGTGCTGCGTCTGGAGAATGTGAAACCTGACGGGTTACCGGCGGGTTCCGATCACCTTATCGTTATGCGTTAACCGGGCGTTTATAACCAGGGCGAATAGCGGTACACTTCGCCCTTTGATTATGCTCCGGAGTCACCATGTCCTTCAGCTGTCCCCTTTGCCACGCCCCCCTGACGCATTCAGATAAAAGCTATACCTGTCCGCAGGGGCATCAGTTTGATATGGCAAAAGAAGGCTACGTGAATCTTCTGCCGGTGCAGCATAAGCGCTCCCGCGATCCAGGCGACAGTGCAGAGATGATGCAGGCGCGTCGTGCGTTTCTGGATGCCGGGCACTATCTGCCGCTGCGGGAGACCGTCGCGCAGATGCTGAATGACATCCTGCCGGGTTCAGCCACCGCCATGCTCGATATCGGCTGCGGGGAAGGGTACTACACCGCACGCTTTGCCCAGATCGCCCGTGAGAAGGGCGCGTTGACATTCGGTCTGGACGTGTCGAAAGTGGCCATTCGCGCGGCGGCAAAGCGTTACGCTGACGTGACGTTCTGCGTGGCATCCAGCCACCGGCTGCCGTTTGACGATGCCAGCATGGATGCGGTTATCCGTATTTACGCGCCCTGCAAGGCGGAAGAGCTGGCTCGCGTGGTGAAACCGGGCGGATGGGTAGTCACCGTAACGCCGGGCCCGCGTCATCTGATGGAGCTGAAAGGGCTGATCTACGACGAAGTGCGACTGCATGCCCTTCATTCTGAACAGCTGGCCGGTTTTACCCTGAAGCAAGAGCAAACCGTGGCGTATGAAATGACGCTGAAAGGGGAAGAAGCAACCGCGCTGCTGCAGATGACGCCGTTCGCGTGGCGGGCAAAACCGGAAGTGTGGGAAGCGTTAGCTGTACAATCAATATTTAACTGCCAGACGGATTTCAGTATCCACGTCTGGCAGCGCGAAGATTAACCGGCGAAGTGTGCCCAGAGGATCTGGGCACCAATGCCAATCAGCACAATTCCACCCAGGATCTCGGCGCGTTTACCCAGCAGCGGGCCGATAAACCGTCCGACCATCATGCCCAGCGTGGACATGATCAGCGTTGCGCAGCCGATGGCAAGCGCGGTGGCGATAATATTGACCTGCAGGAATGCCAGACCGACGCCGACGGCCATTGCATCAAGGCTGGTGGCAATCGCCGTGGTGACCAGCAGCCAGAACCCGTGACGGTGCTGCGGCTCTTCGTCTTCATCATCACCGCCGCGAAAACCTTCAATCACCATTCGGCCACCTAGAAACACCAGCAGTACGAAGGCAATCCAGTGGTTCCACTCCAGCACTAACTGGCTGGCGAGCATGCCAAGACCCCAGCCGATAAGCGGCGTCAGCGTTTCGATAGCGCCAAAAATGAGGCCGGTACGCAGGGCTTCTGAGAACTTAGGTTTGTGGAGCGTGGCACCTTTTCCGATGGAAGCCGCAAAAGCGTCCATGGACATGCCAAAAGCGAGGAGGATCGTAGCGGAGATATTCATAACAGCGTCCAGACCGGGGATATCCATATGACACATCACTGCCCCCAGTAAACAGCAGTTGATGTATCTATGGTCTCGCCTGATCGCACCGCACATAAGATGTGCTGTCAGCGAACCGTACGCGCCACGTTTTTCAACGAGTATGTTGACACGTACATTTCCTGCGAGCAGGAAATCGGCTACTCCCCAACGACGGGCGCAACCTTAACATATTTTGAGAATATAAAACAACAATGGATAAGCATTATTTAAAATGCTTGTTGATAACGATTTTCATTTGTCTTTAAGCGTGAAATTATCGTTAAAAAATAGAAAAGCAAATTAACGAAAAGGATATAGCTTAGGCTATATTTCTTGCGCAAGATAAACACAGAATATAGCCATTGCTATATATCCAAGTCATTGATTTTTAAGAAGTAAATTGTATATCTTTTCCAGGTCGTCAATATTCTTCACCCGAATAAGCAGGCGGCGTTGTTCTAATTGCATCACCAGCACACCGTCTTCGGATAAATTCATCTCTTTAATACGGTTATATTCTATCCACACATTGGCGAAGAAAAATCCGCGGGATTTAAAAATGATTTTCGGCGTGCGGATCCAGAACAGATAAACCGCCATTAATGCCAGCGCACATAATAACCATGTGGTTAATATTGCACCATGACTGGTGACGTTATTGTAAATAAGAATAACGATGAGACCCGCGAAGATAAACGCATCTACGCGCCCGCGTCGCAGAAGGGGAAGGGAGAGCAGCGTCTCGCCGTGACGGCGGGGCATGATGAACTCGTCATAGATCGCGTAAGCCAGAAGGGCAGCAATAAATAAAACCAGTACGATGTCCGTGACAGTCATTCATCCTCCAGATAAAAAAACCGGGGGCAAGCCCCCGGCCTATAGCATTGAAACTTACAGACCCAGCAGGCCGACTGCGTAGCCCGCGATACCGATGACGAAGAAGCCAACGATAATCCACAGCGGGTTCACTTTCTTACGCAGCAGCCACATGCAGGCGAAGGTCAACAGCAGCGGTACCAGGCCCGGCATCAGCTGGTCCAGAATCGTCTGCACGGTGGTGACGCGCGTCTGACCATCCTGACCGGTGATGGTCGATACCACCAGCGGGATGTTCACGTGCGTCCACTTGTTAACCAGCGCCCCCATGACAAACAGGCCGAGGATTGACGCCCCCTCAGTCAGTTTCTGCAGGAAGCCGCCGCCCATGTCCTTAACGATGTCCACCCCTTTACGGTAGCCGTAGGCCACACCGTAGTAACGGGTCAGCAGGCGCACGGCGTTGAACAGGATGAAGAACAGCAGCGGGCCAAGCAGGCTGCCGCTCATCGCGATACCGGCACCCAGCGCCGCGAAGACCGGACGCACGGTACCCCAGAAGATTGGGTCACCGACACCGGCCAGCGGACCCATCAGGCCGACTTTGATACCGTTGATGGCACCGTCGTCAATCTCTGCGCCGTTCGCACGCTGTTCTTCCATCGCCAGCGTTACGCCCAGTACGGGGGCCGCTACGTAAGGATGGGTGTTAAAGAATTCCAGGTGACGCTTGATCGCCTGACGGCGCGCTTCGTTATTTTCCGGGTACAGGCGCTTGATCGCCGGTACCATGGAGAAGCAGAAGCCCAGCGCCTGCATACGTTCGAAGTTCCATGAACCCTGAAACAGGTTAGAACGGATGAACACGCCACGAATATCACCCGGAGTGAGTTTTTTCTCGGTGGTAGTTTTTGTCATATCAACCATTTCGCTCACCTGCTAGTCCAGTTCGTTATCGAGATCGTTGTTACCAGCAGCCTGCGCTGGGGCACCCGCGACGCGGTTATATTTCGGGCTGAGCTGGATGTAGAGAATCGCCATTACCGCACCAATCACACCCAGTGCAACCAGGTTGAAGTTGGTGAAGGCAGCGGTCACGAAGCCGAGGTAGAAGAACGGCATCAGATAGCCTGCGCGCATCATGTTGATGACCATCGCATAACCGACGACCACGATCATGCCGCCCGCGATGTTCAGACCGCCGGTGACCACTTCTGGAATGGCGTTCAGCATGCTCTGCACTTCACTGGTACCAACAGAGATCGCCACGATAACCGCCGGGATCGCGATACGCATCGCCTGCAGGAACAGGGATGAAACGTGGATCCACGACAGTGCCGTGAGGTTGCCGTTTTCGGCCGCCTTATCCGCCGCGTGCTGGAAGGCAACGGTGATAGTACGAACGATGATGGTCAGAACCTGGCCTGCTGCAGCCAGCGGTATCGCCAGGGCGATACCGGCACCAATACTCTGGTGACCAGCAATAACCAGAACGGTCGAAATGATAGAGGCCAGCGCCGCATCGGGCGCAACCGCCGCGCCGATGTTCATCCAGCCCAGGGCGATCATTTCCAGGGTACCACCGATGATGATACCGGTTTTCATGTCACCCAGAACGGCCCCAATCAGCGTACAGGCCACCAGAGGGCGGTGGAACTGAAATTCATCAAGTACGGATTCCATACCCGCAATACATGCGACGACGAACACCAGCACAATCTGAAGAGTGGTAATCTCCATTGCACTTCTCCTATTACATAAACTTTATATGAGAACCGGCGCGGGCTTATTTCCCAACTTTGCCGATCAAATCCATCATTTTCAGTTTTTGATCCGTAGAAACCTTACGGGCTTCCAGTTCAATACCGCGCGCATTCAGCTTGTTGAATGCCTCGATATCTTTCGCATCGACTGAAATGGCGTTGTTGACCTGCGTTTTGCCCTGACGGAATGCCATACCACCAATGTTCACGGAGGTGATTTTCACGCCGCCTTCAACAATGCGCTCAACGTCTGTCGGGTTAGTGAACAGGAGCATTACGCGTTCGCCCGCATATTTTGGGTTGTTGTACACGCGGATCATCTTGGCGACATCCACGACGTGCGCGGTAACGCCAGGAGGAGCAACCTGAGTCAGAAGGGTTTTACGTACGGTATCGGCGGCAACTTCGTCGCTGACCACGATAATGCGTCGAACGTTGGTCTCTTTGGTCCAGCGCGTGGCGACCTGGCCGTGGATTAAGCGGTCATCAATACGCGCAAGGCCGATGACCATGTAATCGTTCGGACCCATCGGTTTTGCAGGTGCTGCCGCTTTTGGTGCCGCTGCAGGTGCAGGGGCAGGTTTTTCAACCGGCTGCGCTTTCAGGGCTTTTACCCCTTCGCGACCGGTTTCAACGGCCAGCGCCACCAGCTCATCGAACGCCGGATTGTCGTCGCGCGCCATGAAGGTTTCCACCAGCATGGGAATATTAACCCCGGCGACAACTTCATAGTGCTCTTTATCGACGACAATGCGGCTGGCGGCATTGAACGGGCTGCCGCCCCATGTATCGACGAGAAACAGCACGCCTTTGCTGGTATCCAGCTTCGCGAGTTGAGCGTTGTACTTCTCTATCAGCGTCTCGGCGTTTTCACCGGGAACGAAATCGATCCAGCCGACGTTTTCCTGCTCGCCCAACAGCATCTCTGCCGTTTTGAGTAGCTGCTCAGCAGCCCAACCATGTGTGCCTATGACAATAGCAATGGTCACTTGCTACCTCCTTTTATTATCATTAATACGCCTGCCAGGCAGCCGTACTGAGAATCGTATTGGCGAACCGAATCGATTCAGATAAGGGTTAGAGTTCAAAAAAACTAAGACTTCCGCGAATTATTTTAGATAGTGAAAAAATAATTTATGTGATGAAGATCCGTAATTTAGCCACGCGTTACAGATTTATCTGTAGCGTAAAGCCGCTGTGTTACAGAACTTTGCAAAGGAACGTAAATCTTTGCTAAAAACACAGTGTCTCTGATATGTTTAGCCTCCGTTTAATCGTTCAGGAGTATAGGGTTACAGCCCACTATATGGACCGTCACCGACGTCAGTCATCAACCAGGCCATTTCGCGCCTTATTCACCGGCGATCCTCGCCACGTATCAACTCTGTTTACCTCTGTTTTGCCCACGTTGAGTGGGGCACCGTTTCGTCATTCCTTTAGCAGGAGCTTGTCATGGAATTCTTAATGGACCCGTCAATCTGGGTGGGATTGCTCACGCTGGTGGTGCTGGAGATTGTTCTCGGCATTGATAACCTGGTGTTTATCGCCATCCTTGCGGACAAACTGCCGCCAAAACAGCGTGATAAAGCGCGTCTGATTGGTCTCTCGCTGGCGCTGGTTATGCGACTGGGGCTGCTTTCCGTCATCTCCTGGATGGTCACGCTGACCAAACCGCTGTTCTCCGTCATGGACTACACCTTCTCCGGGCGTGATTTAATCATGCTGATCGGGGGGATATTCCTGCTTTTCAAAGCGACGACGGAGCTACACGAGCGGCTGGAAAACCGTCAGCACGATGATGGGCACGGTAAAGGCTATGCCAGCTTCTGGGTGGTAGTGCTGCAGATCGTGGTGCTTGATGCGGTCTTCTCGCTGGATGCGGTGATCACGGCGGTCGGCATGGTGAATCATCTGCCGGTAATGATGGCGGCTGTTGTCATTGCGATGGCGGTCATGCTGCTGGCCTCGAAGCCGCTGACGCGCTTCGTTAACCAGCATCCGACGGTGGTCGTGCTGTGTCTGAGCTTCCTGCTGATGATTGGTCTGAGCCTGGTGGCGGAAGGTTTTGGCTTCCATATTCCGAAAGGCTACCTGTACGCCGCGATTGGCTTCTCGATCCTGATCGAGCTGTTCAACCAGATTGCGCGCCGTAACTTTATTAAGCAGCAGTCGAATCAGCCGCTGCGCGCCCGTACCGCAGACGCCATTCTGCGCCTGATGGGCGGTCGTCGTCAGGTGAACGTCCAGTCTGATTCCGAAAACCATAACCCGGTTCCGGTCCCGGAAGGGGCGTTTGTGGAGCAAGAACGCTACATGATCAACGGCGTGCTCTCCCTGGCCTCCCGTTCGCTGCGCGGCATCATGACGCCGCGCGGGGAAATTAGCTGGGTCGATGCAAACCTGAGCGTCGATGAAATTCGCCAGCAGCTGCTCTCTTCTCCGCACAGCCTGTTCCCGGTGTGTCGCGGAGAGCTGGATGAGATCATCGGCGTGGTGCGGGCAAAAGAGATGCTGGTGGCCCTGGAAGAGGGCGTCAACGTGGAAGCCGTTGCCGCCGCGTCGCCTGCGATTGTCGTGCCGGAAACGCTGGATCCTATCAACCTGCTCGGAGTGCTGCGCCGCGCTCGCGGTAGCTTTGTTATCGTCACCAACGAGTTTGGCGTGGTGCAGGGGCTGGTTACGCCGCTGGACGTGCTGGAAGCGATTGCCGGTGAATTCCCGGATGCCGACGAAACGCCAGAGATCGTTGCCGACGGTGAAGGCTGGCTGGTTAAAGGTACCACCGACCTGCACGCGCTCTCGCACACGCTGGGGCTGGAAAACGTGATCAACGATGAAGAAGACATCGCGACCGTTGCCGGCCTGGTGATCGCGGTTAACGGGCAAATCCCGCGCGTCGGAGATGTGATCGAGCTGGCGCCGCTGCACATTACGATCGTTGAAGCCAATGACTATCGCGTTGATATGGTTCGTATTGTTAAAGAACAATCAGCCCACGACGAAGATGAGTAAGCCGGCTTAGCGCAGCGGCATTAACGGCACGATGTGCCCGTTATGATGCGCTGGCGGGGATGAACTTCCCGCCAGCCACTTCGGAAAATCCCGTAGCGGCATGGGCCGCGCATAGAAAAACCCCTGCAGGACAGGCACGCCATGGCGGCGCAAGTAGCGCGCCTGCTCCTCCGTCTCGACCCCTTCAGCAACCAGTTCGATATTCAGCCGCTGACCCAGCGCAATAATCATATCCGTCACCGTCGAGTTCACGGCGTCGGTACCGATGGCGGTGGTAAACGACTGGTCGATTTTCAGCACGTCCGGGTGCAGCTTTTCAAGCCAGGAGAGGGAGCTGTTCCCGGTACCAAAATCGTCGATGGCCAGCTTCACCCCTTTGCGATGCAGTTCGCGCACGATGCGATAATCCGCATCCAGCAGCGCATCCCGTTCCGTGAGTTCAATCACCAGCTGCTGGCGCGGACAGGCGCTGAACCAGAGGCGATTCAGGTCCTGTATCAACACCGCGTGACGGAAATGGCTGGCGGCGACGTTAATCCCAATGTGAAAACCGGCGCTGGAAGGGAAGTAACCTATCTGGCGCACCGTTTCGGCGATGACATAGCGGGTCAGAGGGACAATCTGGTTATGTTCTTCTGCCAGGGGGATAAACACCTCCGGGGTGATCCAACCCTGACGGGGGTTATTCCAGCGCAGCAGGATCTCCACGCCGGTGCACGCCTGGGTACGGGCATTCACCAGCGGCTGGCAGAAAAGCTCAAATTCCCGCGCCGCAATGCCCATATCGATCTCCCACGTAAAGCTCATCCGGTTTGCCGTTGCCAGCCAGGCGAGATAGCCCAGCAGCAGGCTGAGCATGAGTCCCAGCGGCAGCTGGGCTGGCAGGCTTTTTAAGGCTAATTCTCCAGGGCCTGGCCCGCTGACCGTAATGGTGAAAGGGTTTCGGGTTGACGATTGCCGGAAAAGAGAGCCCTCCTCATCAAACGTCAGGCTGTCGCTGACGCGTTGTCCATAGCGCAGAAAGCGATCGCCTACGGTTAGCGCCACGTCATTAATAAGCGGGCGCTGGGGCTCAAGGATCATTTTGGCGATCAGATCGATATTGATGATCTCGATAACGCCTGCTTCACCGTCCTGAGAGACGGGATACCACTGGATCAATATCGGGCTACCCTTAAGCAGCCACTGGTCGCTCGATAAAATCAGCTTCGCCGTGCTGGCGGGTAATTCTTTCAGGAAGTCGCGAACGGGCACATTGCGGCTCCCGAAAATACTTGAGCAGTACAGGATACCCTCGTCAATCAGGGCGATGGAGCGTACCGTCTGCAAAATGGCGGCCTGCTTTCGCAGCGCCAGATGCGCCTGCGGGCAGGGCTGCCCTACCAGGGGCTGCAGCACGCTGCGGCGGTTCTCTAAAGAAAGCAGGACGTTATCAAGGGCGCGAACGGTGTGGCTGGTAAAATCGAGGATCCGCTGTTGGTTAACATTGCGCTGTGAAATAAAGCGAATGCCTAACGTCAGGATGAGCGTGAGGAGCGCAACCGTGACACAGACGATAACGCGTTTTCGGCGATAGTTTTTAATGATCGTTTGTGCAGTTTGCATGAACGGTCGCCTGATAAGCCACCAGCCACAAAAGCCGGACGCAACAGTAAAAGTGTAGTGGGGAAAGCAGAAGGAGACGAGAAAGAAGAGGGAAATTCGCCCATCCGTTGCAGATGGGCGAAAGGCAGTATTAGTCGCACTGCACCTTAATGGCCAGGCCACCGCGGGACGTCTCGCGGTATTTCGCGTTCATGTCCTTGCCGGTTTCGTACATGGTTTCAATCACCTTATCCAGCGATACGCGAGGTTCGCTGGTACGGCGCATCGCCATACGTGAGGCGTTGATGGCTTTCACAGAGGCAATCGCGTTACGCTCGATGCACGGCACCTGCACCTGGCCCGCGACCGGGTCACAGGTCAGACCGAGGTTATGTTCCATACCGATCTCCGCCGCCACGCAGACCTGCTCAGGGCTTGCGCCCAGCAGCTCTGCCAGACCCGCCGCCGCCATGGAGCAGGCAACGCCCACTTCACCCTGACAGCCCACTTCCGCACCGGAGATGGAGGCGTTCATTTTGTACAGCGCACCGATGGCACCTGCCGCCAGGAAATAGCGGATGTAGATGTCCGGCGTCACGGGCTCAATAAAGTGATCGTAATACGCCAGCACTGCCGGAACGATACCGCAGGCGCCGTTGGTTGGCGCCGTCACGACGCGTCCACCTGCGGCGTTCTCTTCGTTAACCGCCAGGGCAAACATGTTTACCCAGTCAACCACGTTCATCGGGTCGTTGGAGAACTTGTCCGTGGTCACCAGCATACGGCGCAGGGCAGAGGCACGACGCGGTACGCGCAGTGGACCCGGCAGAACGCCTTCGGTGTTCATCCCGCGGTCGATACAGGCGCGCATGGTTTGCCAGACGTTCGCAAAATAGTCTTCAATCTCTTTTTTGCTGTGCAGGGCCAGTTCGTTTTGCATCACCATGCCGGACAGTGAAAGACCGGTCTCTTTGCAGTAGCCCAGCATTTCTGTAGCCGATTTGAACGGGTACGGTACGCTGACGTCGCCGACGCTGTCTTTGCCAAAATGCTCTTCATCCACGATGAAGCCACCGCCGATGGAGTAGTACGTTTTGCTGTAAATCTCTTTTTCACCGCTGTAAGCGTGAATGGTCATGCCGTTTTCGTGCAGCGGCAGGTTGTCGCTACGGAAACGCATGCCGTCTTCCTGCGGGAAATCGACTTCCTGCTGGCCGTTTGCCAGCAGCAGGCGGCCGCGTGTTTCCACGTCGCGGATGAATGCCGGGATGGCATCAATATCTACGGTATCCGGCATATTGCCTGCCAGACCCATAATAATGGCGATATCGGTGTGGTGGCCTTTACCCGTTAATGACAGCGAGCCGTAAACATCCACGGCGACACGGGTAACGCTTTCCAGTAATCCTTTTTCGACCAGATCATCGACGAACTGTTTACCGGCCTTCATCGGGCCAACAGTATGGGAAGACGAAGGGCCAATTCCCACTTTGAACATGTCGAATATACTAATCACTTTCACACTCCTGACAGGGTTACCGGGGTTCCAGTAACGATGTTATAACTGCGCATAGTGTAAGAGGGAACACCGACCTCGGCTTAACTATTCACATGAATTAAACTAATGGTTAACGATGGGTTTTGCTAATAGCGCGACGCGGATCGCAAACCTGCGAAAAAGGGTGGAATGTAAAGTATAGTCAAGGTTTCAGGCCGATTTGCAGCGCCAGTTCGCGAATGATGCCCGCCGTCATGCCCCAGACAAAATAATGCTGATACCAGGACAACCAGACCCGATGGTCATGCCCCCGTCGATGGATATCGAGCGGATGATAACGGCTGAGCCGGAGCGCCTCTTCAAGCGGCATTTCAAATACCGCTGAAACTTCATCGACGCTGGCGTGATACTGCAGGCCGGGCGGGATAATGCCCACCACCGGCGTGACCTGAAAACCGGTAACGCTGTCGACGGGCGGCAGCACGCCGATGACCTCCACCGCCTCCGGCGGAATGGCAACCTCTTCCTGCGCTTCCCGCAGCGCGGCGGCAATCAGCGAGGCGTCGGAGCTGTCCACTGCGCCACCCGGAAAGGCGACCTGACCCGCGTGCTTGCGTAAATGGGGAGAACGCTGGGTGAGCAGCAGGCCCGGCTGCGCGCGACGCACGACCGGGATCAGCACGGCCGCCTGACGCTGATTGAGCGCTTCGCGGTTGACCTGCGGTCGTAAAAGCTGAAAACGAGATAAAAAATCGTCCAGCGTCAGGTTCTCTTTTTCCACCCGTGATTACTCCAGTTGTTTCAGGATACGGTTAACTTTATCAAAGGTTTCCTGATATTCCGCATCGACCTGGCTATCGGCAACAATGCCGCCCCCGGCCGAGCAGTAAAGGTTTCCGTCGCAGGCCGTCAGCGTGCGAATGGTAATGCTGGTATCCATGGTGCCGCACAGGCTGATATAGCCGATGCTGCCGCACCAGGCGTTGCGGCGGTGCGGCTCCAGCTCATCAATGATCTCCATCGCCCGTACCTTTGGCGCGCCGGTGATGGAGCCGCCCGGGAACGCGGCGCGGAGCAGATCGCAGGCGGTGCGAGAGGTGGGTAGACGCGCGGTAATGGTACTGACCAGATGATGCACCGCCGGGAAAGGCTCGACGACAAACAGTTCCGGCACGCGCACGCTACCCGGTTCGGCGACGCGGCCAATGTCGTTACGCATCAGATCGACAATCATCAGGTTCTCGGCGCGGTCTTTCGGCGAGGCGGCGAGCTTTTCCGCCTGCTGGCGATCGGCATCGGGGTCCGCAAGACGCGGTAACGTGCCTTTAATCGGACGGGTTTGAATCGTACCCTCGGCCAGATGGATAAAGCGCTCGGGTGACAGGCTAAGAATTACACCCTGTTCCAGACGGACAAACGCGCTGAACGGCGCCTTATTGCTGGCGTTAAGACGGGTAAACGCCTGCCACTCATCTCCCCGGTATGTCGACTGGAAGCGCTGGGCGAGGTTAACCTGGTAGCAGTCACCGCTTTGCAGATACGCCTGAACGCGCGCGAATTTTTCGGCATACTCCGCTGCGGTCATGTTCGAGCGCCAGCCAGAGGTAAGGGTAAACGTCTCTGCCGGGGCAGGCCGTTGCGCCTCCAGCCACGCCAGACGCGCCTGCACGTCATGATGGCTCAGCAGTGAAACCGTTTTTTTCTGATGATCGACAATTAACGCCCAGTCATACAGCCCCACGGCCATGTCTGGCAGGGAAATATCAGCCTGCGCATGCTCCGGCAGCGTTTCGAAAAGGCGACCCAGATCGTACCCAAACAGGCCCAGCGCGCCGCCCTGGAAAGGGAGGTCCGGGTTCGGCGCAGCAGATAAGCCCAGCGCGTTAATGGCCTGCTGCAGCTGCTTCAGGGGATCGTCCGTTAACGACAGGTCATCGGTTGTTAGCGTCTTTAGCGGATCGGCCACCAGAATGTCGAAGCGGCTATAGGGATGGTCCGCATGGCCAGAATGCAGCAGCATCGCAAACGGCAGATGGCTCAGGCGGGCAAACCAGAATTCAGCGGCGTCTGCACGCCAGGGCAAGGTAATAACAGTGGGGAAGCGCATGTTCATGTGTGGCATACTACCGGGCAGCGTGAAATAATTAGCGCGAATAATTTAGCAGGAGTTGACGATGTTTGCAGGTTTACCTTCTCTGAGCCATGAACAGCAGCAGAAAGCGGTTGAGCGAATTCAGGAACTGATGTCCCAGGGGATGAGCAGCGGACAGGCGATTACGGTTGTCGCCGAGGAGATTCGCGCCAGTCATTCCGGCGAGCGGATCGTGGCGCGATTCGAAGATGAAGATGAAGATCCAGAAGAGTAATCGGGCTTACACCGCCGCGATAATCTTAATCTCTACCTTATATTCCGGCTTCATCAGCGTGGCCTGTACGGTACAGCGTACAGGCGCGTGACCCGCCACCACCCATGCATCCCAGGCTTTGTTCATCGCCGCGAAATCATCTTTGTTTGCCAGGAAAATCGTCGCATCCAGAATGCGGGATTTGTCGCTGCCCTGTTTTTCCAGCACCGCATCAATCTGCGCCAGAGTGTTAGCCGTCTGCTCGAACGCATCCGCGTCCAGGTTAGCCGGTACGCCGGTGTAGTAAAGCGTCTGGTTATGGATCACCACATCAGACCAGCGGGCTTCGGCATCAATGCGCACAATTGTCATAAACGTTTCCTCGTTATTTTTCGTCGTCAGGCGGCAAGACTGCCATATTGTTCTCGTGTCGTCACTATTTGGGGTGGCACAGGAGAGGTTGGGCTGACATAATCCCTGTGCAAAAATACAGTGAGAGAGCACCGTGGCAGACGATTTTTCCCCTGAAGGTCAATTAGCGCAGGCTATTCCCGGCTTCAAGCCCCGTGAGCCTCAGCGCCAGATGGCGCACGCCGTTGCACGCGCCATCGATAAGGCTCAGCCGCTGGTGGTCGAGGCCGGAACCGGTACGGGTAAAACGTATGCTTACCTTGCTCCGGCGCTGCGCGCGAAGAAGAAGGTGATTATTTCCACCGGATCGAAGGCGCTGCAGGATCAGCTCTACAGTCGCGATTTGCCCACGGTGGCGAAAGCGCTGAAATACAAAGGTCGTCTGGCCTTGCTGAAGGGACGCTCCAACTATCTCTGCCTGGAACGTCTTGAGCAGCAGGCGCTGGCGGGCGGCGACCTGCCGGTACAAACCCTCAGCGACGTCATTATCCTTCGCGCCTGGGCGAACCAGACCGAAGAGGGCGATATCAGCACCTGCGCGAGCGTGCCGGAAGACTCGCCTGCCTGGCCGCTGGTGACCAGCACCAACGACAACTGCCTCGGCAGCGACTGCCCGCTGTATAAAGACTGCTTTGTAGTGAAAGCGCGCAAAACGGCGATGGACGCGGATGTGGTGGTGGTGAACCACCATCTGTTCCTCGCGGATATGGTCGTCAAGGACAGCGGTTTCGGCGAGCTGATCCCGGAGGCGGACGTGATGATCTTCGACGAAGCCCACCAGCTTCCGGACATCGCCAGCCAGTATTTCGGCCAGTCGCTTTCCAGCCGCCAGCTGCAGGATCTGGCGAAAGATTTCACCATCGCTTACCGGACCGAACTCAAAGATACCCAGCAGCTGCAGAAGTGCGCCGACCGTCTGGCCCAAAGCGCGCAGGATTTCCGCTTACAGCTTGGTGAGCCGGGCTATCGCGGTAACCTGCGCGAGCTTCTGGCGGACAAAAACATCCAGCGCGCGCTGTTGCTGCTCGATGATGCCCTCGAACTCTGCTACGACGTGGCAAAACTGTCGCTTGGCCGTTCCGCGCTGCTGGATGCGGCCTTCGAACGCGCCACGCTCTATCGCGGGCGGCTCAAGCGGCTGAAAGAGATTAACCAGCCGGGGTTCAGCTACTGGTATGAGTGCACCTCGCGGCATTTCACCCTGGCGCTCACGCCGCTGACGGTGGCTGATAAGTTTAAAGAGGTGATGGCGCAAAAACCGGGAAGCTGGATCTTCACCTCGGCAACCCTGTCGGTGAATGACGATCTGCATCATTTCACGGAACGTCTTGGCATTGAGGATGCGGAATCGCTGCTCCTGCCGAGCCCGTTCGATTACGAAAAACAGGCGCTGCTCTGCGTGCCTCGTAATCTGCCGCTGCCGAACCAGCCGGGGGCGGCGCGCCACCTGGCCGCGATGTTAAAACCGATGATCGAGGCCAACAACGGCCGCTGCTTTATGCTCTGCACCTCTCACGCCATGATGCGTGACCTCGCCGAGCAGTTCCGCGCCACCATGACGCTGCCGGTTCTGCTGCAGGGTGAAACCAGTAAAGGCCAGCTGTTACAGCAGTTTGTCAGCGCCGGAAATGCCCTGCTGGTGGCAACCAGCAGCTTCTGGGAAGGGGTGGACGTGCGCGGCGATACGCTCTCGCTGGTAATTATTGATAAGCTGCCGTTTACCTCTCCGGACGATCCGCAGCTGAAGGCGCGCATGGAAGACTGCCGTCTGCGCGGGGGCGATCCTTTCGATGAGGTACAGCTGCCGGATGCGGTGATTACGCTCAAGCAGGGGGTAGGGCGATTGATCCGCGACGTTACCGATCGCGGGGTGCTGGTCATTTGCGATAACCGGCTGGTGATGCGCCCTTACGGAGCGACCTTCCTTGCCAGCCTGCCGCCCGCACCGCGGACGCGGGACATAAAACGCGCGGTGCGTTTCCTGGCAAACCCAACGGCGGAGTAATTTACCCCGGAGTGTGCTAAGATGCGCGCCATTTTGTGACTGACCCTTGCGAGAGCGCGACGACTGATGCGAATTCTGGCTATTGATACCGCGACAGAGGCTTGCTCTGTCGCTCTGTTGAACGACGGTGCTGTTTCTGCTCATTTCGAAGAGTGCCCACGGGAACACACCCAACGCATTCTGCCCCTGGTAAAAGCCATTTTAACCCAGGGCAACACCTCCTTAACCGACCTCGATGCGCTGGCCTTTGGCCGTGGCCCCGGCAGCTTTACGGGCGTACGTATCGGGATTGGCATTGCGCAGGGGCTGGCGCTGGGCGCCGAACTGCCGATGATCGGCGTCTCTACGCTTGCCACCATGGCGCAGGGCGCATGGCGCATGACCGGGGCAACGCGCGTGCTGGCCGCGATTGATGCCCGCATGGGCGAAGTTTACTGGGCCGAATACACCCGCGACGAGCAGGGCGTGTGGCACGGCGAAGAGACGGAAGCCGTGCTCAAGCCGGAAGCGGTCACTGAGCGGCTGCAGCAGCTCTCCGGCGAGTGGGCAACCGTCGGCACCGGCTGGCCGGCGTGGCCAGACATGGCAAACGACACCGGGGTGACGCTGGTGGGCGGCAACATGCTGCTGCCGGCTGCGGAAGACATGCTTCCGATTGCCTGCCAGCTGCTCGCGGCAGGAAAAACCGTTGCCGTTGAACACGCGGAGCCGGTTTATTTGCGAAACACCGTTGCGTGGAAGAAACTTCCGGGCCGCGAGTGAATCTCAGTAACAGGAACTGAGAAAAAGGAGTCGCATCATGGCGGTTCGAACTAAAGTAGTACGCCTTATTATGGCAGGCGCGGTTGCCATAGCACTGAGCGGATGCGTTTCCGTTCCTGATGCGATTAAGGGCAGCAGCCCGACGCCACAGCAGGATCTGGTTCGGGTGATGAATGCGCCTGAGCTTTACGTCGGCCAGGAAGCGCGCTTTGGCGGTAAGGTCATCGACGTACAAAACCAGCAGGGGAAAACCCGCCTCGAGATCGCAACCGTTCCGCTGGACAGCGGCGCGCGGCCGGTACTGGGTGAGGCCTCTCGCGGACGTATCTATGCGGACGTCAGCGGTTTCCTCGATCCGGTCGATTTTCGCGGACAGCTGGTGACCGTCGTCGGGCCGATCACCGGCGCCGTGCAGGGCAAAATCGGCAGCACGCCGTATAAATTTATGACCATGCAGGTCAACGGTTATAAACGCTGGCGGCTGGCACAGCAGGTGATCATGCCGCCTCAGCCGATGGATCCGTGGATGTGGGGTCCACATCCTTATCGTTACGGCTACCCGGGCTGGGGCTGGTATAACCCGGGTCCTGCACAGGTTCAGACGATCGTTACTGAGTAACTTACTGTTATTGTTAGAAAAGAGACAGCGGCTCAGCCGCTGTCTCTGTTTTTTTACGGATAAAACGAAAAAAAAGAGTGACGCGCTTCGCAACCTTAAATCTGAACAATTAATAAACTGGTACGCTGAGTTAATATAATGTTAACAAACTGTTTATTATCGGGGTTGTGATGACGACGAACACTCATTTCAGAGGTGATGCATTGAAGAAGGTTTGGCTTAACCGTTATCCCGCAGATGTTCCTGCTGAGATCAATCCTGACCGTTATCAATCCCTGGTGGAATTATTTGAGCACTCGGTAAGGCGCTACGCGGACCAGCCCGCATTCGTGAATATGGGCGAGGTCATGACGTTCCGTAAGCTTGAGGAGCGTAGCCGGGCGTTTGCGGCGTATCTTCAGGAAGGGCTGGGGCTGCAAAAAGGGGACCGCGTCGCGCTGATGATGCCGAACCTGCTGCAATACCCGGTGGCGTTGTTCGGTATCCTGCGAGCCGGGATGATTGTCGTCAACGTTAACCCCTTGTATACCCCGCGCGAGCTGGAGCATCAGCTGAACGACAGCGGCGCGGCCGCGATTGTCATTGTGTCCAACTTCGCCCATACGCTGGAAAAAGTGGTCGACAAAACCCAGGTTAAACACGTCATCCTGACGCGCATGGGGGATCAACTCTCCACCGCCAAAGGCACGCTGGTTAACTTTGTCGTTAAATACGTCAAGCGCCTGGTGCCAAAATACCACCTGCCGGACGCCATCTCCTTCCGCCGCGCGCTGCATGCGGGCTACCGTATGCAGTATGTGAAACCCGAAGTGGTGGCGGAAGATCTTGCGTTTCTGCAATACACGGGCGGGACTACCGGCGTCGCCAAAGGGGCCATGCTTACCCACCGCAATATGCTGGCAAACCTTGAACAGGTGAACGCCACCTACGGGCCGCTTCTGCATCCGGGCAAAGAAGTGGTGATCACCGCGCTTCCGCTGTATCACATCTTTGCGCTGACCATGAACTGCCTGCTGTTTATTGAACTGGGTGGTCAGAACATCCTCATCACCAACCCGCGCGATATCCCGGGCCTGGTGAAAGAGCTGGCGAAATACCCGTTCACCGCCATGACGGGGGTGAACACCCTGTTTAACGCGCTGCTTAATAACAAAGAGTTCCAGCAGCTGGATTTCTCCACGCTGCATCTCTCTGCGGGCGGCGGCATGCCGGTTCAGCAGGCGGTCGCCGAGCGCTGGGTGAAGCTCACCGGTCAGTATTTGCTGGAAGGCTATGGGCTGACGGAATGTGCTCCGCTGGTCAGCGTGAACCCACACGATATCGACTATCACAGTGGAAGCATTGGTCTGCCGGTTCCTTCGACAGAGGCCAAACTGGTCGATGATAACGATAACGAAGTCGCGCCGGGCGAGCCGGGTGAGCTTTGCGTCAGAGGTCCGCAGGTGATGCTGGGTTACTGGCAGCGTCCCGATGCGACCGACGAAATCATCAAAGACGGCTGGCTGCACACCGGTGATATTGCGGTAATGGATGACGAGGGCTTCCTGCGCATCGTCGATCGCAAGAAAGACATGATCCTGGTCTCCGGCTTCAACGTCTATCCAAATGAGATCGAAGACGTGGTTATGCAGCACAGCGGCGTACTTGAAGTGGCGGCTGTCGGCGTCCCTTCCGGCAGCAGCGGTGAAGCGGTTAAAATATTTGTGGTCAAGAAAGATCCTTCCCTGACGGAGGAGGCGCTGGTAACGTTTTGCCGTCGTCAGCTGACGGGCTACAAGGTGCCGAAGCTGGTTGAATTCCGCGATGAGCTGCCGAAATCCAACGTCGGAAAGATATTACGACGAGAATTACGTGACGAAGCCCGTGGCAAAGTAGACAATAAGGCCTGAGCTTCACGCTAATCGCCCAGACGCCGGTTAAGCCGGCGTTTTTTATGGGCGCAAACAAAAGAGAACCCGTTTTGAATTACCAGATGATCACGACCAACGACGAGCTGGCTTCGCTGTGCGAAGTGACGCGCGACTTTCCTGCCATTGCCCTGGATACCGAGTTTGTCCGTACCCGAACCTATTATCCGCAGCTGGGTTTGATTCAGATGTACGACGGTAAACACGTGTCGCTGATTGACCCTCTCGGCATTACCGACTGGACGCCGATGCGTGACCTGCTGCTCGATACCGCCGTGACGAAATACCTGCACGCAGGCAGTGAGGATCTGGAAGTCTTTCTGAACACCTTTGGCATCATGCCCCAGCCGCTGATTGACACGCAGATCCTCGCGGCATTCAGCAATCGTCCGCTCTCCTGGGGCTTTGCTGCCATGGTGGAGGAGTATACGGGCCTGACGCTGGATAAAAGCGAATCCCGTACCGACTGGCTGGCGCGCCCGCTTACAGAGCGTCAGCTGGAGTATGCGGCGGCAGACGTGTTTTACCTGCTGCCGATTGCCGGACAGCTGATGAAAGAGGCGGAAGCCTCCGGTTGGCTCGCTGCTGCGCTGGACGAATGCCGTATGACCCAGCAGCGTCGTCAGGAAGTGGTTGACCCGAAAGAGGCCTGGCGCGATATCAGCAACGCCTGGCAGCTGCGCACGCGTCAGCTGGCATGCCTGCAGCTGCTGGCAGACTGGCGCTTGCGTAAAGCGCGGGAGCGCGATCTGGCCGTTAACTTTGTTGTTCGCGAAGAGCATCTCTGGGCAGTCGCGCGCTATATGCCGGGCAGCCTGGGCGAGCTGGACAGCATTGGGCTTTCGGGCAGCGAGATCCGATTCCACGGTAAAACCCTGCTGGCGCTGGTCGCCAAAGCGCAGGAGCTGCCGGAAGATGCGCTGCCGGAACCGCTGCTGAACCTGATGGACATGCCGGGCTATCGCAAAGCGTTTAAGGATATCAAAGCGCTGGTGCAGGCGGTTGCAACGGAAAGCAAGCTGAGCGCGGAACTGCTCGCCTCACGTCGTCAGATTAACCAGCTGCTGAACTGGCACTGGAAGCTGAAGCCGCAGAATGGCGTGCCGGAGATGATGGCGGGATGGCGCGGGGAATTGATGGCCGATCGCCTGAATACGCTGCTGGACGGTTACCCGCGATAAAAAAAATATGCCGGGCGATATACCCGGCATATTTCCCCGGTGGCGCTGCGCTTACCGGGGCGGCGAAAACACAAACCTACGGACGAGACTCTTCCGCTTCCGGGAGCGTAACGTTCAGCTCCAGGATCGAAATATCCCCGTCTTTTTGTTCCAGCTGCACCGTGACCATCTCCGGGTCAATCTGCACATACTTACAGATCACTTCCAGGATGTCCTTGCGCAGCTGCGGCAGATAGTGAGGCTCGGCGTCGCTACGACGACGCTCCGCAACGATAATTTGCAGACGTTCTTTTGCGATGTTGGCGGTGTTCTTTTTCCGCGAGAGAAAAAAGTCCAGTAATGCCATAACTTATCCTCCGAACAGGCGTTTGAGGAAACCTTTCTTCTCTTCTTCAATGAAGCGGAAAGGACGTTCTTCTCCCAGCAGACGGTCAACGGTATCGGCGTAAGCTTTACCTGCATCTGCCAATGTATCAAGGATCACTGGCTCGCCCTGGTTAGAGGCGCGTAACACGGACTGATCTTCCGGGATAACGCCCACCAGCTTAATGCGCAGGATCTCCAGCACGTCTTCCATGCTCAGCATGTCACCTTTGTTCACGCGGCCCGGATTGTAGCGGGTGAGCAGCAGGTGTTCTTTAATCGGGTCTTCGCCATTTTCCGCACGACGGGATTTAGAAGCGAGGATGCCCAGAATGCGGTCTGAGTCACGCACGGATGAAACTTCAGGGTTGGTGGTGATGATCGCTTCATCAGCGAAGTAGAGCGCCATCAGGGCACCGGTTTCGATGCCCGCAGGGGAGTCGCAGACAATGAAGTCGAAATCCATTTTTTTCAGATCGTCGAGCACCTTTTCCACGCCTTCACGGGTCAGGGCGTCTTTGTCACGCGTCTGAGAAGCCGGGAGAATGTAGAGGTTCTCGGTGCGCTTGTCTTTGATCATCGCCTGGTTAAGCGTGGCATCGCCCTGAATGACGTTTACGAAGTCATACACGACGCGACGCTCACATCCCATGATGAGGTCGAGGTTACGCAGACCGATATCGAAGTCGATAACGATGGTTTTCTTTCCCTTCTGGGCCAAACCAGTAGCGATGGCCGCGCTGGAGGTGGTCTTGCCAACGCCTCCTTTACCCGAAGTAACAACAATAATGCGTGCCATAGAAATTCCTTGTTAAAAAGGGATCAATTCAACGGTTGAACGGTCAACGCGTCGTCTGCCAGAAGCAGGCGAGCCGCTTTGCCATAAAATTCGGCTGGGATCTTGTCGCTCAGCCAATATTCACCTGCGATGGACACCAGTTCCGCCGTCAGGTGAGTACAAAATATTTGCGCATCTCGATCGCCACTTGCACCTGCGAGCGCACGTCCACGCATCATACCGTATACGTGAATATTGCCATCTGCAATCAGCTCAGCGCCAGCACTGACGTGGCTTGTAACAATCAGATCACAGTTTGGTGCATAAATGCGCTGACCGGAACGAACCGGCACATCAATCATTCGCGTTTTTGTGACGGTAGTAACGTTTTGCACCGCAGGAGGGGGCGTTTGCACGGCAACGGGTGCCGCTCGCGAGGCTTTTTCTTTGCCCTCATTCAGAAGGGGCAGCCCCGCACGCTCAATTTCCGCTTTCAGCTCAGTATCTTTGCAGCCGCTGATGCCCACGATACGCAGTCCGGTCGAGGAGACGGCCTGCTGGAGAAGTTTCCAGTTAACCGGAGCCTCAAGACCGCTGACGTTGATAACAACAGGGGCGTGCTTCAGAAAGGCGGGAGCCTGGGCGATTTTGTCTTCTAACGCCTGACGAATAACCTCGGGTTTTGCATCATGCAAATGTACCACTGATAAGGTGAAGCTACTGCCTTTAAGCTCGATGGGCGTGTTTGACATCCTGGCCTTACTCAATTTGCTATTAACCGCAACCACTCGCTGCGATATTCCGAAGAGTATCAGGCATGTTATAGTCAGGAGTATATTGAGGCAAGCAACCACCCATTAATTCAGAGTAAAAACATGTTTTGTGTGATCTACAGAAGTACAAGCCGTGACCAGACCTATCTTTATGTCGAAAAGAAAGACGATTTTTCACGCGTGCCTGAAGAATTAATGAAGAACTTTGGCCGACCACAGCTGGCGATGCTGCTGCCGCTCGATGGTCGTAAGAAACTGATTAACGCCGATCTGGATAAAGTGAAAACGGCCTTAGCCGAGCAAGGCTATTATTTACAGCTTCCACCGCCACCCGAGAATTTATTAAAACAGCATCTTGAGGCGAACGGTAAAAAATAGTCTCAACTGTTTTTGGGCACAACACATCAACCGTTTAGGGGTCGACCATGTATCAACATCATAACTGGCAAGGTGCATTACTGGATTATCCCGTCAGCAAAGTGGTTTGCGTGGGCAGCAACTACGCAAAACATATTCAGGAGATGGGCAGCGCGACGCCAGAAGAACCGGTCCTGTTTATTAAGCCTGAAACGGCGCTTTGCGATATCCGCCAGCCGCTGGCGCTGCCCCAGGGGCTGGGTTCGGTGCATCACGAAGTTGAACTTGCCGTGCTGATCGGCGCGACGCTGCGCCAGGCCTCAGAAGAACATGTTAAAAAAGCGATTGCCGGATACGGCGTGGCGCTGGATCTGACCCTGCGTGACGTTCAAGGCAAAATGAAGAAAGCAGGGCAGCCGTGGGAAAAAGCCAAAGGGTTTGATAATTCCTGCCCGATTTCGGCGTTTGTGCCGGTGAGCGAATTTACCGGCGATCCGCAGGACACGCCGCTCAGCCTCAAGGTTAACGGTGAGATCCGCCAGCAGGGCACCACGGCAGACATGATCCATAAGATTGTGCCGCTGATCGCCTACATGAGTCGCTTCTTTACCCTGAAGCCGGGCGATGTGATCCTGACCGGAACCCCAGAAGGCGTTGGCCCGCTACTCAGCGGTGACGAGCTTGAGGTCGGTTTCAACGGCCTGTCGCTTAAAACCCGCGTGCTGTAACCCCATCTTGCCGCCTGAAGAGGGCGGCAAAACTTGCAACAACGTGCCAGACTCGTTATAAGGTGCGCTTTCTTTTGACGTGTGGACATCCTGATGAACGACATCCCTTTCTGGCAAAGCAAAACTCTCGACGACATGACTGACGCGGAATGGGAATCATTGTGCGACGGCTGCGGGCAGTGCTGCCTGCACAAGCTGATGGATGAAGATACGGACGAAATCTACTTCACCAACGTTGCCTGCAAGCAGTTAAACATTAAAACCTGCCAGTGCCGCAACTATGAGCGCCGGTTTGAATTTGAGCCTGACTGCATCAAGTTAACCCGGGATAATCTGCCGACGTTTGAATGGCTGCCGCATACCTGCGCGTATCGCCTGCTGGCGGAAGGGAAAGGTCTGCCTGACTGGCATCCGCTGTTAACCGGTTCAAAAGCGGCGATGCACGGTGAACGCATTTCTGTGCGCCACATCGCGGTGAAAGAGTCCGAGGTGCAGGACTGGGAAGATCACATCATGAACCACCCGACCCGTTAAGATTAAAAAACCCGCCGAGGCGGGTTTTTTTGTGCTTGTGCGGCCTGATGCCCTCACCCCAACCTCTCCCACAGGAGAGGGCGCAAACGCTAAAAACGGCAACCTTGGTTGCCGTTTTGCGTTTACCTTCCGAACAAATCGCGTTTCTTCGGTTTGAACGGCTGGGCAATCAGCACCAGCAGCGCCACGACGAAGTAGGCGGCAAAAATGCCCACCAGCCACTGCGGCATCTCCAGCGTCAGGAATTCCCACTGGCGAACGGAGCAGTCACCGGATGCGACAAACACCTGCGGCAGCCATTTGTCCAGCGGCAGCCAGCTTGGGAAGCGGGCGGCAAAATCACAGGTCATAAACGGTGACGGATGCAATTGCATCATGGTGTGCTGCCAGGAGAGTTCAATTCCTTTCCAGGCGCTGTAGATCCAGATGGCAATACCGGCATAGCGAAGCGGCGATTTTGGGGCAATCGCACCCACCAGGCCCGCACCCATAATGCCGAACAGCGCGCTGCGTTCGTAAATACACAGTACGCAAGGTTTCAGTCCCATTACATGCTGGAACCACAGCGCGACCATTTCCAGCGCAAAGGCGGTCAGGGCCATTAACAACCACGCTCCGCGACCGCGGGAGCACTGGTTTAAAAATCTCAACATAATCATTTCCCTGGAACATGCTTAGAAAGCGCAGTGTAAACGAATTCGTTTTTCGCGCCACCTGTACCTGGCGAAATAAAACGTAATTGGATGTTTATCGTGCGAAAAGGCAAACGGGCAGCGAACTGCCCGAGATGCATAGTTTACTGCGCCGCAAGTATACCCGCTTGTACCAGCCATTGCGTACAGGGAATGAGGGTAATTTTGACGCAAAGCAATCCCACGATCGTGAGCACCAGCGTATAGGGCAGCGCCATCCATACCATCCTGCCATAAGAAAGACGTATGAGCGGCGCGAGGGCGGAGGTCAGCAGGAACAGGAAGGCGGCCTGGCCATTTGGCGTCGCTACCGACGGCAGGTTGGTGCCGGTGTTGATCGCCACGGCCAGCAGCTCAAACTGTCCGGCGCTGATAACGCCTTGCTCCATGGCCGCTTTAGCCTCGTTGATGTAGACCGTCCCGACGAAGACGTTATCTGAGATCGACGAGAGCAGGCCGTTAAACAGGTAAAACAGCGAGAGCTGAGCATCCGGTGACGCCTGTAATACAAAGGCAATAATCGGCGCGAACAGGTGCTGGTCGATAATCACCGCCACGACGGCAAAGAACACCGCCAGCAGGGCGGTAAACGGCAGGGCTTCGGTAAACGCCTTGCCGATGGCATGTTCGTCCGTCACGCCGGTAAAGGTGGTGGCGAGAATAATGACTGACAGGCCAATCAGCCCCACTTCGGCAAGATGGAACGCCAGCGCCGCGATAAGCCAGACGCCGATGATCCCCTGAGCAATCAGTCGTAGCGTCTCCTGGCGCGTCCGCTGGCTTCGGCTCTGCAGATCGAATTTATGCAGCTCCTGACGAACCGGCTCCGGGAGCTGCGCCCCGTAGCCGAAGAGGTGAAACTTCTCCACCAGCAGACAGGTCGCCAGCCCGCAGATCAGCACCGGTACGCTCACCGGGGCCATTCTCAGGAAGAAATCACCGAAGTTCCAGCCCGCCGCTTTGGCAATGATCAGGTTTTGCGGCTCGCCCACCATTGTCATCACGCCGCCCAGCGCGGTACCCACGCCGGCATGCATCATCAGGCTGCGCAGAAACGCGCGGAATTGTTCCAGCACGTCACGGTTATGCGCCTCGACGTGGCTGTCATCCTGCAGGTCCTCATTTGGGCGAGAGGAGGCCACGCGGTGATAAATACCGTAAAACCCAACCGCGACGCTGATCACTACCGCAACGACCGTCAGCGCATCCAGGAACGCCGACAGGAAGGCGGCGGCAAGGCAAAACGCCAGCGAGAGGAACATTTTCGACGGAATGCTGAGCAGCAGGCGCGTGAAGATGAACAGCAGCAGCTGTTTCATAAAGTAGATGCCGGCCACCATAAAGATCAGCAGCAGAAGCACTTCGAGATTAGACGCCAGCTCTGCTTTGACATGCCCGGCGCTGGTCATACCGATGACGACGGCTTCAAACGCCAGCAATCCGCCCGGCAGAAGGGGATAACATTTCAGCGCCATGGCCAGGGTGAAGATAAACTCCGCCACCAGCAGCCAGCCGGCGATAAAGGGATTCACGCTAAAAATGATGGGATTAACGACCAGGAAAACCAGCAGTATCAGCTTATACCAGTCAGGAGACTGACCTAAAAAATTGCGCCATAGCGCGCGCCCAAAAGAAATTTCCACAACAGACGTCCTTCCCGTCAAGTAAGACAAAACATCAGTATACGCAAAAATCGCGGCCTGGAGGCGGATAAGGCTGCATTGTAAATTTCACAAAAATGAAACGGCGATCCCTCTTTTCTCTCTTTGCCGCGCTACCTGCCACTGCGTGCCTCTGGTATGATGAGTCCAATTTGCTAAAGCTGTGTAATGGAAATCTCACTATGGTCATTAAGGCGCAGAGCCCGGCGGGTTTCGCGGAAGAGTACATCATCGAAAGCATCTGGAATAATCGTTTCCCTGCGGGGTCCATTCTTCCGGCTGAACGCGAACTCTCTGAACTGATTGGCGTCACTCGCACCACGCTGCGTGAAGTGCTTCAGCGGCTGGCGCGCGATGGCTGGTTGACGATCCAGCACGGTAAGCCTACGAAAGTGAACAACTTCTGGGAAACGTCCGGGCTGAACATTCTTGAAACGCTGGCGCGTCTTGACCATGAAAGCGTGCCGCAGCTCATTGATAATCTGCTCTCCGTTCGCACCAACATCGCGACGATCTTTATTCGTACCGCTTTCCGTCAGCATCCGGAAGACGCCCTTGCGGTGCTGGCCAGCGCGAACGAGGTGGAAGATCATGCCGATGCTTTTGCCACTCTCGATTACAACGTGTTCCGCGGCCTGGCGTTTGCCTCCGGCAACCCGGTGTATGGGCTGATCCTCAACGGTATGAAAGGGCTTTACACCCGCATTGGCCGCCACTACTTTGCCAATCCGGAAGCGCGTAGCCTGGCGCTGGGCTTCTACCACAAGCTGAGCAAGCTCTGTACCGAAGGTCTGCACGATCAGGTTTATGAGACGGTGCGCCGCTACGGTCACGATTCCGGTGAAATCTGGCACCGTATGCAGAAAACGCTGCCGGGTGATTTAGCGATTCAGACCCGCTAAAAGAAAAAACCTCTCATACGAGAGGTTTTTTTTTCGCCCGGTAAGCGTAGCCGCCACCAGGCAAAAGCGTCACTACAGCGTATTCAACCGCGCCGGGCAACGTTCCAGCAGCTCGACGCTCCCGTCTTCATTCTGCTGCTCCAGCTGCACGTCAAAACCCCACAGGCGATGCACGTGCTTCAGCACCTCTTTACGCCCTTTATCCAGCGGCGCGCGATTGTGCGGGATATAGCGCAGCGTCAGAGAGCGGTCGCCGCGCAAATCGACGTTCCATACCTGAATATTCGGCTCAAGATTGCTCAGGTTGTACTGGGAAGAGAGGCGAGAGCGGATCTCACGGTATCCCTCTTCGTTATGGATTGCGGAGATCTCCAGATAGTTGTTGCGGTCATCGTCCAGCACGGTGAAGAAGCGGAAATCACGCATGATCTTCGGCGACATAAACTGGCTGATGAAGCTCTCGTCCTTAAAGTCGCGCATCGCAAAGTGCAGCGTTTCCAGCCAGTCAGAACCGGCGATATCCGGGAACCAGTACTTGTCTTCTTCCGTCGGCGACTGGCAGATGCGCTTAATGTCCTGGAACATGGCGAAGCCAAGCGCATACGGGTTAATCCCGCTGTACCACGGGCTGTTGTAGGGCGGCTGGAACACCACATTGGTATGGCTGTGGAGGAATTCCATCATGAACCGTTCGGTCACTTTCCCCTCGTCGTACAGATGGTTAAGAATGGTGTAGTGCCAGAAGGTCGCCCAGCCTTCGTTCATGACCTGCGTCTGCTTTTGCGGGTAAAAATACTGGCTCACCTTGCGCACGATGCGCAGGATCTCACGCTGCCACGGCTCCAGCAGCGGGGCGTTCTTCTCCATAAAATAGAGCAGGTTCTCCTGCGGCTCGGACGGATAGCGACGCGCTTCGGCGATCGTTTTTTCCTCCTCACGCTTCGGCAGGGTTCGCCACAGCATGTTCACCTGGCTTTGCAGGTACTCTTCGCGGCTCTTCTGCCGGGCTTTCTCCTCCTGCAGGGAGATTTTCTGTGGACGTTTGTAGCGGTCCACGCCGTAGTTCATCAGCGCGTGGCAGGAGTCGAGCAGTTTTTCCACTTCGTCCACGCCGTAGCGCTCCTCGCAGTCGGTAATGTATTTACGGGCGAAGATCAGGTAATCGACGATGGAGCTGGCGTCCGTCCAGCTGCGGAACAGGTAGTTATTCTTGAAAAAGGAGTTGTGCCCGTAGCAGGCGTGCGCCATCACCAGCGCCTGCATGGTAATGGTGTTCTCTTCCATTAAATAAGCAATACACGGATTGGAGTTAATCACAATCTCATACGCCAGCCCCTGCTGGCCGTGCTTATATAGCCGCTCGGTTTCAATAAATTTTTTGCCAAACGACCAGTGCGGATAGTTAATCGGCATCCCGACGCTGGAGTAGGCGTCCATCATCTGTTCGGACGTAATGACTTCAATCTGATGGGGATAGGTATCCAGACGATACAGCTTTGCGACCCGGTCGATTTCGGCGAGGTAAACATCCAGCAGCTCGAAGGTCCAGTCGGGTCCATCGCTCAGACGTGTGTTGTCCTTGTTCAGGGAATCAATAGTAGCCATTAGCGCGCCCTCGTTGTGGGTGCTCTCTCTGTCTGGAGAGCCTCCTTTCAAGCATAGATCAACGTGTTAAAAAGCGTGCTGGGGTAGAAATTTATTCTTTGCGATTTCGCGTTTTTGATACGGCAAAAAAACGGTATGGCTCAGCATATTATGCTGGTTAAAAATAACGCGCAGCAGGAGATCCCAAATTAGCACTATCCCCTGATGCTGGGGGATGTGTGAGGTAAGTCACCATAAAAAAGTCGTATGTTGAATAATATTTTCAACTAGGTTATCAATCTGTAATTAGAAGATTGTTCTTTTGCACATAATGGAGTGGCTATGCGTGTTGTCATACTGGGAAGTGGTGTCGTTGGGGTAACCAGCGCCTGGTATTTAAGTCAGGCGGGACATGACGTAACCGTAATCGATCGTGAATCCGGTCCCGCGCTTGAAACCAGCGCGGCGAACGCCGGGCAAATCTCTCCGGGGTATGCGGCGCCGTGGGCTGCGCCGGGCGTTCCGCTGAAAGCGATTAAATGGATGTTCCAGCGCCATGCGCCGCTGGCCATCAGCCTTGACGGCACGCAGTTCCAGCTGAAGTGGATGTGGCAGATGCTGCGCAACTGCGACACCCGCCACTACATGGAGAACAAAGGGCGCATGGTGCGCCTGGCGGAATACAGCCGCGACTGTCTGAAAGCGCTGCGCGCGTCGACGGGGATTGAGTATGAAGGCCGCCAGGGCGGCACGCTGCAGCTGTTCCGCACCGAGCAACAGTACGAAAATGCCACTCGCGATATCGCCGTGCTGGAAGATGCCGGCGTACCGTACCAGCTGCTGGAAGCCAGCCAGCTTGGCCAGGTTGAACCGGCGCTGGCGGAAGTGGCGCACAAGCTGACCGGCGGCCTGCGCCTGCCAAATGACGAAACCGGCGACTGCCAGCTCTTTACGCAACGTCTTGCGCAAATGTGCGAGCAGGCGGGGGTGAAGTTCCGCTTTAACACCTCCGTCGACAAGCTGCTGTCGGAAGGCGAAAAAATTTACGGCGTGAAGTGCGGCGACGAGGTAATCAAAGCCGATGCCTACGTGATGGCGTTTGGTTCGTACTCCACCGCCATGCTGAAAGGCATTCTCGACATTCCGGTCTATCCGCTGAAGGGCTACTCGCTGACCATTCCGGTGAAAGAAGAGAGCGGCGCCCCGGTGTCGACCATTCTGGACGAAACCTACAAAATCGCCATTACCCGCTTCGACAACCGCATTCGTGTGGGCGGCATGGCGGAAATTGTTGGCTTCAACACCGAACTGCTGCAGCCGCGTCGTGAAACGCTGGAGATGGTCGTGGGCGATCTCTTCCCGCGCGGCGGTTTTGTTGAGCAGGCGACGTTCTGGACCGGCCTGCGTCCGATGACCCCTGACGGCACGCCGATCGTAGGCCGCACGCCTTACAAAAACCTGTGGACCAATACCGGACACGGCACGCTCGGCTGGACGATGGCCTGCGGATCGGGCCAGCTGCTGAGCGACCTGATTTCCGGGCGCACGCCGGCAATTCCGTTTGACGATTTAAGCGCCGCGCGCTATCAATCGGGGTTTACGCCTTCGCGTCCACAGCACCTGCACGGCGCGCATAGCTAAGGAGTTGTCATGTCCCGTCCTGTTCTGGCCCAGCTGAACCTGCAGGCCCTCAAGGATAATCTGCAAATTGTTCGTCGGGCGGCCCCGGGTTCGCGCGTCTGGTCGGTGGTGAAAGCGAATGCCTACGGCCACGGTATTGACCGTATCTGGAGCGCGCTGAGCGCGACCGACGGTTTTGCGCTACTGAATCTTGAAGAGGCCATTCTGCTGCGCGAGCGCGGCTGGAAAGGGCCGATTCTACTGCTGGAAGGGTTCTTCCATGCGGACGATCTGCCGCTGCTGGATAAGTACCGGCTGACCACCAGCGTGCACAGTAACTGGCAGATTAAGGCGATCCAGGATGCGAAGCTCCATGCTCCGCTGGATATCTACCTCAAGGTGAACAGCGGCATGAACCGCCTGGGCTTTCAGCCTGAGCGGGTGCATACGGTCTGGCAGCAGCTGCGCGCCATGAAAAACGTGGGCGAAATGACGCTGATGGCGCATTTTGCCGACGCGGAAAAACCCGACGGTATTGCCGATGCCATGGTCCGCATTGAGCAGGCGGCTGAAGGGCTGGATTGCCCGCGCTCGCTGTCGAACTCGGCGGCCACGCTGTGGCATCCCGAGGCGCACTATAACTGGGTGCGTCCGGGGATCGTTCTGTACGGTGCGTCTCCCTCTGGCGAGTGGCAGGATATCGCCAACAGCGGCCTGAAGCCGGTCATGACCCTGCGCAGTGAAATCATTGGCGTGCAGACGCTGAAGGCCGGGGACACGGTGGGCTACGGTAGCCGCTACCGGGCAAAAGGCGAGCAGCGGATTGGCATCGTGGCGGGCGGTTATGCCGACGGCTACCCGCGCATCGCGCCGACCGGCACGCCGGTCTGGGTCGATGGGGTTCGCACGGGAACGGTGGGCACCGTATCTATGGATATGCTGGCCGTTGACCTGACGCCATGCCCGCAGGCGGGCATTGGCTCACCCGTCGAGCTGTGGGGTAACGAAGTTAAGATTGATGACGTGGCTGCCGCGGCGGGCACGGTGGGGTATGAATTGATGTGCGCGCTGGCCCCTCGAGTGCCGGTTGTGACGGTGTAACTTATGTTCGCCGGGTGGCGCTAACGCTTACCCGGCCTACGTTCGAGGGTTTTGTAGGCCGGGTAAGGCGAAACCGCCACCCGGCAAAAAAACTACTCCGCTTCCTCTTCCATCGGCCTTAAACCGACTTTCCGCACCGCGTTATCTTCTTTTTCGGCAACGGTCCAGATCATCCCGGCAAACTCTACCTGATCCCCCACGACCGGGGCAGCGCCAAGCCGCTGCTGGATGATTTCGCCCAGCGTTTGCGGGTTATCACCGTCTTCAGCACCTTCATCCAGACCGTAAATCAGCGCCACATCCGCAAATTTAGCGCTGGCTTCCAGAATAAAATCGCCGAAGAAACGCTGATCCAGCGCCACCGGAGGCGACTGGCTGAACAGCTTGCCCAGCGCGGGCAGGTCGCGCTCGCGACCAATCACGCAGAGAATATCCCCCTCGCGCAGGCGGGTGCTGCCGGTAGGGTGCAGCAGGACATTATCGCGGAACAGGGCGGCAATGCGCGTTTCGGTCGGCATGTGCAAATCGCGCAGCGAGGCCCCCACGCACCATTTGTCGGCGCTCAGCTGATAGACAAACTGTTCCCACGGGTTCTCCGGATGAATATCGAGCCCCACGCGGGAGACCGGCCAGCCCACGGGCGGGACCACCACTTTGGCTTTTTTCGCCGCCCACCCGAGCGAGGTTCCCTGGAACAGCAGGGAAATCAGCACCACGAAGAACGCCACGTTAAAGAACAGCCGCGCGTTATCCAGACCGGCCATCATCGGGAACACCGCAAGGATAATCGGCACCGCGCCGCGCAGCCCCACCCAGCTGATAAAGACCCGCTCGCGCAGGTTGAAGCCGCGAAACGGCAGCAGGCCTGCAAATACCGACAGCGGACGGGCGAAGAAGATCATCCACGCGGACAGCAGCAGCGCCGGAACGGCGATCGGCAGCAGGTCCGATGGCGTAACCAGCAGGCCCAGCACCAGGAACATGCCGATTTGCGCCAGCCACGCCAGGCCGTCGAAGTTCTGCAAAATGGCATGCCGGTTGCGAATAGGGCGGTTGCCCATCAGGAACCCGCAGAGATAGACCGCGAGAATACCGCTGCCGTCCACTGCGGTGGTGACGGCAAAAATAAGAATGCCGCCGCTCAGCGCCAGCAGAGGGTAAAGCCCCGCGGGCAGCGAGATGCGGTTGATCGTCTGCTGTAAGAGGTATCCCCCCGCCAGGCCGATGACAATCCCCAGACCGAACTGCTGCAGGATATGTAACGCAAACATCCAGCTCAGCCCGCTTTCATGCTGCTGAATCATCTCGATAAGCGTAATGGTGAGAAATACCGCCATCGGATCGTTACTACCGGATTCAATCTCAAGCGTGGAGCCAACGCGTTCGTTAAGCCCTTTTCCGCCGAGCAGGGAAAACACCGCTGCCGCATCGGTTGAGCCCACGATGGCGCCAATCAGCAAACCTTCCATGATATTGAGATGGAAAAGCCACGCGGCCATCATTCCGGTGAGGCCAGAGGTAATCAACACGCCGACCGTGGCGAGCGACAGCGCAGGCCCTAAGGCCACGCGGAAGGAGCTCGCCTGGGTGCGCATCCCGCCGTCCAGCAGGATCACCGCCAGCGCGAGGTTACTCACCATGTAGGCGAAGGGGTAGTTATCGAATGGGATACCGCCAATGCCATCAATGCCGGCCAGCATGCCGATGGCGAGGAAAATGACAAGAATAGGTATGCCGAGACGCGATGAAAATGAACTTAATAAAATACTGCTGGTTACAAGGACGGAACCCAAAATGAAAAGGCTGATTATCGCTGCGGCATCCAATGTTCTCTTACTCCCACCTCAATGTTAACGCTGTTACTAAAACCCTAACATATTAACAACGGCAACAGCGTTTTATTAAGGGGGTATAACGGCTTTTTTATGCCTTTATGACAGGATGACCGCTGATGGTCAGCCGACTGCCGGAATCGTTGTGGATCAGGGAGGCATGCGCCCCCAGCGCCAGGGTGACGGTTTGCTGCTCATGGCCGAAATCCAGACCGGTGATGACCGGAATATCCAGCCGCGAGCGAACGAAGTCGACCATGGTCTCCAGGGAGTAACCCGCGTCATAGTCATTCGGAGCAGAGCCGCTGAAGCTGCCCAGCACAACCGCGGACTGGCGTTCAAGAATACCGGCATGATAAAGCTGCAATAGCATGCGCTCGACGCGGAACGGATGTTCGTTGATATCTTCCAGCACCAGAATGCCGTCCTCGATTTGCGGCATCCACGGCGTGCCGATGAGCGAGACCAGCATCGCCAGATTGCCGCCCCAGAGCTGGCCTTCACATTCCCAGTGCGGCCCATTGCCTTGCCACTCCACGCTGTAGGTAGAATTGCGCAGCGCGCGCCAGAAATGTTCCACGGTAAACGCATCCAGCTCCGGTGCGCCGAAGTTACCGGCCAGCATCGGACCGCTGAAGGTGATGACGTTATGCAGGGCCAGCAGCCCAAGCTGGATGACGGTGAAATCGCTGTGGCCGCAGATCAGCAGCGGATCCTGCTGCTGGCGCAGCGCCAGCCCCTGCCAGTCAATGCTCTCCAGCAGACGGCTCGCGCCATATCCGCCGCGCACCGCAAGCACAACCCGGTTTTCGCCCGTCAGGTTCACCAGACTATTGATATCATTCAGCCTCTGCGCTTCGGTACCGGCAAAACGCTGCTGGCGGCGGGGGATAATCGTCTGATTTTCTACCTGATGGCCAGATTCCAGCAAACGCTGAACGCCCCGCTGCGCCGCGTCCTGGTTAATGCAGTAGCCCGACGGCGCGATGAGATGAAACTGAGACATGGCAATTCCTTGCTGAATGAGAAACTAATTGTCTATATCATGCCGCTTATACGCTGCCTGCTTCAAGAGGCGGCGCACCGCGATGACCGGCTATAAGGATAGATGACGTGAAATTGAGATGGTTTGCTTTTTTGATTGTGTTGCTTGCTGGCTGTAGTTCAAAACATGATTATCAAAATCCGCCCTGGAATCCGGAAGTGCCGGTGAAACGGGCCATGCAGTGGATGCCGATCAGTGAGCAAGCCGGGAAGGCCTGGGGCGTCAGCCCGCGTCTCATCACGGCGATCATTGCGGTGGAGTCCGGCGGTAATCCCACGCTTGTCAGCAAATCCAACGCGGTGGGGCTGATGCAGCTTAAAGCGTCAACGGCCGGGAGAGAGGTTTACCGCTACATGGGCTGGAGCGGCCAGCCGTCGACCAGCGAGCTGAAGAACCCGGAACGTAACATTTCAATGGGCACGGCCTATCTGAGCATCATGGAGCATGGCGTGCTGAAGGGGATTAAGGATCCAGAGGTGATGCAGTACGCGCTGGTAGTGTCTTACGTTAACGGTGCCGGCGCGTTGCTCAGAACCTTCTCCTCTGACCGCAAAGAGGCGATAGAAGAGATTAACGGCATGGACAAAGACGAATTCTTTGAACATGTGGCGAAAAATCACCCGGCACCACAGGCGCCTCGTTATATCTGGAAAGTACAGAAAGCGATGGATGCCATGTAATGCCGCAGACGGGCGGCGGTCACGCTGCCCGATTTCTTCACAGGACCTTATTTGCGCGTTCCCGCGCCTCTCGCTCCAGGGAATAGATAATGCGCTGAAGCTCACGCTCTGCGCCGGGCCCGACGTTGAGGAAACGGAAGCTCAGACGCGGCGTGGTGATAGTTTCATTTTTGCTGTCCACGACGGTGCGGTCGCTGATGGCAATCAGCTGCGCATCGAAATAAAAGCGACCCCAGCCCCCCATATCCAGTTCGATTTGCGTAAACCGCATGCCCTCTACCAGCCCGTCCGGTTTCGGCGTGTCCATCAGCGCGCCCATGCCGCCCAGCGACAGATCGAAGAGGCGGAAGCGGATCTCTTTTTTGTCCGGCATTTTGGCCTTACAAAAATAGGCGGGGTGAAGCGGGGCGCTGATGCGGAAATATTCACGACGCTGAACAAACCAGAGATTGGTCGGAAGCGGGGTAACAAAAGCTGGCAGTCCCTGGTATTCGCTCAGTTCCAGCCGCGACAGAACAAACTCCACTTTGGCACCCTGCGTTTCGGCCATCACCGCGATATTCTCCGCTTTCAGCGCCGCGCGGTTTTCATACTCCTGACTGCCTAAATCAATCACCAGCCGATCCTGCGAGGCGTCAAGGATCTTGCTGATGAACTGATTATTCGACCAGCTGATGCGCAGCGGCACTTCACCTTTTTGCAGGTCGCGTAATACCCCTAATACAGCCAGCGGATTTTGCTTGAGGAACTGCTCACTGTAATGACTCACGCCGGATGGCTCCTTGATTGATGACAGACTGTCTTAGCGTTATCGGCAATCTGCAATGAAACTTAATACAAACCGGTGAGTTTTTTTGCCTGTTTAAGCAAAGATAAGTCGGTGAGATGAAAATAGTTTTCCGGCGATGACCTATACTTAAGTTAGCTGTGCAGAAGGTTTTCTGCGCACGCGTTTAACCTGCAAGAGGGCATCGCTATGGGTATCATCGCCTGGATTATCTTTGGTCTTATTGCTGGCGCTATCGCTAAACTGATCATGCCGGGAAACGATGGCGGCGGCTTTATTCTGACCTGTGTACTCGGGGTCGTTGGTGCGGTTGTGGGCGGCTGGCTGGCGACGATGTTTGGCTTTGGAGGCAACATAAGTGGTTTCGACCTGCACAGTTTTCTGGTCGCTGTCGTGGGTGCCATTGTGGTGCTGGGCATATTCAGGTTACTGCGACGAGCATAAATTGACGTAAACGGCTCTCAGCGGAGGGCCGTTTTTTTTGCCTGAGTATTGATTTGTTAATCTAAATGATAATAATTGTCGTTCCGTATTGCATCTAACAACAAGACGACATTATGAATACCTCACGTTTTACGCTTTGCGCTCTGGCAGGGGCCGTAACGCTGGCATTGCAGGTCCCGGCGTTCGCCGAAGAATCCACCATCGTCGTCACGGGCTCAGAGCAGGGCAGCGCGCTGCCGGCCTGGACGAACAGCGCCACGAAATCGGCCGTTGCCGAAAGTAAAACGCCGCAGGTCATCACGACCCTCACTGCGCCGGAAATTGAAAAGCGTCACGCGAATTCGGTGAATGAAATCCTGCGCTATGCCCCGGGCGTCTCAACCGAGGTGCGGGGGAATACCTCCTACATGAGCGAATATAAAATTCGTGGCTTTACCGTTGACCAGGAGTTCTACAACGGGCTGCAGCTGCCCTATAACGTCACCGGCAATACCAAAGCGCGCATCGATCCGCTGCTGATCGACAGCGTTGATATCCTGAAAGGCCCCTCATCGGTCCTTTACGGCGGCGGTTCGCCGGGCGGGTTGGTGAATATTCAAAGTAAAAAACCGCAGCGGGAAGCCCGAACCGAAATCGGCGTTAACACCGGAAACCGTAATCTGAAAGAGGGCTATCTCGATTCAACCGGGCAGATTGCCGACAGCGACTGGAACTACCGTCTGCTGGGCAAAGCCACGGAAAACGACGATCAGCCGCACACTACCCGGTATGAAAACTACCTGGTTGCGCCGTCCGTCACCTGGCAGCCCGACAGCAAAACCCGCCTCACCCTGGACGCGCTGGCGCAAAACACCCCGAGCCTGACGCCGTCTAATCCGCTGCCGCTCGCCTACCTGCGCTCGAAATATGCGGGCAAGCGCGATTACGCCGGAGATGAGTGGAGCGGGTTTAAGCAGCGTCAGTGGATGCTGGGCTACAGCTTTGAACATGAATTCGACAGCGGCTGGGGCTTTAATCAGAAAGCGCGCTATTTCGACGTCGATACCCACCAGCGCAGCGTCTACGCGACAGGGACGGGAAGCGAGGCGTATCAGCTCAACCGCTTTGCCTACACCACCGATGAAGACCTTAAGAGCTTCAACATCGACAACCAGGTGACCAAAACCGTTGCCCTTGGCGACTGGAAACACCACCTGCTGGCCGGGTTTGACTATCAGAAGCTGAACTCCCATTTCCATTATCGCTACGCGTCGGCCACGCCGGGCATCGATATGCGTCATCCAGACTATTCGCAGATCCAGGAAAGCGCGCTGGGGCTCTATACCGCCCAGAAAAACCGTCTCAGCTACCAGCAAAACGGCTATTACTTACAGGATCAGGTAGAGTTTGGCGGCCTCAACCTGCTGGGCAGCCTGCGCTACGACGATTACCGCTCCGTTACCACCAACTACCTGCAAAACGGTGATAAAGCCTGGGTATCGCAGGATCGCGTCACCAAACGCCTGGGCGCGCTTTACGCCTTCGATAACGGGATTTCGCCGTTTATCAGCTATTCAGAAGGTTTCGCGCCGGTGTCACCGCAGGGTACGCTCGTGGCGAAAGACGTTAAACCGACTACCAGCAAGCAGGTGGAAGGCGGGGTGAAATATTTGCTGGCCGACTACGCCACCACCTTTACCGCCTCGGTGTTTAACATCCGACAGAAAAATGTCGTCACCTCCGATCCGGGCTTCCTGAACTATCGTCAGACCGGGGAAGTGGAATCCAAAGGGGCAGAGCTCTCCGCCATCAGCCGTCCGACGGACAACCTGACGCTGATTGCCAACTATGCGTACACCCACGCGATCAACCGGGAAGATGACAAGTACAAAGGCAAACGTCCAACGCAGGTACCGGAGAATGCCTTCAACCTCTGGGGGGATTACACCTTTGACAACACGCCGCTGAAAGGACTGATGCTGGGGGCTGGGGCACGCTACACCGGGCCGATGGAAATCTCTCCGGCAAACGATGCGGGTAAGCTGGGGGGCACCACGCAGTACGATCTGGCGGCTTCCTACCGGATGGGTGAAATCCTGCCCTCGCTGGCAGGGCTAACGCTTAAGGCCAGCGCGCAGAACATCACCAATAAAGAGACGCTGACCTGCTACGACGCGACCAACTGCTGGATTGGGCGTGACAGGACGTATCAGCTAGGGGCGAGTTATAGTTTCTAAGGAACCAGGGGGACCCCGTCAAAAATGCGCAATCGGACTGCCCCTCTCCCTTGAGAGGTGAGGGGGAACATACGGCTCCGGTGGTCATTCCGTTCACTTTATGTTCCTTGCTACTCTGTAACGATGTGACCGGTGAACGTGCCAGGGTGGCTCAGTCGCCACCACCCTGGCAACCCGGGCTCCCGGCGGTAAATCGCCGCTTCTCGGTGTCCTCGGCGTATTCCTTCCGGCTTATCGGGGACGGGCGGAGGTAACATCCCTGTAAAGCCCGCCCTCTCGGCGCATCCATGCGCCTCGCCCCGGCCGGAAGGCAAACGCCTCAGCGATTTACAGCCGGACCATGGCATCGCTGAAAGCGTTCAGGCGTTCTGAAACAACGTTATTGCTTCTGCTCAAAACTTACTGGCTAACCTTCTCCCGGAGGGAGAGGGCCAGCACGCGCAGTCCGGGTAAGGCGTAGCCGCCACCCGGCAATACCCTTACTGCGCCGCAGCTTTCACCGGCTCAGCCTCCTCATTTGCCGCAGGCTGATTCTCCGGCACGCTGTCGCACGGTTTTGCTTTCGGACAGACCCGATCCAGCATTTTCAGCGTCACGCCGTTACTCCAGCCGAAGCCGTCCTGCAGCGGATACTCACCGCCGCCGCCGCCCGTACCGGTTGTCGACACGTCATACTTCTCGACCAGTTTCTTTTCGCGGTCGTAAGTATGCTGAACGTTCTTCAGGAAGCGCCAGGTCACGTCCATCGAGACCTTCTCCTGTCCGTAATTCTGCAGCCCTTCCGCCGCCACCCACTGCAGCGGGGCCCAGCCGTTTGGCGCATCCCACTGCTGGCCGCTATTGACGGTGGTGGTCGCAATACCGCCCGGCTTCAACAGGCGCGACGAGGTTGCCGCGGCGACTTTATCGGCCCGGTCCTGCGCCGCCGCCTTCACGTAAAGCGGGAACAGGGCTGCCGCCGTGAGCTGATTGCGTACCTTCTTGCTCTTGAGATCGTAATCCGCGTACCAGCCCTCTTTATCATTCCACAGGTGGCTCTCGATGGCTTTCTGACGCGCCGTTGCCAGCGCCTCGTATTTACTTGCGCTGGCGGCGTCGCCACTCTCCTGGCTTGCCCGCGCCAGCAGTTTTTCCATCTTGAACATCAGGGCGTTCAGGTCCACGGGGACAATGCTGGTGGTCCGGATGGTGCCGAGCTTTTGCGGATCGTCCATCCAGCGCGAGCTAAAGTCCCAGCCCGAGGCCGCAGCGGAACGCAAATCACGGTAGATCTCGGTCGCAGGCCGGTTAGGGTTACTTTTGGCGGTATTCACGTCGTCAAGCCATGACTCCGGGCGCGGGGTATCGCGGTCGTCCCAGTAGCGGTTGAGGATAGCGCCGTCGTCCAGCTTCACCACGCGTTTGTTAGCCTGCCCCGGCTGAAGGGCGTCGACGCCGTCCATCCAGTAGGCATACTCTTTCTCCATCTGCGGACGGTACTTCTTCAGCGCATCGCTGTCGTGGGTCGCCAGCAGTTCAACCATCATTGAGAAAAACGGCGGCTGGGATCGGCTCAGGTAATAGCTGCGGTTGCCGTTGGGAATGTGGCCGAAGGTGTCAATCTCATACGCAAAGTTATCCACCATGTCGCTGATTTTGTCCCAGTGTTCGCTCTCCGCCAGGCCCAGCATGGTGAAATAGCTGTCCCAGTAGTAGACCTCGCGGAAACGGCCGCCGGGCACAACGTAAGGTTTGGGTAACGGCAGAAGGGAATCCCATTTGTTGCTGGCTTTATCCGTGGTGCGCGTCAGCACGGGCCAGAGATCGTCGATGTGCTCACGTAAACTTTGTCCAGCAGGCGGAACATATTTTTCCCCTTCCGCAGGGAGCGTAAAGTTCATCTCGACAAAGTGGCGTAAGTCAAAGCTGGACTGCGCGTGCTGCATCCGGTAATCCGCCAGAATCATCAGCGGGTCGCTTTTGGGGACGGCATCCGCAAAGGTTTTCTGATCGGGAAACAGTTTGGCGCTTTGCACATCGTTAAACAGAGGGCCCAGCAAAATATCGGGTGAGGTTGTCTGGGCTGCGGGGCTATCGTCGGCATAACCGCAAGTCGTGACGCCGAGCAGCGCGCCTCCTAACGCAAGGGGCAAGAACGCGGGGCGTAGTGTACGAGGTCTTATCATCAGTTCGTCTCCTGTCTTCACTAAACAGCGTGACCGCTGTTGTCAATCACCTGAAAACCTTAGACGAATATTGCCCGCTTCGCGTTAATAATTGCCTGCCCATCAGACCTCTTCCGGCGTCTGGCTGGCTTCCCGCAGCGTGCCCGGCGCATGTCCTATGATGCGCTTAAATGCCCGGCTAAATGCCGCCAGAGAGCCGTACCCCAGCCGCAGCGCGACGGTTTCAATCGGCTGATTTTCGTGGCGAATGTACTGGATGGCCAGCCGCATCCTCAGCTCGCTGAGATATTTTGCCGGGGTGGTTCCCGTCGCGGCCAGGAATCGTTCGGCGAACACGGAACGGGACGTGCCCGCTTCTTTTGCCAGATCCGCCACGCTCCAGTTCAGGCCGGGCTGCTGGTGCATGGCGTAAATGGCCCGGCTCAGGCGCGGGTCGCGCAGAACCTGCACCCAGCCGGTGGCTTTACCACACCCGCCTTCAACCCAGCCGCGCACGATTAACGCCGCCACCACGTCGGCCAGACGCGCAAGGATCCCGGCGTACCCGGCCTGACGCGAAACGGATTCCCGCTCCATCGCCGCCAGCAGCGGGTGGATCTCCGGCCAGGTGGACATCAGCCGGCTGACCATCATCACTTCCGGCATTGCCTTGATCAGCGGCTGCATCCCGCCCAGCTCAAAATCCATGCACCCGCTAAAGATGATGGTGTTCTCGCTTTCCGGGCAGGGTTCGCAGGTGATGGCACACACCGAGCTGCAGATGGGCTCGCTGGGAAAGGCATTGACGGGCGTAATGGTTGCCCGCTCGTCAGAGAGCAGGGCATGAGAATTACCGCAAGGAATAAAGAGGGCATCGCCGCTGCTCAGTTCGAACGTCGCACCGCTTTCCATTCGCAGCAGGGCGCTACCGTGGCTCACAAAATGAAACTGCGCCCTACCGGGCGCCTGATGGAAGGCGACGCCAAACGGCGCGCTGGCCTGGATCCGCCGGTATTTCACACCTGACAGACGCATGCCGCGTAAAAGTTCGCTGATCAGATCGGGTGACTGTAAGGTCATGGCGCAACTCCGGACGAATAATCAATAAGTGGAGATTATATGTCATAGATCGTCCAGGGTGAACCTTCTATGCTTTTGCGACAGTTGTCACATTTTTATAACGGGAGAAAAACAGATGAATTCATGTGTCGCGGCGAGCGAGGCGGTAGCGCCTGCAAAACCCGCCTGGCGGGCCGTCTATTCACTGGGGCTGGGGGTGTTTGGTTTGATTACGGCAGAATTTCTGCCCGCCAGTCTGTTAACGCCGATGGCCGCGAGCCTGGGCGTGAGTGAAGGAATGGCCGGACAGGCCGTCACCGCCACCGCGCTGGTGGCGCTGGTAACCGGACTGCTGATTACGCCAGCGACCAAAAGCATTGACCGCCGCTGGGTGCTGATGTTTTTCTCGGTGCTGCAAATTATCTCCAGCCTGCTGGTGGCCTTTGCGCCCAACCTGCACGTCCTGCTGATGGGGCGCCTGCTGCTGGGGATCGCCATCGGGGGATTCTGGGCGATGTCGACGGCGACCACGATGCGTCTGGTTCCGGCAGATAAAGTGCCGAAGGCGCTGGCGGTGATCTTCTCCAGTGTATCGATAGCCACGGTGGTCGCGGCGCCGCTCGGCAGCTATCTGGGCAGCCTGATCGGCTGGCGCAACGTCTTTGTGCTCTGCATTCTACCGAGCATGCTGGCGCTGCTGTGGCAGCTCTGGGTCCTGCCGTCCATGAAGCCGGAGAGCAGCGGCAGCCTGAGTACGCTGTTCCGCGTGCTGCGTCGTCCGGGGATGATTGGCGGCATGCTGGCGACCATCCTGATTTTCAGCGGCCATTTCGCCTTCTTTACCTACCTGCGCCCGTTCCTGGAAACGGTGGGGCAGGCGAGCGTTGAGACCATTTCGCTCATCCTGCTGGGCTTTGGGCTGGCCAACTTTGTCGGCACCTCGGTTGCCGGGCATCTGCTGGCACGAAATCTGCGCCTGACGCTGGCGCTGGTGCCGTTCGCGATGGGCGTTCTCGCGCTCACGATGGTGGCGTTTGGTCATCTGGCGATGCTGGACGGGTTCCTGGTCGCGCTGTGGGGCTTTGCATTTGGTCTGGTTCCGGTGGGCTGGTCAACCTGGCTTGCCACTACCGTTCCGGATGAAGCCGAAAGTGCAGGCGGGCTGCTGGTGGCCTCAATTCAACTGGCGATAAGTGCCGGTGCGGCCGGGGGCGGTGCGGTATTTGACCTCAACGGCGCCAGCGGTGTATTCGCGGGCAGCGGTCTTTTGCTGGTAACGGCGATGGTGATTGTGTTTATGGGAGTAAAGGTGAAGGCGGAGTGAATTATTTGCCGGGTGAGCGCATGCGCCACCCGGCATCACGGTAAGACTTACAGCCCTTTCTTATCCATCCACACCGCCAGATCCACCAGACGGTTTGAGAAGCCCCACTCGTTGTCATACCACGCCAGGATCTTCACCATGTTCCCGCCAATCACCAGCGTGGAAAGCCCGTCGATAATTGAGGAGCGTGGGTCGCCCTGGTAATCGCTGGAGACCAGCGGTTCATCGCTATAGCCCAGAATGCCTTTCAGAGGCCCGCTGGCGGCCGCGTTGCGGAACGCGTCATTCACCTCTTCGGCGGTTACGTTACGGCTCAGCGTTACCGTTAAATCCACAATCGACACCACCGGCACCGGCACGCGCAGGGAGTACCCGGTCAGTTTGCCGTCCAGAGAGGGGATCACTTTCCCCAGCGCTTTTGCCGCGCCGCTGGAGTAAGGCACAATCGACAGCGCCGCCGCGCGCGCGCCGCGCAGATCTTTCTCCGGCTGATCGTGCAGCGCCTGGCTGTTGGTGTAGGCGTGCGTGGTATTCATCAGGCCATGCTCAATCCCGAACTGCTGATGCAGGACCTGAGCGGCCGGTGCCAGACCGTTCGTGGTGCAGCTCCCGTTACTCACCACCGCGTGACGGGCGGGATCGTACTGCTCGTGATTAACCCCCATCACAATCGTCAGGTCGTCGTTCTTCCCGGGGGCGGAAATGATGACGCGCTTAGCGCCGCCGTGGGTGATATGCACCGCCGCTTTTTCCCGCTCGGTAAAGAAGCCGGTGGCCTCAATCACCACGTCAACGCCGACGTCACGCCACGGGATATTCGCCGGATCGCGTTCGCTAAATACGGCGATCCGCTGCCCGTCTACCTGCAGCGCGCCGTCTGCCGCTTCAACCGGGGCGGGAAGCGTGCCCAGAAGGGAATCATGTTTCAGCAGGTGGGCGAGGGTTTTACTGTCCGTCAGATCGTTAATGGCCACAATCTGCAGATCCGGGTTACCCAACGCCGCGCGCAGGAAATTACGTCCGATACGGCCGAAACCGTTAATACCGACCTTAACCATGGTGCACTCCTTATCTCTGTTGTCTGGAGTCACTGTAGGCGTCGGGCCGATTGGCGTAAATGACAAAAAAGGATCAGATTACGCCATCTTGCGGCAGTGGAAGCGCTGGCGGTACTCGCCGGGCGTGAGGTGAAGCTGTTTCTCAAAGATGCGGCGCAGGTTAATGCTGGTGCCAAACCCGCTTTGCTCGGCAACGCGCTCAAGGGAGTCATGGGTCTGCTCAAGCAGCTGGCGGGCCGCGGCCAGACGCGCTTCGGTCACGTAGCGGGCCGGAGAAACTCCCGCGTCGCGGGTAAACACGCGGGCGAAATTACGCGGGCTCATCGCCGCTTTCTCGGCCAGATTTTCCACGCACAGGTCGGCGGTGAGGTTCTGCAGGATCCAGGTTTGCAGTTCGCTTATCGGGCCCGATGTGCCGGGCTGCTGCAGGCTGTAACGGCTGAACTGCAGCTGGCCGCCGGGGCGGCGCAGATACATCACCATATCCTGCGCCACGTCGCGGGCGAGGGTAAATCCGTAGTCGTCTTCCACCAGCGCCAGGGTCAGATCGAACCCGGAACTCACGCCGCCGGAGGTCCAGATGGGGCCATCCTGAATATACAGCGGACCGCCTTCGACGTGGATAGCCGGATACTGGGCTTGCATCGTCTCCAGTAGCCGCCAGTGGGTGGTCGCGCGGCGACCGTCCAGCAGGCCGGTCTGGGCCAGCAGCATCGCGCCGCCGCAGATGGAGGCTACCCGCCGGGCGTGCGGCGCAGCGAGGTGCAGCCAGTCCACCACCGCCGTGCTCTCCTGCTCGTTCATGCCGCGTCCGGAGATGATAATGGTATCCAGCGGTTCACGCGGGTCCAGCTCCGGCAGGCGATAGTCCGCCAGCAGATTCAGGCCGGACTGGCCGTGGATCACCTGGTGAGGCTGCGTGGTGGCGATGATAATCCGGTAGCGGGGCTGCGCAAGACCTTCCGGATGCAGCCGGTTGGCCTGCATCAGAATATCGGCGATACCGGCGGCTTCAAACAGCATGCCGCCGTCGGGAACAATAATCAGGATCTTCTTCATGTCCTGAAAAGTACCTTTATCACAGAATAAGTCAAGCGACGCGTGCGCCCCACGTTTCTGGCAAAGCAAAGCGATTTAAGTTCTTTGTTATTTCAGTCATTATCCCCGATCGTCAAAGAATTATCTCTGGCGAAACGGCGTCTGAAGGAATGGGTCAACGAAGCTCCCTCTATTTACATCCGCAACAACGCGAACAAATCCGCCACCTTGCATCGGGTTTTTTATGGCGCAGCGAACTGCCCACGTGGCTGTTGATTATCACGATTTATGCAGGCTGGTTTGCCACGCTGGCGTTCTGGCAAACGCTCGGCCTGCTGCCCGCCACGCTCCTGCTCATCGGGTTTACCGCCTGGTACATGTCCCTGCAGCATGAGCTGATCCACGGGCACCCCACGCGTTTTGCCTGGCTCAACCAGCTGTTTGGCACGCTTCCGCTGGCGGTCTGGTATCCGTATGGCCTGTACCGGGACTCCCATCTCGCCCATCATCGGCACCATAGCCTGACCCATCCGGTGGATGACCCGGAGTCGTACTATTTTACCGACGAGAGCTGGGCGCGCTTTTCCCCCTGGCAGAAACGTATGATTCGGGCGCGGAATACCTTCGCCGGGCGGCTGGTGCTGGCCCCGCTGCTGGATATCCTTCAGACGCTGGGCACCGCCGTGGCGGCATTTCGTCACCTTCACCTGCGGGCGATGGCGATGTGGCTGATTCACGTTTTGCTGCTGGTGGCGCTCTTCGCCTGGATGACGCGTACCGGTTTTTCACCCGTCTGGTTCGTGCTGGCCGTCAGCTATCCGGCGCTGGCGCTGACCAAGGTCCGATCGTTTTTCGAACATCGCGCGGCGGACGACCCGCTGGCGCGCTCCGTCATTAACGAGGCCGGGTTATTCTGGCGGGTACTGTTTTTGAATCTCAACTACCATTCAGTGCATCACGATCTGCCGGGCGTTCCCTGGTACGGGCTGAAAGCGATCTACCAGCAAAACCGGGAGGCGTACCAGCAGCGAAACCACGGTTTTCTCGTCAGGGGCTATGGTGAATGGCTGCGTCAGTTCTGGGTGAGACCCGTCGACGTCACCGTTCATCCCGCAAAACAACAGGGGGAAGGGTATGAGTAACCTGCTGGCGTTTCCCATGTATGCCGTGGATCGCGCCGATACCCGCGCGCTCTGGCTGGCGGTAAAGGGGCTGCTGGCCGCGCGCGGTGTGTCCGTCGATCGCGATCCCGGCTGGCCGGAGTCCGATCTGCTGAGGCACTGGCAACAGCCTGCGCTTATCCTCAGCCAGACCTGCGGTTATCCGCTGGTCACGCAGCTCCCGGACGTGCAGGTGGTCGGCTGTTTTCACTACGCGGCGCCGGGCTGCGAAGGGATCCAGTACCGCAGCTTTCTGGCGGTGCGCGAGGAGGATCGGCACCTCACGCTGGCGGATTTTCGCGGACGTCGGGCGGTCTGTAATTCCCCGGATTCTCAGTCCGGCTACAATGCGCTGCGGAAAATAGTGGTTCCCCTGGCGAGCGGCGGTCCCTTTTTCGCGCAAACGTCCTTCAGCGGCAGCCATCGCCAGTCGCTGATTGATGTGAAACGCGGGGCGGGGGATATTGCGGCCATCGACTGCGTGACCTGGGCACTGCTGCAGCGCCATGAGCCGGAACGCCTTGCGGGACTGGCGGTCATTGGCCGCACCCCGCTGACGCCGGGACTGCCGCTGATCACCTCGCATGACACCTCGCCTGAAACGCTTAACGCCATTCGCGATGCGCTTCACGAGCTGGTGGATGCGCCGGAATACCGGGAAGTGCGCGACGCGGTGCTGATCGGCGGTTTTAGCGAGGTGACGCGCGAGGCCTACGCCTCATTGTCCGCGTGATAAATCTCCTGCGCGTCGGTAAAACAGCGCAGCGCCAGCGAGGAGACGGGCTTCTGCCTGCGCATAATCAGGCCGACGGGAGCCTCAATGTTCGCGTCGGCGATGGGTACAATCCTGAAGTTGCTGTTCAGTGCCTCCAGCCCGTTGTTCAGCGGCATCACGGCGCAGCACACGCCGCTCTGAACCGCCTGAATGATCTGGAACGTTGAGTCGCTTTCGAAAACGGACGTGGGTTCGATGCCTGCAGATTTAAAGCTGGCCTCCATATGCGCCCGGTAGTGCATCCCTTTGGTCAGGAACCCCAGCGGAAAATCCGTCAGGTCGTGCCACGTCAGCGCTGCCTGGCCGAGCTGGAAATGGCGGACGTCGTGCAGCAGGCCCATCTTCGTTTTTGGCAGCTGGATAACGTCAAACAGGCTGGTGTCGATGCTGTTGAGGTAGCAAATTCCCAGCTCAAGCTGATTGCGGCTGACGCCGTCGGCGATCTGCGCTGAGGACATGGAATAGAGGCTGTAGGTCAGCTCCGGGTATTTTTGCGTTAGCTGGCGAATAAAGATCATCGGATCCACGCTCGCCAGCGGCACCATCCCCAGACGTAATTCGCCCACCACCTGGCCTTTGCACAGCGCGGCCTCCGCCTGTAACCCGTCATGCGCGGCAAGCAGGGCGCGGGCCCACGCGAGGATGCGTTCCCCCTCCGGCGTAAACCCTTCAAAGCGCTGCCCGCGCACGATCAGCACCAGCCCCAGCTCCTCTTCCAGGCTGCGGATGCGCATGGAGAGGGTCGGCTGGGTGACGTTGCACTGCGAGGCCGCTTTACCAAAGTGCCGGGTCTCGTCGAGTGCGATTAAATATTTTAACTGTTTAATATCCATCATTATCTCTGCGCGAGCAGCCTTACAGCATGCGGATCTCTTTAGAGCGCAGGGTGATGCGAACCGGAACGGATTTATACGACGGCGTACCGCTGTCCTTATCCAGATAATCAAGCGGCACCAGCACGTTGGCCTCCGGGTAATAGGCGCCGACGGTGCCCGGCGCGATGCTGTACGCCACCACGGTAATGTCCTTCAAACGCTGGACGCTGCCGGGGAGGGCGGTTTCGATATCCACGCGGTCGCCGTGTTCCAGGCCTGACTGCGCCATATCGTCTTCGTTCATAAACAGCACGTCGCGGCGGCCAAACACGCCGCGGTAGCGGTCGTCCAGCGCGTAAATGGTGGTGTTGTACTGGTCGTGGCTGCGCAGCGTGATTAACCGCAGAACGTGCTCACCTTCGCCGCTGGCATTCTCGTGAACGCCGTCGAACACCGAGAACATCGCTTTTCCCGTCGCCGTTGGCCAGATGCGTTGCGTCGGCGGCAGCGGCATGCGGAAGCCCCCGGGAACGCGGATCCGCGCGTTGTAATTCTCAAAGCCCGGAATGGTCTGCTCGATCAGATCGCGGATCCGGTCGTAATCTTCTACCAGCGTCAGCCAGTCCACGCGGGTTTCCGGCAGCGTGGCTTTCGCCATGCCGGCGACGATAGCCGGTTCCGAACGGAGCAACGGTGAGGCGGGCTTCAGCTTGCCGGACGAGGCGTGCACCATCGACATGGAGTCTTCGACGGTAATGGACTGACGGCCGGTGGCCTGGAGATCCAGCTCGGTGCGGCCGAGACACGGAAAGATAAAGGTCTCTTTGCCCACCAGCAGATGGGTACGGTTGAGCTTGGTCCCGACGTGCACGCTCAAATCCAGGTTACCCATCGCCGGAAAACCCCGCTCGTGATCGGGCATCGCGACGGCAAAATTACCCCCGAGGCAGATGAGCGCCTTCGCGCGGCCGTCGATCATCGCCTGCGTGGCCTGCACCGCATCGTGTCCGTGGTGAGACGGCGGCTCAAAGCCGAAAACGTCCTTCAGACGGTTCAGGAAGGCCGGGGTAGGCTTCTCGCTGATCCCGACGGTGCGGTTACCCTGAACGTTAGAGTGGCCGCGCAGGGGGCAGATTCCCGCGCCGGGCTTGCCGATGTTTCCGCGCAGCAGCAGCAGGTCAGCGATCAGGCGGACGTTCGCCGTACCTTTATTGTGCTGGGTAATACCCATCCCGTAGGTAATGATGGTGGCATTTGATTTCGCATAGGCGTCGGCCACCTTTTTGAGTGCCGCCCGGTTCAGGCCCGACTCGCGCTCGATCTCGTCCCAGCGGGTTTGCGCGATATCGGCGGCGAAGTCCTCAATGCCCTGGGTGTGTTCGGCAATAAACGCATGGTCGAGCACGTCACCGCGTTCGGCCTCCATTTCCAGCAGATGTTTGGCAATGCCTTTCAGCGCGGCGGCATCGCCCCCGGCCTTCACCTGGAAATAGGTCGAGGCGATATCCGTTGAGCCGTAGGTCGCCATTTCAATCACGCTTTGCGGGTCGGCGAAGCGTTCGAGGGCGCGCTCGCGCAGCGGGTTAAAGACGATAATCGGCACGTTGCGACGGGCCAGCTCGTGGAGCGTCCCCATCATTCGCGGATGGTTGGTGCCGGGGTTGTGGCCGATGGAGATCACCAGCTCGGTCTTATCGAAGTCGTCCAGCGAGACGGTGCCTTTCCCGATGCCAATCGAACGCGGCAAACCGACGCTGGTGGCCTCGTGGCACATATTCGAGCAGTCGGGGAAGTTATTGGTGCCGTATTCGCGAGCGAACAGCTGGAACAGATACGCCGCTTCGTTAGAGGCGCGTCCGGAGGTATAGAACTCGACCTGGTCCGGTTCGAGCCCGCGCAATACTGCGCCGATGCGGTGAAACGCCTCTTCCCAGTCGACGGGCCGGAAGGTATCGCTTGCCCGGTCATAGCGCAGGGGATGCGTCAGTCGACCGTAGCCTTCCAGTTCAAAGTCCGATTTTGCCAGCAGCGAGGAGACGCTGTTTTCGGCCAGAAACGCGGGGGTAACGCGTTTGCTGGTCGCTTCCCAGGTCACGGCTTTTGCGCCGTTCTCGCAGAACTGGAACGTCGACTTGTGTTCTTTATCCGGCCACGCGCAGCCCGGGCAGTCGAAACCGTCAGGCTGGTTGGTGCGCAGCAGCGTGGCGGGAGCATCCAGGGTATCCATTTGGGTACGTACCGCGATGGCCGTCGCTTTTAACGCGCCCCAGCCTCCGGCAGGACCGTCATAGTGTCTGATACCCGGCACCGAGCGTCTTTTCTTATTCATACCCACTCCTGATTTCTTCGGTCACACAACGTCTGAACCCATAAAAACGCTGCAAAGGACAATAAGTGAAAGCAATGACGACCGGATGGCTATGCGCATGCGGTGTAGAAAAATGCTTTATCTTAAATTCGTTTTATTACAGCGATTTATCAGATCTGATGTTTAAATATTTAAAGAAATTATAACGAAATTTTATCATTTTAATAATAAATCTTATCTATCACACGGTAGGCAAGATAGATGAGGCGAGCAGGAGAGGATGTAGCAACAATAAAATTTCGAATGAAGGCTGCGGGCGGCAGCAATAAACACGCGTCGCAGCTGGCGGACCATTGCGAGCATTTTTTGGCGGCGATAATGTCAGGATGGTTAACTCAGGCTTAATGATTAAAGGATAAAATTCAGGCCTGGTTGGGTAATTGTCGCAACGCGAAATATAAAGTTATTTTGAGGCGTAAAATTAACGTCGTGCAACATAAGTGAAATAGTCACATTCACGTTAACACGTGCATTCAATATTAAAGTTACCCTGATAGTGCAACAAATAATTCATCTTTCATATATTCTGCTGACCTCACCAATACGCGAATTCTACTAATTATGGTAGTGGCGATAATAGCCGTATTGCGTTAATGAAAGTGGTTCTCTTTTGTGTTTTTAGTATATAAAACATATGCTTGCAATGTTATGTGGCTAAGAAATAAAAGGGCGTAGGTCATATCGGGTTTTTTCATAGGATTAATCCTATAATTTTCCGACTGCTTCATTTACCAACAGTTACGTACCGGTAAATATTGAATTGAGACGAAGCTCATGTAAACTTGTTTACCGTTTGTCAAAATATGTCAGGAAGACACTGGGCCTTATTCTGAAGGGCTCGTGCGGTAGCTATGCCCTTAAAATAGTAACGCCCCGAAAATATCCTGGCTATTTTAACAATAGCACCTAAGTCAAACTTCACTCCCTTATCTTCATCATCGAAATATCGCTACGGAAAAGCATATGAAAATGCGCGTACTGTTTTCACTTCTGTTTGTAATGGCGGTGGCGGGCTGTAAAGCGCCGCAGAAACCTGTGATCAACGACGATACGATCGAGACCAGCCAGGTCAACGGCGTGACCTTAACCCACCGTCACGCTGTGACGCCGCCGGCGGAGTTCAACCCGGTCAACGAACCGTATCGCGCCATGTATCCAGCCTCCCTGATGAGCCGTCCTGACTTCGGCGGCAAAGTTATCCGCACTCTCGACACCGGAAAAACGTACGTGGTGCTGGGTCAGGTTGAACATTACTGGATGGCGCTTGCCGATGAAGGCAACGATCAGCTGATTGGTTACGTCCCGATGCGCGCCGTGATCAAGGCCGACCTGTACGACGCCGCCGTGCGTAAACAGGCCATTCGTCCGAAGGCGCGTAAAAAAGCGACCTGTGTCGACGTCGATGGCAACAGCAAAGCCTGCAAAGACAGCGCTAACGGTACCTGGATCCTGAACTAAACGGCTTGCATGAGCGCATTTTTATGAATAATAAAAATTTTCATAAGCTGTGGTTATTCTTTTACGCGGTGATTTTCGCCCTGGTCAGTGGTTGTACGTCGTCTTCACACAGCGACCCCTCCCGCTACAATCTGCAGTTTCAGGCTCATCCACAAATCAACGAATCTGCGCCGCTTAAGGTCCGGGTGTTGTTGCTGAAATCCGATGCGGATTTCATGTCCAGCGACTTCTACTCCCTGCAGAACAACGCGTCAGCCACGCTTGGCGCGAATCTGCTGAACAGCGACGTGTTCTTCCTGATGCCGGGACAGCTGTCCAAAACCCTCAGCGGGCAAAGCTCTCCGGAGGCCCGCTACATCGGCGTGATGGCGGAGTATCAGATGCTGGATGGCAAAAAATGGCGCGTTTCACTCCCTCTGCCTGTGCCTGGCGAAAATCATATCTACCAGTTCTGGAAATGGTCCGCGGATGAACTTCAGGCCAACGTTTTTCTCGACGTGAACGGCATTCGGGTCATCAGCCAGTAACGCGCTTCAACACAGGAAACACATCATCATGACGAAAGCAGAAAAGGTCGTCTGGACCGAGGGCATGTTCCTGCGTCCACACCATTTTCAGCGGACTGAAAGCTATCTGCTCAACCATGTTCGTGAATGGGGCGCGCTACAGCGGTCATATCTCTGGGGCTTTCTTGACGTGGAACTGGATGAAGCGATGCTTCGTCAGGGATGCATTGCCCTGAGCTACTGCAGTGGCTTGCTGCCGGACGGCACCTTTTTCCAGGTGCGTAACGGGCGCAACGGTCCTGCACCGCTGAAAATTCCTGACAATCTCACCAACGAAAAGGTGGTGCTCGCGCTGCCGGTTCGTCGTGGCGAGAGAGAAGAGGTGATTTTTAGCGAAGAGCCGGCCTCGCTGGCGCGCTTCATCGCTTTCGAGCAAGAGGTGGAAGACGACAACGCCATGTCGGTGGGGGATGCCACCGTCCAGTTTGGCCGTCTGCGTCTGACCCTGATGCTGGAAAAAGACCTCACGGCGGAATGGACCGCCATCGGCGTGGCGTTTGTAACGGAGAAACGTAACGATAACCACGTGCGGCTCGATAACAGCTACATCCCGCCGATGCTCAACGCTAACAACAGCCCGCAGATCTACAGCATGATCAACGATCTGCACGGTCTGCTGGTGCAGCGCAGCCAGCAAATTGGCGGTCGTCTGCGCCAGCCTGGCCGCTTTAACACCTCCGAACTGATTGAGTTCACGCTGCTGTCGCTGGTTAACCGTCATCTGGGCGAGGTTTCTCATTTAAAAACCCTCCCGCTGCTGCATCCGGAAACGCTCTGGCGCAGCTGGCTGCCGTTTGCGACCGAGCTCGCCACCTGGACGTCGCAGCGTACCGCCGAAAGCGTGCTGCCGATTTACGATCATGACGATCTGGCTAACTGCTTCAGCAAACTGATGCTGATGCTGCGTCAGGGGCTGTCGCTGGTGATGGAAGACCACGCAATTCAGCTGCCGCTGAACGAACGCTCCCACGGCCTGAACATCGCCACGGTGCCTGAAACCAGCATGGTGCGCGAGTTCGGCTTCGTGCTGGCGGTTAAAGCCAATGTGCCAGGCGAACACCTGCAAACCCATTTCCCGGCGCAGATGAAGGTCGCGCCGGTCTCGAAAATCCGCGATCTGGTTCAGCTTCAGCTGCCGGGCATTATGCTGCGCGCCATGCCGGTCGCGCCGCCGCAGATCCCGTGGCATGCCGGCTACAGCTACTTTGAACTGGAGAAGGGCAGCGAGCTGTGGCACGAGATGGATAAGTCCGGCGCATTTGCCCTGCATCTTGCAGGGGAATTCCCGGGGCTGGATATGGAGTTTTGGGCCATCCGTAGCCCGACAGAATAATAAAGCGAGCGCTTAATATGCAGGAACGACAGGACACCGGCAGTGATGCCGCGTTTACCGGAGCCAGTAGCAACAACCAGCTGGTGGCGGCCGCCAATCCGCTGCTCAACGCGATTCCGCAGATCCGTCATTCGGTCTCCCATGACGATCAGGTGGCGTTACGCCAGCGTCTGATCGATGAGATTCGCCGTTTCGAAGTCCGCTGTCAGCAGGCGGGGCTGCCCTACGAAGTGATCGTCGGGGCACGTTACTGCCTGTGTACGGCGCTCGATGAGGCCGCCGCGCTCACCCCCTGGGGCAGCAGCGGCGTCTGGTCAAGCAACGGTCTGCTGGTGACCTTCCACAACGAAACCTGGGGCGGCGAGAAGTTCTTCCAGCTGCTGGCGCGCCTGTCGCAGAACCCGCGCGAGCATATCCTGCTGCTGGAGATGATCAACTACTGCCTGCTGCTGGGCTTCGAAGGACGCTATCGGGTGCTGGATAATGGCCGCACGCAGCTTGAAACCATCAAGCAGCGGCTGTGGCAGATGATCCGCGGCGTGCGCGGCAGCTATCCGCCGCCGCTTTCTCCCCATCCGGAAGATCGTCCGGTACTGCGCAAGCTCTGGCGGCCGATGGTTCCCCTGTGGGCCTGCGTGGCGCTGGCCGGGTTTATCGCCTGCCTGTTTTATATCGTGCTTAACTGGCGCCTTGGCGATAACACCAACCCGGTGCTGGCGAAGATTTACCAGTCCCAGCTGCCGGAAACCACTATTCAGCAGCCGGCCCGTCAGCTTCCGGCGGTGCTGAACCTGCGCGGCTTCCTGAAGCCTGAAATCGAGGCGGGCCTGGTCGCGGTGAAAGACGAAGCGGATCGCAGCGTCGTTATCCTGAAGGGCGACGGGCTGTTTGCCTCCGCCTCTACCGTCGTGCGTGACCGCTATGAACCGGTCATCAACCGCATTGCGCAGGCGATGAATAACGTCAGCGGCAAAATTCTGGTGGTGGGCTACAGCGACAACGTGCCGATCCGCAGCGCGCGCTTTGCCTCGAACTATGAACTCTCTCTGGAACGCGCCCGCTCGGTACAGAAAATGCTGCAGGGAAGCCTCTCTCAGCCTGGCCGCGTGAAAGCGGAAGGGCGGGGCGAGATTAACCCGGTGGCGCCGAACACGACGCCTGAAAACCGCGCCCGTAACCGCCGTGTGGAAATTACTCTGCTGGTGTCGCCTGAAAACACTCAGGCTGAGCTGAACGGATTGCCGCAAGGAAACTAAGGATGCTGACTACACTTCTTTCCATCTTGACCAACCGCATTCTGTGGAGCTTCCTCGGCGTAACGGCGCTTGCGGCGGTGATCTGGATGATTGGTCCCCTGTTGTCGATCGTGGACACCCGACCGCTCGAGTCTGAGCAGAACCGCATTATCAGCATTGCCGTGGTCTATCTGCTCTGGGCGCAGGGCCACATTCTGCCGCGCCTGTACAACGCCTGGCTGAACCGCAAGCTGATGGACAAGCTCAAAGAGAACACCGCCAGCCCGGAAGCGGCGGATCCGCAGAAGCGGCTGAACAGCGAGGAGCAGATCCTCGCCAGCCGCTTTGATGAAGCCGCGCAGATGCTTAAAAAAGCGCACTTCAGCAAAGCGGGCCAGGGCGCCCAGTGGACGCAGCGCTTCAGCACGCAATATCTCTATCAGCTGCCGTGGTACGTCATTATCGGCGCGCCGGGCTCCGGTAAAACCACGGCGCTGGTTAACTCCGGGCTGCAGTTCCCGCTGGCCGATCGCTTCGGTAAAACCGCGCTGCGGGGCATTGGCGGCACGCGTAACTGCGACTGGTGGTTTACCAATGAAGCGGTGCTGCTGGACACGGCGGGCCGCTACACCACTCAGGAGAGCGAGCAGGTGCAGGACGCCGGCGAATGGCTGGAGTTCATGGGGTTACTGCGCAAGTATCGCCGCCGCCAGCCGATCAACGGCGTCATCATCACCATCAGCATTTCTGACCTGCTCACCCAGTCCGCCGAGGCGTCCCGCCAGCAGGCGGTGAACCTGCGCCAGCGTCTGTCCGAGCTGCATGAACAGCTGGGTATCCGCTTCCCGGTGTACGTGATGGTGACCAAGGCCGACCTGCTTAAGGGCTTCCGCGCCTGGTTTGCCGACTACGACAAAGCGCAGCGCGACCAGATCTGGGGCTTTACGCTGCCGTGGGAGCAAACCAAACACGCCGATTACGACCTGATGGGCAACTTCCAGCAGGAGTTTTCCCTGCTCCAGCAGCGCCTTGATGCCGGGCTGCCGGAAACCATGCTGAAAGAGCATGACGCGAAAACCCGCGCCGAAGCGTATCTCTTCCCGCAGGAGTTCGCCGCGCTGCGTCCGCTGCTGGCGGACTACCTGAGCACGGTCTTCGCCCGCTCCAACTTCGAAACCGAGTTCTCCCCGCGCGGGATCTACTTCGCCAGCGGGACGCAGGAAGGTATGCCGTTCGACCGCGTGATGGGCGAACTGAACCGCGCGCTGTCGCTGCCGGAAGGGGGAGAGGCGGATAACTGGGATTCGGTCAGCAAAGAAGCGCCTATCCCGGGGGCAAAAGGTCAGAGTTTCTTCATTAAGAACCTGCTGCAAAACGTCATCTTCCAGGAAGCCGGGATCGCGGGCGAAAACCGCTGGTGGGAGCTGCGCAACCGGGCGGTGATCTGGTCCGGCTACGCGGCGCTGCTGGCCCTGCTGGTCGTCCTCGGCGGTCTGTGGCTGACCAGCTATGCCAAAAACAAGGCCTATCTGGAAGAGGTGGATGCGAAGGTGCCGCTGCTGGACCAGCAGAGCAAAGCGCTGCAGAACCAGACCCAGCGTGACCTGTTCGATCTGCTGCCGCTGCTGAACGGTCTGGTTGACCTGCCGAAAAGCGACGCGTTTGATGTAAACGATCCGCCCCTATCCCGCCGTATGGGGCTCTACCGCGGAGATGACGTCAGCGATGCCTCGCAGTCTCTGTACCAGAAAGCGCTGGATCAGATGCTGTTGCCTGCCGTCGCTATGCACATCACCACCTGGCTGCGCAACGACAACGGCAGCGACGTGGAATACAGCTATGAAGCGCTGAAAGCCTATCAGATGCTGTATCAGCCGAAGCACTACGACGGCAAATTCCTGCATTCGTGGGTGATGCTCAACCTGCAGCGAAATCTGCCGCAGAACGTCACGAAGGCGCAGCTGCAGCAGCTTGAATGGCACCTGACGCAGCTGCTGGAACCGAAAATCCAGGCCTCGCCGTACGCGCAGGATGAATCCCTGGTGGCCCGCGAAAGAGCGATGATCAATCAGCAGCCGCTCTCCACGCGCGTATACGGTCGTCTCAAACGCCTGCTGGAGCATGATGACAACCTCAAGCCGGTCTCCCTTTCCGACCTGGGCGGACCGCAGAGCGAGCTGGTGTTTTCACGCAAAAGCGGCAAGCCGGTGAGCGAAGGCGTGCCGGGTCTGTATACGCCGGACGGCTACTGGAAAAGCTTTAACGGCCAGATTGACAGCGTCACCACCGCCCTGCACGAGGACGACGCCTGGGTGCTGGGGGCCGCGACGGCGCAGGAAGATAAACAGCAGATCGATAACGCCGTGCGCCAGCTCTACATGCGCGATTTTATCGCGAACTGGGATCGCTTCCTCGCCGACATCCAGCTCAATAACAGCGCCGATCTTTCCCAGCGCATCAACACCGCGCGCCTGCTCTCCGGCGCAAACTCGCCTCTGCGCCGTCTGGTGCAGAACCTGAGTCAGGTCCTGACGCTGTCACGCAATGCGCCAGCGCCGGAAGATGCGGATAAAGCGCAGGCGCAGAGCAACCGCGCCACCCGCACGCTGGAAGCGCTGTTCAGCAACAATGACGCTGCGCCGACCCAGGCCGCCGTGGTCACCCAGGCACCGGAACAGCTGGTCACCGACCACTACGCGCCGATGATTGAGCTGGCGCAGCCGCTGGAAAAGGGCGGGAAGACCATCGTGTTTGATGATTTTCTCAAGCAGGTGGATGAGCTCTATCGCTACCTGACCGCCGTCCAGGACGCGGCCAACAGCGGCATGCCGGCACCGGGCGGCGAGGCGATCAGCCGCCTGCAGGCCAGCGCCGGTCGCCTGCCGGGCGGGCTGCAAACCATGTTCAGCAATATGGCGGTGGGCGCCAGCAGCGATACCCAGCGCCGCGACCTCGAAAACGTGCGGAAGCGGATTAACGTTGAGGTGGGCGGATTCTGCCGTCAGGCAATCGCCGGCCGTTACCCGCTGGTGCGCAGCGCCAGCACCGAGGTCACCCCTGACGATCTCGCGCGCATGTTTGCGCCGGGAACCGGGCTGATGGACGCTTTCTTCCGCGACAATCTGACCAATAAAGTGGATACCACGCAGGCAAACTGGCGCTTTATGCCTGGCATCGACGGGAAAACGCTGCCGGGAAGCGAAGGGTTGCTGAGACCGTTCCAGCAGGCCCAGTCGATTCGCGACGCTTTCTTTGCTAATGGCGCCACGACGCCCTCCTTCAAGGTGACGGTTCGCACCGTGCGAATGGATAACTCCATTCTGAACCTGACGCTGGACGTCGACGGCCAGCTGCTGCGCTACAGCCACGGCCCACAGGCCGTACAGATCATGAACTGGCCGGGGCCGGGCGGCACCAACCAGGTACGCATGCAGCTGGGGCTGGCTAACGGCAGCACGGCGACGCTGGTCACCAACGGCGCCTGGGCGCTCAACCGCTTCTTCGATAAAGCGAGCACCAGCCCGGGCGCGGGTAGCCTGAGCCGTCAGGCCACCTTCAACGTCGACGGACATCAGGTCACGCTGGAGTTTGCGCCAAACAGCATTCGTAACCCGTTCCAGCTTCCCCGTTTCTCATGCCCATAACCGCAAGGACAGCCGTATGACGAATACCCCTGCGATGAACCGCTACAGCTGGTATGGCAAATTACCCAGCGCCGGAGATTTTTTGCAGCGTCGCTTTCCTGACACTTTACAGCGCCAGTGGTCACACTGGTTCCAGGTCGGCCTGCTGGCCTGGCAGCAGGAAGAGCAGCGCAGCGGCGAGCGCCAGTTTAACAAAGCGCCAGTCTGGAATTTTGTGGTACCGCCCATGCTGGGCAGCCAGATGATCCAGATGGGCTGTCTGCTGCCCGGCCGCGACAGCGTTGGCCGACAGTATCCGGTTTGCCTGCAGCTGAGCTTCGCCCCGTCAGAGTGGTCGACCAGCCTGCTCAGCCAGGCCGAAAGCTGGTACCAGCAGATTGGGCGCCTGGGGCTGCACGCGGTGCGCAACAGTTTTTCCGCCTCACAGCTGGATGAGATGCTGATGACCATTCCGGCGCCGCAGCCCGTCGAGCCGCAAAAGCGTTCCGACATCCTTGATGTGATTGGCTATGACGAGGACGGGCAGAGCACGCTGGGCTGGCCTCAGGCGGCCGAGTGTTTTGATCCGTTGCGTCAGACCAGCTACTGGTGGACCAACCGCTGCGACGGCTACCCGCTGTACACCCACGTGCACAGCGGTAACTTTACCGGGCAGCTTTTCACCCTGTTGTTCGACCCGGCAGGGGGCGCCCGTCCGGGGCGCCACGGTCTCTATCCGCCCATGTTTGAATAAGCAGGGATCTCATGAATATCGAAGAATTTCTCGCGCCAATCAGTCCCGAAAAACCCTGCGGGGAAAACCTGGAGTACGACGCCGACTTCCAGATCATGAATCAGGCAAGTCTTGGAAAAGCGGAACAGCAGTTTGGCGATACCATTATCCCGGCAGAGCCCGCTGACTGGAACACGGTGGAAAAATACGCCACCAGCCTGCTGACCCGCACCAAAGATCTTCGCGTACTGCTGGCGTTAACCCATGCCTGGACGCGCCGCCGCGGGCTTGCGGGCTACGCGGACGGATTGTTGCTGGTGCAGGAGGCAATCGCCCGTTACTGGGAGACGCTCTATCCGCTGCTGGAAGAGTATGGCGAAACCGATCCGTTCTACCGCATTAACGCCCTGGCAGGGCTGAGCGATAAATCCGACCTCACCGTCGCCGTGCGAAACGCCTCGCTTCTGCGTTCAAACGGCGATGAAATTTCGCTCCGGGATGCCCAGGCCCTGCTGGACGGCAGCAAGACGGAATGCCCGGACTATCCCGGCGGCCGTCCACGGCTGATTGACGAGCTGGCCCGCGGCGACCAGCCGGGAACCGCAGCGGTTATCGTCATTAACGAACGTCTGCTGGCGATTCGCGAGCTGCTCTCCGGGCATCTCGGTGAAAGCGGCGTGCCCGAGATGGAACAGCTGCTGAAAACCGTCGGGCTGGTCGCCAGCGCGTGTCAGGTAACCGACATCAGCAAGCTGCTGCCGAACCGTGAGGCGCAGGCAGAACCCCAGGCCGAGCAGCAGTCGGCGACTGCGCAGCCCGTTCAGCCGGTCACCGACTGGCGCAGCGTGCAGATCACCAGCCGCGCCGACGCGCAGCTGATGCTGGAAAAAGCGAAGCAGTATTTTGCGCAGTACGAACCGAGCCACCCCGCACCGCTGATGATTGAACGGGTGCAGCGGCTGTCAGAACTTAACTTTATGGACATTATTCGCGACCTGGCGCCAGACGGCGTTAACCAACTTGAAAACATCTTTGGGCGCCGCGAATAACGCGTCCAGGCATTATGACGACAGGCATGGAGCCTGCCGTTTCACCTTCACCGCGCATCTTTGATGGAGAACATCATGGCAATGAGTAACAGTGGGCAGAAATTCATCGCACGTAACCGTGCCCCCCGCGTGCAGATCGAGTATGACGTAGAGATCTACGGTGCAGAACGTAAGATTCAGCTGCCGTTTGTGATGGGCGTCATGGCCGATCTGGTCGGCAAACCGGTTGAAAATCTGCCGGCCGTCGACGAGCGTAAATTCCTCGAAATCGACATCGACAACTTTGACGAACGCATGAAGGCGCTGAAGCCGCGCGTGGCGTTCCAGGTGGATAACACCCTGACCGGCGAAGGCAAGCTCAACGTGGATCTGACCTTCGACAGCATGGACGACTTCCTGCCGGATGCGGTGGCCCGCAAGGTCGAGCCGCTGAACAAGCTGCTGGAAGCGCGTACCCAGCTCTCCAACCTGCTGACCTATATGGACGGCAAAAACGGTGCGGAAGAGCTGATCGCTAAAATTCTGCAGGATCCGACGCTGCTCAAATCCCTGAGCCAGTTGCCGAAAAATGACGAAAGCGCGAAAGGTAGCGAGGAATAATCGATGAGCAACCAGACTCAACAACACGAGCAGCAGGCGGGTCAGGCGTTCAGCCAGGATGAATTCAGCGCGCTGCTGAACAAAGAGTTCCGCCCGAAAACCGATCAGGCCCGTTCAGCCGTCGAAAGCGCGGTCAAAACGCTGGCGCAGCAGGCGCTGGAAAATACCGTCACTTTCTCCAACGACACCTACCGCACCATTCAGAACCTGATCGCCGGTATCGACGAGCAGCTGTCGCAGCAGGTAAACCAGATCATTCACCACGAAGAGTTTCAGAAGCTGGAGAGCGCCTGGCGCGGTCTGAGCTACCTGGTGAACAACACTGAAACTGACGAGATGCTGAAGATCCGCTTTATGAGCATCTCCAAGCAGGAGCTGGGCCGCACCCTGAAGCGCTTCAAGGGCGTGGGCTGGGACCAGAGCCCGATCTTCAAGAAAATCTACGAGCAGGAGTACGGTCAGTTCGGCGGCGAGCCGTTTGGCTGCATCGTGGGCGACTACTACTTCGACCATAACCCGCAGGACGTTGAGCTGCTGGGCGAAATGGCGCGCATCGGCTCTGCGGCGCACTGTCCGTTTATCACCGGTACCGCGCCGGGCGTGATGCAGATGGAGTCCTGGCAGGAGCTGGCTAACCCGCGCGACCTGACCAAGATCTTCCAGAACACCGAATACGCCGCCTGGCGTTCGCTGCGTGAATCCGAAGATGCCCGCTATCTGGGCCTGGTGATGCCGCGCTTCCTGTCGCGCCTGCCGTACGGTATTCGCACCAACCCGGTCGACAGCTTTGACTTTGAAGAGCAGACCGACGGCGCGAACCACAACAGCTACTCCTGGGCGAACGCCGCCTATGCGATGGCCGCCAACATCAACCGCTCCTTCAAAGAGTACGGCTGGTGCACCTCGATTCGCGGCGTGGAGTCCGGCGGGGCGGTGGAAAACCTGCCGTGCCACACCTTCCCGAGCGATGACGGCGGCGTGGACATGAAGTGCCCGACCGAGATCGCCATCAGCGATCGTCGTGAAGCCGAGCTGGCGAAAAACGGCTTTATGCCGCTGGTTCACCGCAAAAACTCCGACTTTGCCGCCTTCATCGGCGCGCAGTCGCTGCAGAAACCGGCCGAGTACCACGACCCGGATGCCACCGCCAACGCGCGTCTGGCCTCTCGTCTGCCGTACCTGTTCGCCTGCTGCCGCTTTGCACACTACCTGAAGTGCATCGTGCGCGACAAAATCGGCTCCTTCCGCGAGCGCGAAGAGATGGAGCGCTGGCTGAACGACTGGGTCATGAACTACGTCGACGGTGACCCGGCGAACTCCTCTCAGGAGACCAAGTCCCGTAAACCGCTGGCCGCTGCGGAAGTGCAGGTGCAGGAGATTGAAGATAACCCGGGCTACTACGCCGCGAAGTTCTTCCTGCGTCCACACTACCAGCTGGAAGGTCTGACCGTTTCCCTGCGTCTGGTTTCTAAACTGCCGTCGCTGAAGACGAAAGATGCGTGATGAGTGTAGCCGGCCCATTGGGCCGGCTACTTTTCGGTCAATACGAGATAGCTAATGAATTTGACAGTGAAAGCGTTGATACGAAAATTCATCAGCTATTTAGCCATTTATACGTTGCTAATAATTTCATTCATGTTGTTTGTGACGGTATCCGGCTACTATCTGTTTATCTTTGACTGGCCGGCAGAAGTCCCGCGAATCGCAATGCATGGATTTTTATGCACTGGACTTAATGCATTAGCGATAGGGATATACGTTGTCGCAGAAAAATGGAAAGAGGAAAGTTAGTATTTTACGCGGACTGATGCGCTGTGGGTCTTATGGCAAAGGATATAAGGTGAAACGTTTATGTTTTTTCCTCGTATTTATGACTTTTTATGTGTATTCCGGAAATAACTATCCTGATTTTTATCAGCAGCAAACATACCGGCAGGTTTTAAAAGATTTTGTTCTGGCGCGCTGCCTGGCGCAGGTAGCAGATAAAGGCAGCCAGTTTTCTGCTGATGCTGCCCGCAGTGCGAGTGCATTCATTGAGTGGATTCCTTTTGATGCTGAAAATGGCACTGAGAAAATGGATGCGCTCATTGGAAAATACAAAGATCACATTAACGGCTTTCATGCCGAACGAAAGCCCGATGTAAAAGGCGTTACGTTAAATTGCCTGCGTCTTTATCATAGTGACGAACTTAACAAGCTGGTACCTCAATTAATTATCGGAAATCCTGATCGCACCTGGATTCAGGATAATCCGCAGTAGTAAAGACTTCACATTCTTTCCGTTCATTCAGGGGGAATGTAAGACTGTCAAATGACACGGGTCATTTGATATGAGGCAGAGGTAAAATATGGACGGTTTTATTCAGCCCCATGCTTTCCTGTTTGCCATATAAGTGCTTTTTCGAAAGCAATATTGTTCATCCACGAAGAGTAGATATTATGGCTATTGATATGTTTCTGAAGGTCGAGGGTGTTACGGGCGAATCTAAAGATTCTAACCACACCGGCTGGACTGATATTACCTCCTTCTCCTGGGGCGCTTCCCAGCCAGGTAATATGAGCGTTGGCGGTGGCGGCGGTGCCGGTAAAGTTAACTTCAACGACCTGCACGTTAACGCGCTGATCGACAAATCCACCACCGCTATCCTGAAACACTGCGCCAGCGGCAAACACCTGACCAAAGTTGAGCTGTCCGTCTGTAAAGCCGGCGGCCAGCAGGTGGAATACTCCCGCATCACGCTGGAAGATGTGCTGGTCACCTCTGTTCAGTACACCGGTGCTGACAACGGCGATACCGTTGGTGTGACCTATGCATTCCAGGCTGCGAAAGTGAAACAGCAGTACTGGGAGCAGACCACGTCTGGTGGTAAAGGTGCTGAAAGCAGCGCTGGCTGGAACATCAAAGAAAACAAAGAAGCGTAATTGCGTATGTGGCCGGGGAGTTTTCCCCGGTCATTATGATTGCTTCACTATTCGGCGCGTATTTGCGATGGAAAGAGCGTTAACGGTTATACCCATTGTATTATCATGTAGCGCCTGCATATCCCACCCTGCTCAGTTTCAGAGTTTAACTGTTAAGGTGGAAAAAAATGCACCCTGTTTTGGCGTTTCGAATGACACTGAACCAGGTGAGGTTGTGCTAGTTTATGAACCCTCTATATCTCGACGTGCAGGTAACGAATGGGAAAGCATCTTCTCTCCAGGAGCATTTCCTTCCAGCCGCTTTTTGAAATCTGAAGAGTGCCTACGCTGGGATAAAGTAGACTGGCAGTCAGGGGAGTATGATGTGGTATTACAATCGAGAAATCATAATACTATTGTTCGATATGCTACTCGCTTTATTCTCAGTATAAATTCCAGAGGCGAATTATCGCTGGTTAGAATAGAATAGAATAGAATAGGAGCGTTTTCAAATGTTGATGTTTTTAAGAAAGTGTCAACCTTTGGATATTAATTCAACTCCGTTTTTATTTAAATGGGGATGCTTATTTGTGAGCGTTTTTGTAAAAATCAAAGGGAATGAATATGGCTAGCCAATCATTAGTTAATCCGGGATATTGTATTGTTCAGCAACCCGGAACCCTGGATTTCCAGACAAGGCTTTTATTCAACGATCCAAATAGTGATGCTGCACGTTATTTCATGCAGGTTAATAGTGATGTGCAGTGGTCAAAACCTGGGCAGATGTTGATTCTTGGTGCACCGGGAAGTAATAATTCTGTGCAGCTTAAGCAATTACAGCTCGCTAAAAAGAAAGTCAACGGTGCTCTGGCCGATCTTAATTCTGGTGAAGCGAATTTCTTTAATCAACATTTTAGTACCATAGCTGCAGTCACTAATTTTATGGATAAGTCCCTTGGTGTCGTTGCTGATGCAGGTGAAAAATATTTTAGTGAAATAGAAAAAAAACTTAAATCCATTGAATTGGCTTACCAGAATCAGTACAGAGCACAAGGGACATTGATAAGCCAACAGTTTTTTGTTGAACGTCAGCGCCTCTTTTCTGAGTTGGATAGTTTATTAAACAAATTGTCCCGACTGACCTTAAAGATGAAGCCCTATAACGAATTGAAGCATGCATTAGGCTTGTCAAGCAGATCCATTGTACATGAATGGAGTACAGCCGGGGTCGCCTCTATTCGTGGTTATTCAACTTATATCGATAATGCCTCTAAGGCCGCTCGTTTTCTTAAAGCGGGAGGGTGGCTTGCAATAGGTTTTGCAGGTGCAAATACCACTAATGAAGTTTACAATGCCTGCACCGTAGGACGAGAGCAGAGTTGTTCTAAAGTCGCTGTGAAAAAATACAGCAGCTTTGGTGCAAGCCTGGCAGGGGGTATTTACGGTGGTAAATACGGAGCAATGGCAGGTGCTGGTGTATGCGTTGCGCTTGGTGTTGCGACGGGGGGCGTAGGACTGCTCGCCTGCTCTATTGTTGGGGCTGCTGCAGGTGGATACGTTGGTGGCGAGATAGCGGGCGGAGCGACTGAGTATATGATGGATAAAATATGGTGAATATAGAGAATTTATCATTATTTCTTATCGTGGTTTTATTGCTGGTTGTTGTAATTATGGATTTGTTCAGTTCTCGTTATTTCAAAAAACACGAGGCTGATTATAATCGGTTACTTTCAGACTATCGGCGCAAGGGATATGATCTGGATCTTGTAACCAACTATGCTTCTTTTTTTGGTTCGCTGGCCAATTATCAAAAAATAATCTGGTTTGTTCGCCTTTATAAAGGCGTTGAAATGAAATTCACGCGTGAAAGGCTTGTTCAGGAAGATGCTTATAAATATGTACAGTCGTTACCTGAAGAAAGAATTGGTTGGATGCTAAAATTACATCGCCGTTATAAGTTACAGGCGTTAATATTCACTCTATGGCTCATTGTTGGATTATATTTTATCACCTTCATTAAATAGTTTTGATATTCAATTTCTCAAACGCCGCCGTTCTCGCCCCGAGAGCGGCAGCGTTTGAGCGCTAATCATACCAGCAGGAATACGCCATGCGATTCACGATTATTTCTACGAAACCCGGTCATCAGCCGCCGCAAAGCAGCTGTGATTTTTACGCCCCGGGCGGCACCATTGGGCGCGGTACGGATAACAATCTGGTGTTGCCGGACAATGACCGCACCATCTCTCGTCTGCAGGCCATTGTTCACGTTGACGCCCAGGGCGAATGCCGCGTGACCAACCGTGGCAGCGTCACCCGCGTGGTATTAAATGACATTCCGCTGGAGCGAGGGCGTCAGGTTGAGCTGCAGGATGGCGACATTCTCGGTATTGATGACTACCGTATCGAAGTGACCGAACTGATCCACGATACGCAACCCGTAAGCCGTATGGCGGCAAGCATGCATCAGCAGGCGCGTCCGGCAGCCGCACCCGCGCCCGCTGCGCAACCGAAGCCGGCGAGTGCCGCACCGCGCGGGAAGGCCGAGCCAACCGCCGTGCCAACGGAGATCTGGGATAGCCTGATGCAGGAGTTCTCCATCTCTGACAGCATCTCCAGCAATCGTACAAAACCGCAGCCTGCTCCATCGCACGATCCGTTCTCCCAGCCTGCGGCCCCGGAGCGTAACGCGGAAGATCCGCTGGCGATGTTTAACGACAGCGATCCAAAGCTCGAGCGTAAGAATGTCGACCCGGACACGCTGTTCAGCGACGAAGCGTTGTTCAAAAAAGAGAGTATTTTTGACGACGTCACCCCGTCAACGCTGGTGCCGCCGGGCGAGAATAGCCCCGTGAAGCCAGAAGACGAGGCGACGGATGAGCTCGATCCGCTGGCCCTGTTTGGCGGTAAGGCCAGCGCGCCAGCCGCGCGTAATGACGACCCGCTCGGACTGATGGGCGGCGCGCCATTGACCCATCCGGATGACATTATTGCCGAAAAGCCTGCGCCAGTGCCGGAACCCGAGCAGGAAGAGGACGTGCTGGCCGATTCTCCGCTGTTCGCCCCTGAGCCGCAGGAAGAACCGCGTGCTGAAGAAGAGCCCGCGCGGCCGGATTACGCGGGCTTCACCATGCCAACGCCGCAGGCCGTTGCGCGCAGCAGCGCTCAGGCACCGAAGGGCCGTCTGCGCATTGACCCGGTCAATAACGCCGCCGCCCCAAGCGCTACGGCGAACAGCGGTGAGAAGGGCGAAGTGCTGCAGGGCGAGCTGCTGGAGGCGCTGCTGGAAGGCATGGGCCTGAGCGAAATGCAGCCCGTCCCGCAGTTTGATCGTGAAAATATGCGTCAGCTCGGGCAGATCCTCGGCATGTTCTCTCAGGGAACCGTGGCGCTGCTCTCCTCGCGCTCCATCCTCAAGCGGGGCGTGAAGGCCGATATGACCATGGTGCTGGACGATGCCAACAACCCGTTCAAGCTGCTGCCGACCGGCAAAACCGTGCTGATCCAGATGTTCGGCACTCCGATGCCGGGCTTTATGCCGCCGACCAAATCCGTGCGCGACGCGCTGATCGACCTGCAGGCGCACCAGCTGGGCATGATCTCCGGTATCCGCGCCATCATTGCCGCGATGCTGCAGTCCTTTAACCCGGAACAGCTGGAAGAGCAGGCGAAGCAGAACGGGATGACCTCTCGTCTGGCGCTGCCGGGCAGCCGCAAAGCCGCCCTGTGGGACTATTTTGTTCGCAGCTATGGCGAGACGGCTGGCGAGATTGAGGATGACTTCCACACCCTGTTCGGCGAGGCCTTCCTTCATGCGTACGACATGGAGGTGAATCAGTACAAAGACTCACAGAGCGGATCGGAAGACAAATGAATATCGCAACGGCTTCTCTCTCCCGCCAGGGGACGCGCGCCAGCAACCAGGATCAGACGGGAGAAACCATAGGGGAACGTTCAGCCTGCTTTGTCGTCTGCGACGGCATCGCGGGCCTGCCGGGCGGTGAGGTGGCTGCAGAGCTGGCCCGCAACAGCATTATCTCCCGCTTCGATGGCGACAAACATCTTAATGCGCAGCATATCCGCGACTACGTGCAGACGGCTAACCGCACCATCCTCAGCGAACAGCAGGCCGTTCAGGACTATCGCCGGATGGGCACGACGCTGGTCAGCCTGTTCATTGACCGTGATTACGGCCTGGCCTACTGGGCGCACGCCGGAGACAGCCGCCTGTACCTGTTTCGCCGGGGATGGCTGTGGCATGTGACCACCGACCATAGCCTGGTGCAGCAGATGAAAGATGCCGGTCACCAGACCGACAACCTGAACAGCAACCTGCTCTATCTGGCGCTGGGAATTGAAAACGGCGGGCCGGAAGCGAGCTACAGCGACGTGGTGCAGGTTGAAGACGGCGATGCATTCTTACTCTGCACCGACGGGTTCTGGCACGGCGTTAGCGAAGAGCAAATGAAGCAGTCGCTGCATATGGTCAATACGCCGCAGGAGTGGCTGACCTTAATGAACCAAATCATTCAAAAGAATGGCGAACAGGAGGGGAATGCTCAGGATAACTATACTGCCCTGGCGGTATGGATGGGCAACCCTCAGGACACCACTTTGCTGCACACCCTCTCTGACGCAGCGCAATTTCTTCCCTGCGGAACTGATTAGACACACAAGGAACGATATGAAACTTTGGCTATCGGGTTTGGCACTTCTGGCGGTCACCTCCACCGCGCAGGCTGAGAATTTCCGCATCGTGCAGTCGCCTGCGCAGAAGCTGGATATCTGGATCGACAACATTAAAGACAACACGCCGCAGAGCTGGTGTAAGCCTGAGGTGGCGCTGCGCATTGTGGCGAACGGCAAGAAAGACGTCTCCGTGCTGGAGAACTTTGTGCCGCGTCTTGGCTCCCTGCTGGAACACCAGTGCAGCAAAGTGAATAAGCTTAGCTGGACGCTAAACGATCCGGCGGGTACCACGCTGGCGCAGGGTACGGCAGGCAAAGCGCAGGACTGGGCGCTGGTGGTGAAACAGGACCAGGCCGCGCCTGCTGCGACCGTCACCGCAACCCCAACCAGCGGCGCGCTGCTGCCGCCGGACCAGAACGTGGCTTCCCGCACCGTCGCGGCTGACCGCACGCCGTGGCAGGAATTCACCCTGCAGGACGGCTGCCACCTGCGCACCTTCTGGGAAGGAGGCGCTTCCGCTCCGGCGCTCTTTATTCCGGATTCTGACACCACCCGCTGCGGTAACGGCAGCTGGCTGAGTGGACACACCGTGGTTTCACAGTCCCGCAACGGCGGACAGAAAGAGATGGCGGTGACGTATATCCACGGCTTCCCGGTGACGGGTCTGAATCAAAGCGCCGATCCTGAAAACGCGCTGATCACCTCCGTCAACAAAGAGCGCATGGTGTTCAGCACCCCAAACAGCGACCAGAGCTGGATGATCCTGCCTTACGATAGCGCCCTGAACAGCTGGAAAAGCAACGGCACCGTAGCGGTGGAGATTTCCCGTGAAATCGCCAGCGACGATGCAAAACTGCAGGCGCGTATTGCGGCGGTGAAAAAAACCTGGAGCGCCTGGGTTGCACCCGGCACTCCGCTCAATATCGTCCTGATTGACACCCTGCGTCCTCAGCTGCGCGACCCGGCCGTCGGCGCATGGCGCGCGGCGAATTAAGGAGTGGCTATGAATACGCTCTATCAACACCTGGCGGGCGAGTCGCTCAGCGATGCGCTGGCGCGCCTTGAAGCTGAAATCAAAGCCCGTCCGGCGGATGCCGACCTCCGCGCCGCGTTCGTGCAGTTTTTAACCCTCAGCGGCAACTGGACGCGCGCGCTGACCCAGCTGAAAAGCTGGCTGGCGCTGAAGCCTCAGGCGAAGCCCACCGTCACGCTGCTGGAGCAATCCATTCAGGGCGAGCTGCAGCGCGCGCAGGTGATGGCGGGACAGGCGCGTCCGGCTATGCCTGAAACCCAGTGGCCGTGGCTGACGACCCTGGCCGCGGCGCTGAGCGAGGAGGGCGAGCGCGCCCGGGCGCTGCGTCTGGACGCCCTCGATCGGGCTGAAGCCATCCCCGGCCAGATTATCCTCGAAAACGAGGAGACGCAGGCGTTTGACTGGCTGATGGACGGCGATGCCCGTCTCGGCCCGGTCTGCGAAACCATCGTGAACGGCCGTTATTTCTGGCTGCCGTTCAGCGCCATCGCGGAGATCCGTTTCCAGGCGCCCGCCAGCGTGACCGATCTGGTCTGGCGTCACGCGCTGGTGCGCCTGACCGACGGTACGGAGCAGGTGTGTCAGATCCCGGCGCGTTACCCGTTTGCTGCCGATGCCACTGATGCGGTCAGGCTGGGCCGCACCACCGAATGGCAGCCGCTCGACGAAGACGGCACTCTTTACGAAGGCAGGGGCCAGAAGGCCTGGCTGAGCGAGCAAAGCGAATACCCGCTGCTGTCCTTAAGCCTCGTGACGTTTGCGACGGATGGAGCCGATGAGTAATCCCGCTGGCGAAGGCGATCTGCTGCGCAGCGGCTGGCAAGCCCGCAGCAAGCAGGAGAAGGTGGGGGCGCGCGACAAAATGCAGCCCTCGCTGCTGGATCGTCTCACCGATAATGAGCCGGAAAAAAAGCGCGAGTCGGCCAACAGCAATCTGATCACCCACGCCGCCCTGCGCCGCAACGTCCTGCGCGATCTGCAGTGGCTGTTTAACACCATCAACCACGATGCCTCCGGCGATTTGAGCGCCTTGCCGCACGTGAAGCGCTCGGTGGTCAACTTCGGCGTCGCGCCGCTGGCCGGGAAAAGAATGTCGGATATCGAATGGCACGACATTCAGCGCAAGCTCACCGAGGCCATCATCAATTTTGAGCCGCGCATTTTACCGCAGGGGCTGCAGGTCCGCTGCGTGTCGGATACCTCCTCGCTGGATCTGCACAACGTGCTCTCCATCGAGATCAAAGGGCGTTTATGGTGTGTGCCGTACCCGCTGGAGTTTCTGTTTCGTACCGATGTCGATCTGGAAAACGGCCATTTTGAACTGAAAGATGCGGGGTAATCATGGAAAGTAAACTGCTCGAATACTACAACCGCGAGCTGGCCTACCTGCGCGAAATGGGGGCCGAGTTTGCCGAACGCTATCCTAAGGTCGCCGGACGGCTGGGCATGCGCGGCATCGAAGTGGCGGACCCGTATACCGAACGTCTGATGGAGGGCTTCGCCTTCCTGACCTCCCGCGTGCAGATGAAAATGGACGCAGAGTTTCCGCGCTTCTCCCAGCGTCTGCTGGAGATGATTGCCCCTAACTATCTCGCGCCCACGCCGTCGATGGCGATTGCGGAGATTGAGCCCGACAGCAGCCGGGGCGACCTGAGCAAGGGCTTCATTGTGCCGCGCGGCACCATGATGGACAGCCTGGCGCTAAAAAAAACCGGCGTGACCTGCAGCTATACCACGGCGCACGAGGTCAACCTGCTGCCGCTGAAAATCGACAAGGTCGAGCTGGGCGGCGTGCCCGCCGATCTGCCCCTGGCGCAGCTGGGACTGAGCCAGCGGGGGATCGGCAGCGCCTTAAGGATCCGCATCGCCTGCGACGGCCCGCAAAACCTCGGGCACCTGGATTTCGACCGTCTGGAATTTTTCCTCGGCGGTCCGGACATTGAAGCGCTGAAGCTGCTGGAGCTGGTGATGGAGCATCACGCCGGGATCGTCTGCCAGACGGTCAGTCCGCAGCCGCAGCGACAGCTGCTGGCGTCGGACGCGCTGCGCCAGGAAGGCTTTGAGCCTGACCAGGCCCTGCTTCCGGACGATCTGCGCAACTTTGACGGCTATCGCCTGCTGCAGGAGTATTTCGCCTTTCCGGCCCGCTTCCGCTTCATTAGCCTGAGCGGTCTGGGCACGCTTATCGAACGCTGTGAAGGCGAAAAAGCCTTCGACATCTTCATTCTGCTGGATAAGTCGGATGAACAGCTGGAGCGCGTGGTCGATGCCAGCCATCTGGCGCTGCACTGTACCCCGGTCATCAACCTGTTTCCCAAGGTCGCGGCGCGTCAGAAGCTGAATGAAGGCCAGCATGAATACCATCTGGTGGTCGATAATATCCGTCCGCTGGATTATGAAATTTACGCGGTCAAAAAAATCTATGGCAGCGCGGACGGCCAGCGCGATGACCAGACGTTTCGTCCATTCTGGAGCACCTGGAGCGGCGATGCGGGCAACTACGGGGCCTATTTTTCCCTGCGCCGCGAACAGCGCGTGCTGTCCGAGCACGCCCTGCGCTACGGCACGCGCACCGGCTATATCGGCTCGGAGGTGTTTGTTTCGCTGGTGGATGAACAGCACGCCCCGTGGCAGGACAACCTGCGCTATATCTCTGCCGAGGTGCTCTGCACCAGCCGCGATCTGCCGCTGATGCTGCAGCAGGAGCTCGGGCAGTTCATTATGGCCGACTCCATGCCGGTGAAATCCCTCACCCTGCGCAAAGGCCCGACGCCGCCGCGTCCGGCGCTGGCAGAAGGGTTCAGCACCTGGCGGCTCATCAGCCAGCTGCAGATGAACTACCTCAGCCTGATGGACAGCGAAAACGAAGACGGCGCGGCCGCGCTGCGCCAGCTGTTAGGGCTGTACGCCAACCTGGCAGAAACGCCCGTTGCGCGTCAGGTGGAAGGGGTACGCCACTGCGTGCTGGAGCCGGTTCACCGCCGCGTGCCTGAACCCGGCCCGGTCGTTTTCGCCCGCGGGATCGGCATCACCCTGACGGTCGATGAGCGTGCCTTTTCCGGCGCCAGTCCGTGGCTTTTTGGCAGCGTGATGGAACGTCTCTTTGCCCGCCTGGTGTCCATCAACAGCTTTACGGAGTTCACCCTGAAAAGTCAGCAGCGCGGCGAGATTGGCTACTGGGCGCCGCGCATGGGTAAAAGGGCGCTGATATGAGTGACGCTGCCACTGCACCGCTGCGCGTGCATCGCCTGACCCGGCTGCCGGACGCGTTCTGGCAAGGGGTTCGCGAGACGCCCTGGCGCTACGACCTGTTTCAGCTGTTAAGGCGCATTGATGCCCAGGGCGGCGAACGCTACCCGCTGGGACGCGCGCCGCTGCCGAAATTTGAGCCGCTGCGCATCGGCCAGCAGCCGTCGATGAGTTTTGCGCCGTCGACGCTGGCTCAGGTCCGCCAGCGGGAGGAAAGCGGGCTGCACGAGGTGTCTATCCTCAGTTTCGGCCTGTTTGGCCCGAACGGCCCGCTGCCGGTCCATATGACCGAATACGCCCGCGAGCGAATTTATCATCATCAGGACACCAGCCTCAGCGCGTTTGCCGACCTGTTCCATCATCGCCTGGCGCTGCTGTTTTACCGCGCCTGGGCGGATGCGCAGCCCACCGTCTCCCTCGATCGCGCTGATAACAAGCGCTTTGAGGGCTACCTGGCGTCGCTGATTGGCATGGGCCAGCCGGGGCAGATGAACAAAGGCAGCCTGAGCTCGCATGCCCGCTTTACCCACGCCGGGCACCTGACCCGTCACGGGCGGGATCCGGAGGGGCTGGAGAAGATCCTGCGCAGCTATTTTAAAGCGCCGGTTAAGCTGGTGAGCAACGTGCCGCAGTGGATGCCGCTTTCCACGCGCGAGCAGGCGCAGCTGGGAGCAGGGCGCCGCATGCCGCGCATGGGGGAATCCGCCTTTCTCGGCGTTGCCGTCCGCGACGTGCAGCATAAGTTTCGCATCGAAATTGGCCCGCTGAGCGCGGAGGAGTACAACCGTTTTCTGCCGGGTGAAGCGTGGGTCACCGAGCTGCGCGACTGGGTGCGTCAGTACGCCGGGGTGGAGTTTGAATGGGAAACGCGGGTGATCCTGCGTGAAGACGCGGTGCAGGGCACCACGCTCGGCAGCAATGGGCGATTAGGCTATAACACCTGGCTGGGCCTTCAGCCGCAGCCTGTCCCGCGTGGCGATCTGGTGTATCGCGCAGAGCGGTAATCCTTCCGTATACCGAATCATTGTTAATGGAAACTAACATGTCAGAAATTAGCCGTGCCGTGCTTTTCGGCAAACTGGATACGCTGTTATTTACCTCTCTGGAAAGCGCCACTGCGTTCTGCAAGCTGCGCGGCAACCCGTACGTTGAGCTGGTGCACTGGCTGCATCAGCTGATGCAGCAGCAGGATGGCGATCTGCAGCAGGTCATCCGCCACTTTGCCCTCGATGAACAGCAGCTGACCCGCGATATCGTGGCCGCGCTGGATGTCCTTCCGCGTGGCGCCAGTTCCGTTTCCGATCTCTCCGAGCATATCGACAGCGCCGTGGAGCGCGCCTGGGTGTTTGGATCACTGAAGTTTGGCGTCAGCCGTATTCGCGGCGGTCATTTGCTGATCGGCATGCTGAAAACCTGGAATCTGGCCAACGTGCTGAAAAGCATCTCGTCGCAGTTCACCCGCCTGAACGTCGAGGTGCTGATTGAGCAGTTCGACGCGATTTGCGCCAACAGCAAAGAGACGCAGCAGGCCGCTGCCGCCGCAGACGCACCGGCGGGTACGGTACCGGCGGCGCAGGGGACGCTGGCCCAGTACGGCCAGGACCTGACCGCCCGCGCCCGCGAAGGGAAGATTGACCCGGTTGTCGGGCGCGACGAGGAGATCCGCCAGATGGTGGATATCCTGATGCGTCGCCGCCAGAACAACCCGCTGCTGACCGGGGAAGCCGGGGTCGGGAAAACGGCGGTGGTGGAAGGGCTGGCGCTGCGTATTGCCGACGGCGACGTTCCGGAGCCGCTGCAAAATATTCAGCTGTGGCTGCTGGATATCGGCATGCTGCAGGCAGGCGCAGGCATGAAAGGCGAGTTTGAAGCTCGTCTGCAGGCGCTCATTAACGAAGTCCAGTCCAGCGCCACGCCAATCATTCTGTTTATCGATGAGATCCACACCCTGATTGGCGCTGGCGGCCAGCAGGGGACCGGCGATGCGGCGAACCTGCTGAAACCCGCGCTGGCGCGAGGTCAGCTGCGCACCATCGGCGCCACCACCTGGGCGGAATACAAAAAATACATCGAGAAAGACCCGGCGCTGACCCGTCGTTTCCAGACGGTGCAGGTCCACGAGCCGGACGAAGCGAAAGCCATTCTGATGCTGCGCAGCACCGTGTCGCCGCTGGAGACGCACCACCAGGTGCTGCTGCTCGACGAAGCGGTCAGCGCGGCGGTGAAGCTGTCGCATCGTTACATCCCGGCGCGTCAGCTGCCGGATAAAGCCGTTGCGCTGCTCGACACCGCCTGCGCCCGCGTCGCGGTCAGCCAGAGCGCGCCCCCTGCGCAGCTGGAAGACTGCCTGCGCCACCTTGCCGCGCTGGACGTGGAAATTGAGATTGCTGAACGCGAAGCGCGCGTGGGAGCCGGTGACGCCGATCGCGTAACCGCTTTACTCGCCGAACGCGACGCGTATGAGACAAAACGCGAAGCCCTGGCCCAGCGCTGGGAAGAAGAGCGCAGCCTGGTGCAGGAGATTATCCGCCTGCGCGCGGCGCTGTTCGCGGCGGGCGATGACGATAGCGCCGAGCTGCGCGGCCAGCTGGCGGAACAGCAGCAGGCGCTGAACGCCCTGCAGGGCGATGAGCCGCTGCTGTTTGCGGCGGTGGATGAAAACGTGGTTGCCGCGGTGGTCTCTGACTGGACCGGGATCCCGCTGGGCCGGATGGTGAAAAACGAGATCGACGCGGTGCTCAACCTCGCCGACACGCTTAACCAGCGCGTTATCGGCCAGCGTCACGGTCTGGATCTCATTGCCCGCCGCGTGAAAACCTCGCGGGCGAAGCTCGACGATCCGAACAAACCGGTGGGCGTCTTTATGCTGTGCGGCCCGTCCGGCGTCGGTAAAACCGAAACCGCGCTGGCGCTCGCGGAATCCCTGTACGGCGGCGAGCAGAACGTTATCACCATCAACATGAGTGAGTTCCAGGAAGCGCACACCGTTTCCACCTTAAAAGGTGCGCCTCCGGGGTACGTAGGGTATGGTGAAGGCGGCGTGTTGACCGAGGCCGTGCGCCGCCGCCCGTACAGCGTGGTGCTGCTGGACGAAATTGAAAAAGCGCACCCGGACGTCCACGAGATCTTCTTCCAGGTCTTTGATAAAGGCTGGATGGAAGACGGCGAGGGGCGCCACATCGATTTCCGCAACACCATCATTATTCTGACCTCCAACGTCGGCACCGACCTGATTAGCGCCATGTGCGCCGATCCGGAGCTGATGCCGGAGCCTGATGCGTTAAGCGGCGCCCTGCGCCAGCCGCTGCTGGAGGTCTTCCCACCGGCGCTGCTGGGCCGCCTGCTGGTGGTGCCGTACTACCCGCTCAGCGACGAGATGCTGGGGCAGATTGTTCGCCTGCAGCTCAAGCGCATTCAGCGTCGTCTGGAAGAGAATCACAGCATTATTTCTGAGTTTGACGACAGCGTGGTGGAACAGATTGTTCAGCGCTGTACCGAGGTGGAGTCCGGGGGCCGCATGGTGGATGCTATTCTGACCAACACCTTGCTGCCTCAGATGAGCCAGATCTTACTTACCGCCAGCCGCAGCGACGAGCAGTACCGACGTCTGCACGTCACCTGCGAGCAGGGCGAGTTTCACTGTCAGTTTGCCGCGTAATAATCATCAAGAGAACTGTAAAAGATGACGGATAATGATAACAATCGGACTGTCCCAAACGCGCTCCCGGTCGGGTACCGCTTCAACGAGTTTGAAATCAAAGAGGTGATCGGCGGCGGCGGTTTTGGCATCGTCTATCGCGCGTGGGATCACCAGCTCGAACGCACTATCGCTATCAAAGAATTTATGCCTTCCTCACTCGCCGTGCGCGGCGACGACATGACCCTTGTGCTGCGCAGCGAGCGTTTTGGCAAAGCGTTTTCCGCAGGCCTGAACAGCTTTATTCAGGAGGCGCGTCTGCTGGCGCGCTTTAACCATCCGAACCTGCTGCACGTCCTGCGTTTCTGGGTGCAAAACGACACGGCCTACATGGGGACGCTGTTTTACAGCGGCACCACGCTTTCGCGCCTGCGCGAGGAAAAGCCGGAGCTGATCAACGAGGCCTGGATCCGCCGCACGCTGCCGATGCTGTTCGGTGCGATCAAGACCATCCATAACGAAGGCTATCTGCACCGCGACATCTCGCTGGATAACATTCAGATCCAGGATAACGGCCTGCCGGTGCTGCTTGATTTCGGCTCCGCGCGCCGCACCATCGGTAACCTTTCCGATGAAACGGAAACCATGCTGCGCCCGGGCTTTGCGCCGATCGAGCAGTACACCGACGATAACGAAAGCGAGCAGGGCCCGTGGACGGATATTTACGCCCTCGGCGCGGTGCTGCGTACCCTGATTGTGGGTTCTCCGCCGCCGGTCAGCGTGGTGCGCTCGATTCAGGATACCTGCAAACCGCTGGTGGAAATCATGCCGCAGGGCTATTCCATTCCGCTGCTGCAGGCCATCGACCGCGCGCTGGCGCTGCACATGGAGGACCGTCCGCAGTCAATCGACGAGTTCGCCGCGCTGATTGAGATGCCAGTCGCAGGGATCAACGACGTGCTGACGGCGAAAAAGCCCGGCACGATGCTGGTTCCGGTCGAAGACGAAAAACCGGCTTCGCTGCTCGACTGGCGCCGCTACAAGATCCCTGGCATGGTTGCCGCAGGCGTGCTGGTGGGTATTGTCGCCGGGGCGATGCTGTTCAGCGGCGGTAACGATGCTCCCGAGCAGGCTGCACAGGCACCGGCAGAGACGCGTCCGACTGAGACCTCCGCAAACGCGCCGGACGTGAAGCCGGAAACGGCGAAGGTTAACGAGCAGGCGACGGCCCAGCAGACTCCGCCGCCTGTGGAGAGCCCTGTTGCGCTGGTCTATATCCGCATCCTCGACGGCGAAACGCTGAAAGTGAACGGCGAGCCAAAAGCGCTGCGTCCGGCGACCAACGGCTATGCATCGCTCAAGCTACCGGCCGGTGAGGTGAAGATTGAACTCCAGGGCAACGGAAGAACGCGTGGCCAGACGCTGGATATCACCAAGCCGGGCACCTGGCTGGTGAACCCTTAGAATTACGCTCAGTCACAGATGCGAACCTCTTTTCTGAATCGCATAAGCTAGATGGAATAAAGATTATGCTCAACCGAATTACCGTTCAGCTCCCGGTGGAGGGGCTTCTGTTCTGGAAACTGACGGGCCGCGAGGCGATGTCCGAGTCGTTCGCGCTGACGCTGACCGTGCTCGGCACGGACGCGCGCATTGACCGCAGCAAGCTGCTGGGCCAGCCGGTCACGGTGACCATCCCGACGCAGAACCTGCTGACGTCCCGCTATGTTAACGGCAAAATTACCCGCGTGGCGGTCAGCGCCGTCGAGCTGACGGGCACCCGCTATGCGGTGTACCAGCTGACGGTTGAGCCGGACCTGTGGCCGATGAAGCGCGACCGTAACCTGCGTATCTTCCAAGGGCAGACGGTGCCGCAGATTGTGAAAACCCTGCTGGGCGAGCATCAGGTTAACGTTGAGGATAAACTCACCGGCAGCTACCGGGTGTGGGACTACTGCGTGCAGTATCAGGAGTCGAGCCTGGACTTCATCAGCCGCCTGATGGAGCTGGAGGGGATTGCCTATCACTTCAGCCACGAGGCGGACAAACACACCCTGGTGCTCACCGACGCCGCCACGCAGCATCAGCCGTTCAGCGGCTATGAGGTCATTCCTTACCACCAGACGCCGTCCGGCGGCAGTACGGACGAAGAGGGCATCAGCCAGTGGGCGCTGGAGGACAGCGTGACGCCGGGGATTTACAGCCTCGACGACTATGACTTCCGCAAGCCGAACGCGTGGCTGTTCCAGGCCCAGCAGAACCCGGCGTCGCCGAAGCCGGGCAGCATCGACGTGTACGACTGGCCGGGTCGCTTTGTGGACAAAGGCCACGGAGAGTTTTATGCCCGTATTCGTCAGGAACGCTGGCAGGTGGAGCATCAGCAGATTCAGGCCACCGCCACGGCGGCGGGGATTGCGCCGGGCCACACCTTCACCTTAACCAACGCGCCGTTCTTCAGCGACAACGGCGAGTATCTGGTGACGGCGGCGGGTTACCACTTCGAAGAGAACCGCTACGCGAGCGGCGAGGGTGAAACCATTCACCGCACCGATTTTACGGTCATCCCGTCGGCGGTGGTCTACCGTCCGGCGCAGAACACGGCGTGGCCGCGCACCTACGGCCCGCAGACCGCGAAAGTCGTGGGGCCGAAGGGCGAGAGTATCTGGACGGACAAATACGGCCGCGTGAAGGTGAAGTTCCACTGGGACCGCCTGGCGAAGGGCGATGACACCAGCTCCTGCTGGGTGCGCGTGTCGAGCGCGTGGGCGGGCCAGGGCTACGGCGGGGTGCAGATCCCGCGCGTCGGCGACGAGGTGGTGGTGGACTTTATCAACGGCGATCCGGATCGTCCGATTATTACCGGACGCGTGTACAACGACGCGAGCATGCCGCCGTGGGCGCTGCCTGCCGCGGCGACGCAGATGGGCTTTATGAGCCGCACGAAAGACGGTTCCGTCGACAATGCCAACGCCCTGCGGTTTGAGGATAAAGCGGGCGCAGAGCAGGTGTGGATCCAGGCCGAGCGCAACATGGACACTAGCGTTAAGAACGATGAAACGCACAGCGTCGGCGGGGCGCGCAGCCATTACGTGAAGAAAAACGAGCTGCACCGCGTGGAAGCGAACCAAACCCAGGCCGTGAAAGGCGGAACCGAGATCCTGACGGGGAAAGGCAAGCTGGATGCGGCGGTGGAGCAGTATGTGATTGCTTCCGGGACGAAGCTGCGGCTGGTCTCAGGTGAAAGCGCCATTGAGCTGAATGCCAACGGCAAGATTAACCTGATCGGCAAAGAGTTTAACTTCTTCGTGGAAGGGGATGGGTATATCACCACGGGCGGTAAGCTGCATCTGAATACCTCTGGCACCAAGCCGGGCACAACGGCACCAGGATCGGGGCATAAAGGGGATATTGATGCGGCGGTGCAGGAGAAATTTGCGCCGGGAAAGGAGAGTAAGGCTGGTGTGGCTGCCAGCGCACCTGCCGAAGCCTCTAAAAACGCTACGCCTCCAGCCTCCAATGCTCCTTCAAGCGGATATGGCAAGGATGTAGATAGTCTTGTCGATAAATCACCGACCATGAAAAATGACATAGCTACGTTAAAGAAACGAGGCTGGACATTTGAAGAAGGTGAGGCAGGTAAGGGGACGTTTGCCAATCGTCAAAAGCGAGTTATTACCGTTGATAAAAACGAGCTCGGTAATCCGAATGCGGTTGTTCAGTCTCTGTCGCATGAAAGTGGTCACGCTTTATATGAACCCAACATTGATTTTTCTTCGCGCGACGCCTATCTCAACAGCACACTCAGTGATGAAGGCGCTGCAACGTTGAACAATATCCGGGTCCAACGCGAAATCATAGCCAACAAGGGTGGGGATATCGGTATTGCGGGCAATCCGGCAAATCAGACACAATATAATCGTATTTATGATTCCCTCGAACGTGGAACTATAAAGGAAAGTGAAGCGCGAACGCAGATAGGCCTTATCTTTGGCAAAGGCGAGCAAACGTCCACCACAGGGCAATATTACGAAGATTATTATGGCGGTTGGTATGATAAAAATTATCCATAGTCTAAAAACGGGTGCGGTGCTTGTGGCTTTATTAACGACGGGAATGGCAGGAGGTAACATGCAGAAACAGGATCTTTGGCAGTTCATTGCACAAATGAGCGCATCACTTAAAACGTTGTCCGTTACCAGTCTGAGCAACGCTCCGTTGTCGTTCAAGCTGACGAAACAAAATGAATATATCAATTTCTACAATGCCGACGATATCAAACTGGCGGATGGAACGAACATTACTGCAATTGATTTACGTTTAAGTAAAGAAAGTGACGGTATGGCACCGTTACTGAATTTTTCACCGTCCGGCCAGTGCATCACTCTCGATACCGTTAAAAAGCATTATCCGCAGCTGACGCTAACTGATTATCCACGAGGCCGCTCTGAGAACGAAGTGACCAGTTATACAGCGCCAAAAGATATGAATGGACAAAAGGTGAGCTTCAGTTTCACCGTGAAAAATCCTGACTGTCTGGGTTCAGTCGTCATAAGCGCCGAATAAGAAACGCTGCTTCCATGTCCTGGCGATGTTTCCAGTGGTGAGAAGCGCAATAAATATTCATTGAATGACAACTAATGTGAAAAAACACACTCCGACATTTCTTTGTTCTGCCCTGATGTTTACCTGTCTGGGCAGCAATGTGGTTTTGGCAGAAGCTATGCCGTCCGTTCTGACAAAACAGGATTTTTCCGTCAAGGTTAAAGGCCAGCCTGTCGCATTAGGCGACAGATGGACTCCTGATATTGCCCGTAAAATTGACGTGCCGCTTGAAGGCCATTTTGTCGGTGAGATTCCTTTTGACGGAACGAACTATAAATTCTACCAGCATCAAAAGGATGGTTTAGAAATATTCACTTCCAATCTCTGGTGGGATAAAGCAGAAAGAAGCGTTGATGATTATATCGTCTCCCAGATTACGCTGACTGCCTCAGATATTTTAACGCCGCGTGGAGTTCATGTGGGTTCAACAATCAGAGCACTGAACAATGCATACGGCGATGGCCAGGTTGAAAATGATTCCGGGGAACAGTGGATTTCCTATGAATTGGGTAAGAAATTGCTCTCTTTTGAGGTTAAAGACAGTAAGGTTGTGAAAATAACCATGAATTACGAAAATGGTTCTTCAGAGTGATTTATGACCAAAAAATATCTGGCAGCCGTATTGTTCACGGCTTTATTGGCTGGCGTCGTTGAAGCGTCATCGGCGCTTGAATTATCGCAATACAATAAGCTCGAAACGGTTAGCCGCATCGTTAACGATAGCGAAGTGACAGACAATCTCAGGGCGTTGCTGGGAAATCATTACCAGACCTTTATTGATAACTTTGATGTCTTCGGTGAACCGCATACCACCGCAGGTGGCGGATTGTTTGTTGAAGGCTGGCTAAAAGATCTCTATCTGGAGAACGCGTCAGCGCTGGTTATCGATCCTGACGGCAAAATCTTTGCGGCCTGGGTGGTTCCGGAGTCGGACGTTATTCATTACCAGTCTTCAGATAATAGCCCGGTTATTAATGCCGATATTCAGCAGTGGGCTGCCAGATTTGATGCGATGCATTTTGCAACGAACAACTAATCAAGATTATGCACCCGCGAAATTGGTTGTCAGCAAAGGCGGCCATGTTTTAGTCGAACAGTCAGGTCAATGGCGTAAATAATAAAACAGCCAGCAAGAGGGCCAGCATGGATTGCCCTTTTTGTTTCTCACAATATTAATCATCCCGAGTTCACTTATGAAATACACCCTCCAGGAAGGTTCGTTTTCCCTTTTTCCTGCTGCCTGGCAGGATAACAGCATGAACATTATTCGCGATGACGAAAGCGGGCTGTCCGTGGTGGTCAGCCGCGGCGTTATCCCCGATGGCAGCGACTATGAACAAGAGTTCCACCGCCAGTGGGATGTGCTGCGTCCTCAGATGGGCGAAATTGCCCAGAGCGAATTCCGGAAGGTAAAAGCCGGGCCTGACGGAAAAATTAACGGGCTGGAAGTTGAAACCACCTTTGACCGTAACGGGCAGCGCCTGTGGCAAAAACAGCTGGCCGTGCAGACGCCGGGCAAACCGGTATTGATGATTTTTACCCTCTCGGCACTCAGGGCATTCACCGAAGAGGACGAGGTGCGCTGGAGCGCGCTTAAGCAGAGTCTGACGCTAAACGACAACCGGAATGTGTAAGGCATGAGCGATAACAAGGCGGCCCGTAAGGGCGACGAGATTATTCACTCCAGCATTTTTGCTGACATCACCAGCATTGTGGCGGAGGGTGCCGCCTATGCGGTGATCGGCGCGGCGGTAGGCGCAGCTGCAACCGTAGCGGCGCCATTGCTGGGCGCAGGGGCGGCCGCAGCGGGCGTGGCGGCAATTGGATCCAGCTGTCTGTTAAGCGGAATTATCGGTGGCGTGCTGGCGAACGTCGCGGGGATCACCGACGATATCAGCAACGCCGCTGAGGGGTTAGGTAATGCGCTTTTCCCGCCGTCGCCTGCGGGTAAAATCACTACCGGTTCCAGTAACGTTCTCACCAACGCAATCCCCGCCGCGCGCGCGGCAGGCACGCTGACGCCCGCCGATACACCGTCCCCCGAGCCGCAGTCGCCGGGCAGCTTTGCCGATTACGCGGGCATGCTGCTATCCGCCGCCGGTCAGTTTGGCAGCGAAATGTGGCAGCCGAGCGTGGCCTCTGCCGCCGCGGGAACCTCGCCGCTGGAAGAGGACAAGGTGGCGTGCGAAAAGCACTCCGGGCCGCAGTATCTGGCGGAAGGCTCTAAAAGCGTCTTCATCAACGGGCAGCCCGCGGTGCGTGCCAAAGATCGCACCACCTGCGAAGGCACCGTTTCCGACGACGTCTCCCCGAACGTGATCATCGGCGGCGACACGCTCACGGTCCGCGATATCAAAAGCGGTAAAACGCCGGGTCTGGCGCTGGGGATGATTGCGCTCTCGCTGCTGCGCGGGCGTCCGGGTAAGATCCTGAAAAACATGCCCTGCGCGCTGGCGGCGGCCGGCGGCGGGATGCTGGCCGATATGGCGGTGAATGCCGTGTTTGGCTCCTCGCACCCGGTTCACGCCGCCACCGGCGTGAAGGTGCTGAATGACGACGACGAACTCGATTTCTCGCTGCCGGGGCGCTTTCCGCTTCGCTGGCAGCGCAGCTACAACAGCCTGACCACCCGGGAAGGGCTGTTCGGTCTGGGCTGGGCAACGACCTTTGATAGCTATCTCACGCTGGAAGACAACAACGCCACCTGGTTCGACGAAACCGGGCGCGAGCTGAGCTTCGAGCTGCCGCCTGTCGACCGCGCGTTTTACAGCATCAGCGAAGGCATCATTATCCGCCGCAATGAGAGCGGCGACGTGGCGATTGCCGACGATGACGGCGCGGTGTGGCGTCTGTATAAACCGACCCGGGCGAATCCATCTATCCTGCGTCTGGCCTCCCTCAGCGACGAATACGGCAACGCGCTGCTGACGGAGTGGGACGAGCACGGCAGGCTGGTCGGCCTTCACGACGAGCCGCGGGCGATAGACGTCACCCTGCGCTATGACGATGAACGTTTCCCGCAGCGCGTTACCGCTGCCAGCCATTTTGACGGCAGCCAGGCCTGGCCGCTGATGCAGTGGGGCTACGACGCGCGCGGCCAGCTGGCGAGCGCGACGGATGCCTCCGGCGTGGTGACGCGTGAATACCGCTATAACGAGCACGGGCTGATGGTCTGGCACCGGATGCCGGGCGGTCTGGAGAGCGAATACCGCTGGAAAAAATTCGATCACTGGCGCGTGGTGGAAAACCGCACCAGCACCGGCGACGGCTGCCGCTTTAGCTACGATTTAGCCGCCGGGTTGACGACCGTTGAGCACTACGACGGCCAGACGCGCCGCCACTACTGGAACGCGCAGAATCTGATTGTCCGCTACGTTGACGAGCGCGGTGAAAACTGGCGCTACGAGTGGAACGAGAACGAGCTTCTGACGCGACGCATCGATCCGCTCGGCAATGCCGTTACCTTCGTCTACGACGAAATGGGCAACCGGGTTCAGGAGATCGACGCCGACGGTAATACCCGCACCACCGCCTGGCTGGAGCACCGCGCGCTTCCTGCGGCCATTATTGAAGCCGACGGCAGCGCCACCCGGTTCTGGTACGACGAACATCACGGGCTTAAGCGCGTGGTGGACCCGATGGGGCAGACCACGCAGCTACGCCGGGACGAGTTCGGCCAGGTCGTTGAAGAGGTCGATGCCGCCGGAAACAGCCGCTACCAGGAGTACAACGAGGCCGGGCAGATCGTTCGTTCGACGGACTGTTCCGGGCGTATTACCCGCTACCGCTATCACCCGCTGGGCTGGCTGGTGGCCGAGACTGGCGCCGACGGGGAAGAGACGCGATATCGCTACGACGCAGCAGGGCGTCCGGTGCAGCTCGATCGCCCGGAAGGCTGGACGGAATCGCTCAAATGGAACGAACGCGGCCTGCCGGTGAAGCATGCGGGCGCCGACGGTAAAGAGAGTGAGTTCAGATACGATGAGGCAGGGCGATTAACCGCGACGCGTAATACCCAGGGTGAAGAGGTCCGTCGCCGCTGGGACAGCCGCGGGCGTCTGATTTCCCTGGAAAACGAAAACGGCGAAGCGTATCAGTTCCGCTGGGGCGCGGACTCGCTGCTGCTGGAAGAGGTGGGGCTGGATGGCGTAGCCTCGCAGTATCGCTATGACGCCTGCGGACGCACGATAGCACGCACGTTTGCCGCCGGTCATCCTGAGGCCATCACCCATGCCTTCGCCTGGAGCGCGAGCGGCCAGCTGGTCGCCCGCACCACGCCGGAGGGGCAGACACGCTATCACTACACGCCGTCCGGGCTGTTAAGCCGGATTGGGCTGCATCCTGCGCTTGCAGCCGACGCGTGGACCACCGCGGCAGAGCAGGAGCTGGCCTTTGAGTATGACGCGCTCGGTCGCGTGACGCGCGAGGCGGGCGAGCACGGCGAGCTGGCGTGGGAGTATGACGCGCTGGGCAACCGCACCTCTATCACGCTTCCCGATGGCCGCGAGCTCAAGCAGTTTTACTACGGCAGCGGGCATCTGCTCAGCATTGCTCTCGATAAGCTGTCGGTCTCCGACTTTACCCGCGACGAACTCCACCGGGAGACCAGCCGCACTCAGGGGCTGCTGACCACCCGCAGCGAATACGATCGTCTTGGGCGACTGCATCGCCGGGACGTCTTTACCGGCAATGCGCAGCGCCCGTCGCCGCGCCGCTGGTCCCGCCGCTGGGATTACGACTACCGCAATAACCTGGTGCGGGAAGAGCGGGACGATAACCCGTTCAGCTGGTACCGCTGGCAGTACGACAGCGCCGGGCGTCTGCTCATTCAGGACGGCACGCTGCCCGGACAGGAGCAGTGGCGCTGGGACGCTGCCGGTAACCCGCTGGAAGGGGCTGCCGAGAAGGTCACGCACAACCGCCTGACGCAGCTGAGCGGCATTCGCTGGCGTTATGACATCCACGGCCGCACCGTGGAGAAGGATAACGGCCAGACCCGCTGGCACTACCGCTACGACGGTGAACACCGCCTGACGGAAGTCATCAGCCAGCCGCGGGACCGCAATAAACCGCAGACGCAGGTCAGCTTCCGCTACGATCCGCTCGGGCGACGTATCAGCAAAACGCGACGCCAGATGCTGGGCGGACAGCCAACCGGTAAGCCAGTGACCACCCGGTTTGTCTGGGAAGGGTTCCGCCTGCTGCAGGAGGTGCACGGGGATGTGCCGCTCACCTACGTCTACAGCGATCAGGACAGCTACGATCCGCTGGCGCGTATTGACGGCGTGGATGCTCCGGAGATCTTCTGGTTCCACTGCCAGCCCAACGGCACGCCGGAGCGGATGACGGATATCGAAGGGCAGGTGCGCTGGGAAGGGGTGAACAGCGCCTGGGGCAAGCTGCTGCGGGAAAGCGAGACGCAGGTATCAGGATATTCTCAGAACCTGCGCATGCAGGGGCAATACCTGGACCGTGAGACAGGGCTGCACTACAATCTGTTCCGGTATTATGACCCGGACTGCGGGCGGTTTACGCAGCAGGACCCGATAGGACTGGCGGGGGGGATTAACCTTTACCAGTATGCGCCGAACGCGCTGGGTTGGGTGGATCCGTGGGGGTTGGCATTAAAGGGAGTTGACTTTACAGGAAGTCCAGATCTTTTCCCTACCAATGGAACGAAACAGAATATTGTATCTATTACAATGCAAGGAACTCGAGATAGAGATTTCACCGAGGCTTTCAAGGCAGCCGGTATTTCTAAAAGCGAAGCAACCGGATATACATGGCATCATGTCGATGACTTTGACCCAGCCACAGGAAGGACAACAATGCAATTAGTAAAAACTTCTGCGCATGAAGCTACTTTCCCACATAAAGGCTCAGTCTCACAATTCGAGAAATATTTTGGCGTAAAATATGGTTCCCAAGAAGCCATTGCTGTTTCTCATTCTAAAGGCTGGTTGAAGGGGCGTGTCCCGAAAAAATTGCGTGCAAACTGTCACCAGTGAGGTATAAATCTATGAATCATTTCAGTAACTGTGAAAAAAAGATTGGACGTGCAGATATTGCTAAAACGGAAGAGAAATTATCTATTACTCTTCCGGATGATTTCGTCTCACATTATCTGCAATTTAATGGTGGCATCCCAGAGAAAAGTTGGTGGGACGGTGATGAAGATTTTGAGCCAATAGAGGTGGCTGCGTTTAAGCCATTTGTTTATAATAGTCAGACAAATAATGCCCTTGGATCTTTAATTGACGGTGGCTATATCAGCATGGTGGATAGGGAAGTGATTCCTAAAAACCTGCTTCCTTTCGCAAATGATTGGGGAGGCAATTTCTTCTGCCTGGATTTAGATAATTACTCAATTGTATATTTTGCTACAGATTCTTTTGATGAGGATTTGACTATGCAAGAGAATCACACAAAACTTCAAAGATATCTGACAAATTCATTTGCTAACTTTGTTAACGGATTAGTAGCAGAAGAGGATCTTTCTTAAAGAATACTTAAGAATTTAATCGATTTATTTAATTCGATTGCTGTTATTTTGCTATTCATATTGTTAATAAAACTCTGTGACACAAATCATAGGGTTTTATTATAAAACAGCATGGCGCTTGGTGGTATGAACATCCCTAGGATCCCAGGTGAAATAAATTACATTAAAACATGAAAATATTCCAGTTAGCAACATATATATAAATAATATTAATTGACTTGTTAATCTTGGTATGACAACGGCACTCACTGGTGTTATCTAGGCTCAGTCTCTTAGCTTATTTATAAAATGGCTGAAAACTTATGAATGTGAGAGCACCAACCTGGAAGCAGTTAATGAAATAACGGGTTATCTCGCAAAAAAGAGACTAACAAATATCAATGCTGGAAATCTTTAGTCAAAGAACCTAAGAAAGTTGTGTAGAATAATATTATCCCAAAAATAACCTTCCCGGAGTCTGAGGAAGGCTCAATGACTGAGAACTTAAAATGGAACCTTGTGAATTACTTGCTTGAAGATGCGTATAGTAATTTTCTTCAAGAGCCATTCTTTTTTGACGGATTAATTAATGTTTATGAAGCTGGGCATATGCCCTGTGGGTGGTCAGGTACTTGGCCAGCGGGTAAACTCGTTATCTATTGATAGATCACGCGCAAAAAAAATCCACGCCAAAGCGTGGATTTTTTCATTCAAAACAACTCAAACGTTAAACAAGAAGTTCATCACATCGCCATCTTTAACGATGTAGTCTTTCCCTTCCGCACGCATCTTGCCTGCTTCTTTCGCACCTTGCTCACCCTTGTAGGTGATAAAGTCTTCAAACGCGATAGTCTGCGCACGAATAAAGCCTTTCTCGAAGTCGGTGTGGATCTTACCGGCCGCCTGAGGAGCTGTCGCACCAACAGGAATCGTCCACGCACGCACTTCTTTCACGCCAGCGGTGAAGTAGGTCTGCAGGTTCAGCAGCTCATAGCCTGCGCGAATTACGCGGTTCAGGCCCGGCTCTTCCAGACCCAGCTCGGCCATGAACTCTTCACGGTCGGCGTCGTCCAGCTCAGCGATGTCGGATTCAACGGCAGCGCAAACCGCCACAACCACAGAACCTTCAGCCGCCGCGATTTCACGCACTTTGTCGAGGTACGGGTTGTTCTCAAAACCGTCTTCGTTAACGTTGGCGATGTACATGGTTGGCTTCAGGGTCAGGAAGCTCAGGTATTTGATCGCCGCCTTGTCTTCTTCAGTCAGGTTTTTCAGCGCGCGCAGCATGCCCGCATTTTCAAGCTGTGGCAGACATTTTTCCAGCGCAGCCAGTTCCGCTTTCGCGTCCTTGTCGCCGCCTTTGGCTTTCTTCTGCACGCGGTGAATAGCGCGTTCGCAGGTGTCGAGGTCAGAGAGCGCCAGCTCGGTGTTGATGACATCGATGTCGTCAGCCGGATCCACTTTGTTGTTAACGTGGATGATATTGTCGTTCTCGAAGCAGCGCACAACGTGGCCGATCGCTTCGGTTTCACGAATGTTGGTCAGGAACTGGTTACCCAGACCTTCACCTTTGGACGCGCCTTTTACCAGGCCCGCGATGTCCACGAATTCCATGGTGGTTGGCAGAATGCGCTGCGGCTTAACGATTTCCGCGAGCTGGTCCAGACGCGGGTCCGGCATTGGCACAACGCCGGTGTTAGGTTCGATGGTACAGAACGGGAAGTTCGCCGCTTCGATACCCGCTTTGGTAAGCGCGTTAAACAGGGTGGATTTGCCCACGTTTGGCAGACCGACGATACCGCATTTGAATCCCATTTCTAAATCACCTTAATATCTTGATAATCAATCCGTTAACGATAACCGATTGATGAAAAGTAAATAACTACGCCTATTATACACGTAACCCGCATGACGCGCGGTAAAAAAGCCGGATCGGGTGGATTATTGCGCTTTGAAAGCGTGTAAGCGGTTTGTCGCTTTGGTTAACCCATCTTTCAGCCAGATTTCGGTGCAGCGCGCCGCTTCGTCTACCGCCTCGTCAATCAGTTTCTGCTCAGAAACCGGGGGCTTACCGAGTACGAAACCGACAACTTTGTTTTTATCGCCCGGATGGCCGATTCCAACGCGCAAACGGTGGAAATTCGGGTTATTTCCCAGCTTGCTGATGATGTCTTTAAGGCCGTTGTGGCCGCCGTGCCCGCCGCCCAGCTTGAATTTTGCCACGCCGGGCGGGAGATCAAGCTCATCGTGTGCGACCAGAATTTCATCCGGATTGATGCGATAAAACGTTGCCATTGCCGCCACCGCTTTACCGCTCAGGTTCATAAAGGTGGTGGGCACCAGTAAACGAACATCCGCGTCAGCAAGGTTGATACGTGAGGTATACCCGAAGAATTTAGGTTCTTCACGCAGGGGAGCACGTAACCGCTCGGCCAGCAGATCGACGTACCATGCCCCGGCGTTGTGGCGGGTGGCCGCATACTCTGCGCCCGGGTTGGCGAGGCCGACAATCAGTTTAATCGTCACGATTCAATTCCTAATGGGTTCCAGATCTGGCGCGTAGTTTACTGTCTGGCGCGCCGCTTGACAAAATTCTGCGATCTTCTCGGCGAAATACGAATAATTTCTGATTTGAACCATTAGAATTTCAAGCTGTTCAAAGCCTTATTTGTAAACTTTTGTTTGGGACTTATCTGTAATTGTGATCATTCACGCAACTCATAAAAGGGGCGTTGTCTATACTTTACACACAAGGATTAGGGGCTTTTCCCCTGACAACCCAAAGTTCCGGAGGTGACACATGAAACGCAAAAACGCTTCGTTACTCGGTAACGTACTGATGGGATTGGGGCTGTTCGTGATGGTAGCCGGCGTGGGTTATTCCATTTTAAATCAGTTACCTCAGATTGACCTCCCGCAATACTTCGCGCACGGCGCGATATTGAGCATCTTCGTTGGTGCGGTATTGTGGCTGGCCGGGGCGCGCGTGAGCGGGCATGAGGAAGTCTGCGATAAATACTGGTGGGTGCGCCACTACGACAAACGCTGTCGTCGCGATCAGCATAAGCACAGCTAGTGCCTGATAAAGAACGCCGAAACGGCTCCCGCGGGAGTCGTTTTTTTTTGCATCAAGGGTTGACCCTCACGTAACGTAAGGCTCCAGAGTGGCGTCACTGGCAAAGAAAAAGGAGCAGTTATGTTGATTCAGGTGGGTGAGCTGGCGAAACGCGCCGGGATCACCGTGCGGACATTGCACCACTATGAGCAAACAGGGTTGTTGCTGCCTTCTGCCAGAAGCGCGGCAGGTTACCGGCTTTACAACCTGGCGGATGTCCAGCGTCTGCATATGATCCAGGCGCTGGCAAAAGCGGGGCTGGAACTTGCTGAAATCAGGGATTTCCTGGAACAGGAGTCGCTGTCGTTAACCGAGTTACTCGATGCGCAAATCACGCTGCTGGATAAACAGCTGCGCAGCATACATACGCTGCGCGACCGGCTGGTGGAGCTGCGAACCGGGCTTCTCGACGATGCGACGCCGGATCTGGAATCCTGGCTACAGACTCTGGAGTTAATGAATATGTACGATCGCTGGTTTAGCAAAGAAGAGTTACAGCAGCTGCCGTTTGCGGTGCAGAAGGATGCGCTGGCGGCTATCTGGTCAGGGCTGGTTGCAGAGGCCAACACGCTGCTGGAGCACCATATACCCGCTACGGACGCCCGGGCGATGGATCTGGCGACGCGCTGGATGGAGCGCCTTGAGCAGGACACGGCGGGCAAGCCGGAGTTTCTCACCCGGCTGAACGAGATGCACAGCGTTGAACCGCAGATGCAGGCGCAGACCGGCATCACGCCGGAGATGACGGATTACATCACGCGCGCGTTTGCTGAGTCTAAGCTCTTCATATGGCAGAAGTATCTCACTGCCGAAGAGATGGCCTTTACCCGGTCACACTACTTTGACCGCATGATGGAGTGGCCGCCGCTGGTGGCGAAACTGCATCAGGCGCAGCGGGAAAATACCGATCCTGCCTGTGAGGAGGCGCAAAAGCTGGCTGAAAACTGGCTGGCATTGTTCCAGTCTTACGCGGGCAAGAACCCGGAAACTCAGCAAAAGTTTCGTACTGCCATGCAGCAGGAGCCGCACCTGATGAAAGGAACCTGGATGACGCCTGCCGTGCTTGCATGGCTCCAGCAGGCGATCGGGGTGATGATGCAGAGACGTTTCTCTGCATCAGGTAACTCACAGATCCGCTAACGCGGCTTCACGGTTAGGGTAGAAGGAAAGTCGGCCAGGGATAGGCTGTACGCCCGCGCGCGCCATGGTGCGCAGCGGCTGAAACTCCAGGTTACTCACCCGCAGCTCGCAGCCTTCCGGAAGACGTTTCACAAAGCGCTGGAAGGCATCCAGGCCGCCTGCATCCAGCACCGGTACGGCATCCCATTTCAGCACCACAACCCGTTTGCCCGCGATGCGGGACTCCAGATCGCTGAACAGACCTTCCGCCGCGGCGAAGAACAGCGGGCCAATCACGCGCAGCACCAGCACATCGTCAGGCACCTCGACGTTAACCGGAGAAAGGCGCGTCATCTGCGCGATGCGGCGCATAAACAGCAGGGAAGCCAGCACGATCCCGACGCTGATGGCGATAACCATATCGAACAGCACGGTCAGCGACATGCAGATCAGCATCACGATGATGTCGTCTTTCGGCGCGCGACGAAGCAGGTTCACCACCTTGTGCGCCTCGCTCATGTTCCAGGCCACCATCAGCAGCAGGGCGGCCATGGCGGAAAGCGGTAGCCAGGAGAGCAGCGGGGCGAGGATCAGCAGGGCGAGGATCACCAGCACGGAGTGGATAACCGCCGAAACCGGTGAGGTTGCCCCCGCGCGCACGTTGGCCGCAGAACGGGCGATGGCAGCCGTTGCGGTAATACCGCCGAAGAACGGCGCGACGAGGTTGCCTAATCCCTGACCGACCAGTTCGCTGTTGGCTTTGTGCTTGGTGCCGGTCATGCCGTCCAGAACGACGGCACAGAGCAGGGATTCAATCGCCCCCAGCATTGCCATAGAGAACGCGGCGGGAAGCAGGGCTCGCAGGGAATCCCAGCTTAGGGTGAAGCTGGAGCCGGGCATGTCCCACGGCAGCACCAGCTGCGGTAGCAGTTGCGGAATGCCGCTACCCTGTGAACCGTCCGCCAGAACATAGTGGAACTGCGAGCCGATAGTCGCGACGTGACCACCGAACATATTGACGATGGCCATTACCGCGCAGCCCAGCAGCAGCGCGGGCAGATGGCCCGGCAGACGAATACCGAGGCGAGGCCAGACGATCAGCGTGCCCAACGTCACAATCCCGATTGCGGCGTCGCCCAGGTTGGCTGTCGGCAGCGCCATAAACAGCGCCCCCACTTTTTGCAGGTAGTGCTCCGGTACGTGGGGCATCTGCAGGCCGAGGAAATCCTTGATCTGCATGGTTCCGATGGTAATACCAATCCCCGAGGTGAACCCCAGCGTCACGGAAAGGGGAATATATTCAATCAGGCGCCCAAAGCGGGCCAGACCAAACAGAATCAAAAAGACGCCGGACATCAGGGTGGCGACCAGCAGGCCTGCCAGACCAAACTGCTGCGAAACCGGGTAGAGGATCACCACGAAGGCGGCGGTCGGGCCGGAAACGCTGAAGCGCGAGCCGCCCGTCAGGGCAATGACAATCCCGGCAACGGCCGAGGTGTACAGACCGTACTGCGGCGCAACGCCGCTGCCAATTGCCAGCGCCATCGCCAGCGGGATGGCGATAATGCCGACGGTGATCCCGGCAATCAGGTCACGGACAAAGCGTGACGAGGTGTACTTCTCTTTCCAGCAGGCGTCGATGAGGGCGCGAAAGGGCAGAACATGTGAGGAGGCTACGTTTTTCACAATTATCTATCATCCGTATGCGCATCATCTGTCATATGAATGGCAGGTGAAGGAGGCATTAATCATACAAATAAAACCCGGAGACAAAAAAACCCGCCGCAGCGGGTTTTTCGGCCGTGTTCGATTAGTGTTCGAACATTGCTGAGATGGATTCTTCGTTGCTGATACGACGAATCGCTTCGGCCAGCATCCCGGACAGGGTCAACGTGCGCACGTTTGGCAGTGCTTTGATCTCGTCGCTCAGTGGGATGGTATCGCATACCACCACTTCGTCAATGACGGAGTTGCGCAGGTTGTTTACCGCGTTACCGGAGAAGATCGGGTGAGTCGCGTAAGCGAATACGCGCTTGGCACCACGCTCTTTCAGCGCTTCAGCTGCTTTACACAGCGTGCCGCCGGTATCGATCATGTCGTCAACCAGCACGCAGTCACGGCCAGCAACGTCACCGATGATGTGCATCACCTGAGAAACGTTAGCGCGCGGACGGCGTTTGTCGATGATCGCCATGTCGGTATCGTTCAGCAGCTTAGCGATAGCACGGGCACGTACCACGCCGCCGATGTCCGGAGAAACCACGATTGGGTTATCCAGGTTCAGCTGCAGCATGTCTTCCAGCAGGATTGGGCTGCCGAATACGTTATCAACCGGGACGTCGAAGAAGCCCTGGATCTGCTCTGCGTGCAGATCAACGGTCAGTACGCGGTCAACGCCGACGCTGGACAGGAAGTCAGCGACAACTTTAGCGGTGATTGGCACACGTGCGGAACGGACGCGACGGTCCTGACGGGCATAGCCGAAGTAAGGGATTACAGCCGTGATACGGCCTGCTGAAGCGCGACGCAGGGCGTCGACCATAACAACCAATTCCATCAGGTTGTCGTTTGTTGGAGCACAGGTGGACTGGATGATGAAAATATCACCACCGCGTACATTTTCGTTAATTTGTACGCTGACTTCGCCGTCGCTAAAGCGACCTACGGCGGCGTCGCCGAGGGAAGTGTACAGGCGGTTGGCAATACGTTGTGCTAGTTCCGGGGTGGCGTTACCAGCAAAAAGCTTCATATCAGGCACGAGAAGAACCTCAGGCATGCGTCCAGTGGTGGATAGCGTTCGCCGCAAACTGTGCGGGCCAGGCGAAGGCTATCCAGGCGGTGTATTAAAGAGCGCGATGCAACGTCTGGAACAGGGTGACGTTGTCACCGAAACTCAGTCTGCGCCAGAATGGTCTGCTGTAGGGGGGAGGTGTTCATCCCGCGTGCTACAAAACCATGCAGCCAAACCGGCGCTTGCTCAAGCACCTGACGAGCGGCGGATTCGGTGTCAAATTCAGCAAAGACACAGGCTCCTGTACCAGTCAGGCGCGACGGCGCGTATTCTAACAGCCAGGAAAGCACCGCATCAACCTCGCGAAAACGTTTTCTTGCGATATCCTCGCAATCGTTGCTGAATTCACAATTTAATAACGTTTCTATTGACCGAACCGGGGTATTCCTTTTCAGGTCAGGATCTTTAAAGATGACCGGCGTCGGAATGCTCACGCCAGGATGGGCAACCAGATACCACTTCTCCGGCGGTTCAGCCGGGGAGAGGATCTCACCCACGCCTTCAGCAAAGGCCGCATGACCGCGCACAAACACCGGGACATCCGCCCCCAGCGTCAGGCCCAGGGCTGCCAGTTCGTCCTTCGACAGCCCGCAGCCCCAGAGGTGGTTCAGCGCAACCAGCACGGTGGCGGCGTTGGATGAGCCGCCGCCCAGACCGCCGCCCATCGGCAGGCGTTTCTCGATACGGATATCCGCACCGCTTCCCACGGGCAGACGGCCCGATTCCGCCGCGGCTTTCATCAGCAGACGCGCGGCGCGCACGATCAGGTTGTCCTCATGCGCCACGCCTTCGACCGGCGTTAGCAGGCAAATCTGCCCGTCCTGGCGCAGTTCAATGGAGATCGTGTCGCCATAGTCAATAAACTGAAACAGCGTCTGCAGGGTGTGATAACCGTCAGCACGCTGGCCGGTGATGTATAAAAACAGGTTCAGCTTTGCCGGAGAGGGCCAGTGGGTCATCATTTAACGATCCAGTTGTCCATTTTCAGCTTGATACGCTGGCTGCCCTGGGTCAGCTCCATGTTTGATGGCAGCGACGGTTTACTCTTGCTGTCATAGGCGCTGTACACCACTTTCCAGGTTTTGCCGTTCTGCGTGTAGTTCACCTGGCTCAGACGGTACTGGTCGTCAAGGGTGTAGTCAGTTGCCTCACCCGGCAGGCCAAGGATCCACTGGCGCAGGCTGTTGAGCGGGATAGGCATCCCGGTCAGCTTGCCAATCATCTCTTCGGCATCGGTCGCGGTATAGTGCTGGCCTTTGTTATCGGTGATCTGCGCTTCGCCCGGTTTGGCGATAAGCTCCAGCTCGGTGCTGCCCAGCGGGTTCAGCAGAAGCAGGCGGTAGTTGTCCTGCCCCGTCTGCTGCCAGAAGAAGCGGGCATAAACCTTTTGTTCGTCAGAGAGATAAGCGAAAGCGCCGCGGGTCTGGTACTGGTTCAAATTACGGACGTCCTGCTGGTGCTGACGCCACTGCGGTGAATCAGGGCTTTTGCCCGGGCCTTTTGGTTGGGTGACGGTACACGCGGTCAGAACCAGTGCTGCCAGCGGCAGCAGGCGAATCAGTCGGGTCATAATGAGGACAAATCCTTGAGATACGTTGCAGTTATAACTGTTAATGCTAGCGTCGAAGGGGGCTACCGTCTACGTTCAAATTATCTCAAAGGGTTGTGTAACCTATTACTCCGAAAGGAGGCAGTCCCTTTTATTGATCTCGCGCATCCTGTATGATGCGTTCTGCTAACCTTATTAACGCTGGTACTACTCCCGCTCAACATGACCCTATTAGCACTCGGCATCAACCACAAAACGGCTCCGGTTTCGCTGCGAGAACGCGTGACGTTTTCGCCGGATACGCTTGACCTGGCGCTGGACAGCCTGCTTGCACAGCCTATGGTGCAGGGTGGCGTGGTGCTCTCGACGTGCAACCGTACCGAGCTGTATTTAAGCGTGGAAGAGCAGGACAACCTGCACGAAGCGCTGATCCGCTGGCTATGTGACTACCACAACCTCAATGAAGACGAGCTGCGCAACAGTCTGTACTGGCATCAGGACAACGATGCCGTCAGCCATCTGATGCGCGTCGCCAGCGGGCTGGATTCGCTGGTGCTGGGCGAACCGCAAATTCTGGGTCAGGTGAAAAAAGCCTTTGCAGATTCGCAAAAAGGGCATCTAAAGGCCAGCGAGCTGGAGCGCATGTTCCAGAAGTCGTTCTCCGTGGCGAAGCGTGTGCGAACCGAAACCGACATTGGTGCCAGTGCGGTTTCTGTTGCTTTCGCGGCCTGCACCCTTGCACGCCAAATCTTTGAATCCCTTTCTACCGTCACCGTGATGCTGGTGGGGGCGGGCGAAACCATCGAACTTGTGGCGCGCCATCTGCGCGAGCATAAAGTGAAAAAGATGATTATCGCTAACCGCACCCGCGAACGCGCGCAGGTGCTGGCGGATGAAGTGGGTGCAGAGGTGGTTGCCCTGAGCGACATCGATGAACGCCTGAAAGAGGCTGACATTATTATCAGCTCAACCGCCAGCCCGCTGCCGATTATCGGAAAAGGGATGGTGGAGCGTGCGCTGAAGTCCCGCCGTAATCAGCCGATGCTGCTGGTGGATATCGCCGTCCCGCGCGATGTTGAGCCGGAAGTGGGAAAGCTGCCTAATGCCTATCTCTACAGCGTGGATGACCTGCAAAGCATCATTTCGCACAACCTTGCCCAGCGTAAAGCGGCGGCGGTTCAGGCGGAAACCATCGTTGAGCAGGAAACCAGTGAGTTTATGGCCTGGCTGCGCGCGCAAAGCGTCAGCGAGACCATCCGCGAGTACCGCGGGCAGGCGGAGCAGGTGCGTGATGACCTGACTGCCAAAGCGTTAGCAGCCCTTGAACAGGGCGGCGACGCAAATGCGATTATGCAGGATCTGGCGTGGAAACTGACCAACCGCCTGATCCATGCACCAACCAAATCTCTTCAGCAGGCTGCCCGTGACGGGGATGATGAACGCCTGACTATTCTGCGCAACAGCCTCGGGCTGGAATAGCGCCCTATACCCATTTTCTAAGACAAGGTGCACTTACGCCTATGAAGCCTTCTATCGTCGCTAAACTGGAAGCTCTGCACGAGCGCCATGAAGAAGTACAGGCGCTGCTCGGGGATGCCGGGACCATTGCGGACCAGGAACGTTTTCGCGCGCTCTCGCGTGAATACGCGCAGTTAAGTGATGTTTCTAAATGCTTTACCGACTGGCGACAGGTTCAGGAAGATATCGAAACCGCGCAGATGATGCTCGACGATCCTGAAATGCGCGAGATGGCGCAGGAAGAGTTGCAGGATGCGAAAGCGCGTTCTGAAGAGATGGAGCAGCAGCTTCAGGTGCTTCTGCTGCCGAAAGATCCGGACGACGAGCGTAACGCGTTTGTGGAAGTGCGTGCCGGTACCGGCGGTGACGAAGCGGCGCTGTTTGCCGGGGATCTGTTCCGCATGTACAGCCGCTATGCCGAATCGCGTCGCTGGCGCGTGGAGATCATGAGCGCCAACGAAGGCGAACATGGTGGCTACAAAGAGGTTATCGCCAAGATCAGCGGCGACGGCGTGTACGGTCGTCTCAAGTTTGAATCCGGCGGTCACCGCGTGCAGCGCGTGCCGGCCACCGAATCTCAGGGCCGCATTCACACCTCCGCCTGTACGGTTGCGGTGATGCCGGAGCTGCCGGAAGCTGAACTGCCGGACATCAATCCTGCAGACCTGCGTATTGATACGTTCCGCTCCTCTGGCGCGGGCGGTCAGCACGTTAACACCACCGATTCCGCTATCCGTATTACCCACCTGCCGACCGGCATCGTCGTTGAATGTCAGGACGAGCGTTCGCAGCACAAAAACAAAGCCAAAGCGTTGTCCGTGCTGGGCGCGCGTATCCACGCAGCTGAAATGGCGAAACGCCAGCAGGCAGAAGCGTCTACGCGCCGTAACCTGCTGGGCAGCGGCGATCGCAGCGACCGTAACCGCACCTACAACTTCCCGCAGGGGCGCGTAACCGATCACCGCATCAACCTGACGCTGTACCGTCTGGACGAGGTGATGGAAGGGAAGCTGGATATGCTGATCGAGCCTATCGTGCAGGAATACCAGGCCGACCAGCTGGCGGCGCTGTCCGAGCAGGAATAATGGATTTTCAGCGCTGGTTACGTGAGGCGGCCGGTGAGCTTTCAGAAAGCGAAAGCCCGAAACGCGACGCCGAAATTTTGCTTGAGCATGTGACGGGTAAAGCCCGCACGTATCTGCTGGCTTTTGGCGAAACCGAACTGACCGCGGAACAGGAAGCGCAGCTCGGCGCGCTGCTTGCCCGCCGTAAAACCGGCGAGCCGGTGGCGCACCTTGTCGGTGAGCGTGAGTTCTGGTCGTTACCGCTGTACGTCTCGGCGGCGACGCTGATCCCGCGTCCGGACACCGAGTGTCTGGTGGAGCAGGCGCTGGCGCGTTTACCGGCGGCGGCCTGCTGCATTCTCGATCTCGGTACCGGGACCGGGGCTATCGCGCTGGCGCTGGCCACCGAGCGGCCCGACTGCGCGGTGACGGCGGTGGATGTAATGCCCGATGCGGTGGCGCTGGCGCAGCGTAACGTGGAACGTCTCGGGCTTCGCAACGTGACGGTGCTGCAAAGCAGCTGGTTTGCCGCGCTGGAGAATCGCTCATTTGCGATGATTGTCAGCAATCCTCCCTATATCGACGAATATGACCCGCACCTTGCGCAGGGAGACGTACGCTTCGAACCGCTTACGGCGCTCGTGGCCGCCAACGCGGGATTAGCCGATCTCGAACACATTGTGACAATGTCACGGAAGCATTTACTTCCCGGCGGCTGGCTGCTGGTGGAGCATGGCTGGACGCAGGGAGAAGCCGTTCGGGCACTGTTTACGCAAGCTGGCTACGCCGCTGTCGAAACCTGCCGCGACTATGGCGGCAACGAACGCCTGACGCTGGGGCAGTGGCTATGAGCCTGTTTACCGTGCTCATTACTGTCCACCTCATTTCCGTTGCGCTGACCATCAGCTTTTTCATCGTCCGTTACTGGTGGCGCTACAGCAACAATCCGCTGATGGATGCCCGCTGGGTGCGTATCGCACCGCACTGCATCGACACGCTATTGCTCCTTTCCGGTGCCGGGCTCATGTGGAAGACCGGCTATCTGCCATTTACTGATAAAGGTGCATGGCTGACTGAAAAGCTGTTTGGCGTTATCATCTACATCGTTTTGGGTTTTATCGCGCTTGGGCGTCGTCGTCCGCGCAGCCAGCAGGTCGGGTTTATCGCCTTTCTGCTGGGTCTGGTGGTGCTGTACATCATCATTAAACTCGCCACCACAAGAATACCGTTACTGGGGTAAGTCATGAGGTCCTTAGCCGATTTCGAATTTAATAAAGTGCCGCTTTGCGATGGCATGATCCTGATTTCCGAGATGATTCGCGACGATTTTACGTCGCAGTTTGTCTACGATGAGCTGGAGAATCTGGTCAGCCTGGCGCGTGAAGAGATTAATCAGGCTCGCCCGCAAGACTGGCAATTAGAGAAGCTGCTGGAGCTTTTCTACGGCGAATGGGGTTTCTGCGACACGCGGGGCGTGTATCGCCTGTCTGACGCGTTATGGCTGGACCAGGTCTTAAAAAATCGTCAGGGCAGCGCCGTGGCGCTGGGCTCTATTTTGCTGTGGGTCGCGCACCGTCTGGATATTCCGCTGGTCCCGGTCATTTTCCCGACGCAGATGATCCTGCGTGCTGAGTGGCTGGACGGCGAAATGTGGCTCATTAATCCCTTCAACGGCGACACGCTGGATGAACATACGCTGGACGTGTGGCTGAAAGGCAATATCAGCCCGGTGGCTGAGCTCTTCAACGAAGATCTCGACGAGGCGGATAACGCAGAAGTGATCCGCAAGCTGCTGGATACGCTGAAGTCTGCGTTAATGGAAGAGCGTCAGATGGAGCTGGCGTTGCGCGCCAGTGAAGTACTGCTGCAGTTCAACCCGGAAGACCCGTACGAAATTCGCGATCGTGGGCTGATCTACGCGCAGCTCGACTGTGAGCACGTGGCGCTGAATGATTTGAATTATTTCGTTGAGCAGTGTCCGGAAGATCCCATTAGCGAAATGATTCGTGCGCAGATCAACGCGATCTCGCACAAACAAATTACACTGCATTAATCTTAATTCCGATTCACACCTGAATAAGGCGATCCTATGAAACAAAAAGTGGTTAGCATTGGTGATATCAAGGTAGCAAACGACCTGCCGTTCGTACTGTTTGGCGGCATGAACGTGCTGGAATCCCGCGATCTCGCCATGCGTATCTGCGAACACTACGTGACCGTGACCCAGAAGCTGGGCATCCCGTACGTGTTTAAGGCCTCTTTTGACAAAGCCAACCGCTCCTCTATCAACTCTTACCGTGGCCCGGGCCTGGATGAGGGAATGAAAATTTTCCAGGAGCTGAAGCAGACCTTTGGCGTGAAAGTGATCACCGACGTGCATGAAGCATCACAGGCGCAGCCGGTGGCAGACGTGGTGGACGTGATTCAGCTCCCGGCGTTCCTCGCTCGCCAGACTGACCTGGTTGCGGCGATGGCGAAAACTGGTGCCGTTATCAACGTGAAGAAACCACAGTTCGTCAGCCCTGGGCAGATGGGCAACATCGTCGATAAGTTCATCGAAGGCGGCAACGATCAGGTCATCCTGTGTGACCGTGGCGCAAACTTCGGTTACGACAACCTGGTCGTGGATATGCTGGGCTTCAGCGTAATGAAAAATGTCTCCGGTCAGTCTCCGGTGATTTTCGACGTGACGCACGCTCTGCAGTGCCGCGACCCGTTCGGCGCCGCGTCCGGCGGCCGTCGCGCTCAGGTGACCGAGCTGGCGCGCGCCGGCATGGCGACCGGCCTGGCCGGCCTGTTCATTGAAGCGCACCCGGATCCGGCTAACGCGAAATGCGACGGCCCATCCGCGCTGCCGCTGGACAAGCTGGAGCCGTTCCTGAAGCAGATCAAAGCGATTGACGATCTGGTGAAGAGCTTCGACGAGCTGGATACCAGCAACTAATAAAAAAACCCGCTTCGGCGGGTTTTTTGTTCTCCCTCTCCCTGTGGGAGAGGGTTGGGGTGAGGGCATCAGCCCGCACCGGATAAAATTATGCAAATATCGTCATCAGATACGCAATAAACAAGGCCATATGCGCCGCGCCGTTCAGCACGTTGGTGCGCCCGGTTGAGAACGAAATCTGGCACAGCAGCAACGAGGCGACCATCACAATCATCTCCGGCGCGCCCAGCGCAAACTGCAGCTCGTTGCCCGTCATAAAGGCAATCAGCGTCACCACCGGTACGGTAAGTGAAATCGTCGCCAGTACGGAGCCGAAGAACAGGTTCATTGCGCGCTGTACCTGATTATTCAACACCGCTTTCAGCGCGCCCAGCCCTTCAGGGGACAGGATCAGCAGCGCCACCAGGAAGCCGGTAAACGCCACCGGCGCGTTCAGCTCGGTTAACAGCGTCTCCAGCGGGTTAGCGTTCATCTTGGTGACGGCAATCACCGCAATCAGATGCACGATCAGCCAAACCGTATGCCACGCGCTGCTGTGGGCCGACGGCTTGCCGTGGTGCGGGTCATCATCGTCGCCGTCGTCTTCATGCTCGTACACAAAAAGACTCTGGTGCGTTTTGGTCTGAATCAACAGAAACACGCCGTACATGGCGGCGGAAATCAGTGCGACCAGCAGCGCCTGCCCGGTGGAAAAGTTTGCACCCGGCAGCGCCATCGGGAAGACCAGCACGATAATCGCCAGCGGGAAGAGGGCGATAAGATACTGTTTAATGCCGAACAGGTTCATATACTGGGTCGCAAATTTGCGCCCGCCCAGCAGCAGAGAGAAGCCTACCAGGCCGCCCGTCACAATCATAATGATCGAATAGAGCGTGTCGCGCATCAGCGTCGGCGCGGCATCGCCGGTCGCCATAAGCGCGGAAATCAGGCTGACTTCGAGAATAACAACGGAAAGGCTGAGAATTAACGATCCGTACGGCTCGCCCAGACGGTGGGCCAGGACGTCCGCATGGCGAACAACGCTAAATGCGCTGGTTAAGATGCCGACCAGGGCAAGAATATTGATACCAACCACCACTGGCAGTGACTGACTGCTTCCCCAGAAGAGCAGCACAGCCAGTGCCAGAACCGGGAAAATGAGTGACGTCTCCTTGTGGCGGGTCTTTACCGCCTCGTGTGTTGCTGTCATGTGCTTCTCCATCAATGCAGGTGCTTGTAATTATAGATAGATTTTTGAGGTCATTAAATTAACAGATCTCTGTTGAATACCCTTTGTTTTTTACTTAATTTTACCCTTTGTCATTATTTTCATTGATGATGAGTATAATTCAGATTCTTTGTTGATTACTCATTAAATAACAATTAATTAAAAATGTAATTTATTCATAAATTATTGCCGGGTGGCACCATGGCGTATCGTCGTCCACACTTAACTCTTTAACCAAAAGAGAGGTTAGTGATGCCCTATAAAGCGAAACGCGAATTACCGGATAACGTACAAAACGTGCTGCCCGCTCACGCGCAGGATATCTACAAAGAGGCGTTTAACAGCGCCTGGGATCAGTACAAAGACAAGGACGATCGCCGGGATGATGCCAGCCGTGAAGAGACGGCCCACAAAGTCGCCTGGGCCGCAGTAAAACATGAATATGAGAAAGGAGACGACGATAAATGGCATAAAAAGAAATAGCCGTGAAATGATTCGCTGCCTTCATTTTGACTTTTCAGGCGGTTGAACTTCCGTTGTATTGCAACTGGTCCGCTAATTGCTTATCGTTATTCGACTGCTGGCAAAATGACCAGCATAAAATGCCGGGAAGGCGAATTACAGATGTCGCAAGGAAGCATGCAGTGGCGGAGGTGGAAAGTGTTAACGCGTGATTTCTTAATGAAGGCAGACTGTAAGACGGCATTTGGTGCTATTGAGGAATCGCTTCTCTGGTCAGCTGAACAACGTGCGGCATCACTCGCTGCTACGCTTGCCTGCCGCCCGGATGATGGCCCGGTATGGATTTTTGGCTACGGCTCCCTGATGTGGAACCCGGCTCTGGAGTTTGTCGAATCGGCAACGGGAACGCTGCCTGGCTGGCATCGCGCATTTTGCCTGCGCCTGACGGCCGGACGCGGCAGCGCGTGCCAGCCCGGGCGCATGCTTGCACTGAAAGAGGGCGGGCGCACCACGGGCGTGGCGTATCGCCTGCCGGATGCCACGCTGGAAGAGGAGCTCACGCTGCTCTGGAAGCGCGAGATGATCACCGGCTGCTATATGCCGAGCTGGTGCAAGCTGGAACTGGACGACGGACGCACCGTCAACGCGCTGGTGTTTATTATGGACCCGCGTCATCCCCTGTATGAAGCGGATACCCGCACGCAGGTGATTGCCCCGTTGATTGCCGCTGCCAGCGGGCCGCTGGGCACCAACGCGCAGTATCTCTTCTCCCTCGATCAGGAGCTGACGCGCCTCGGCATGAAGGACGATTATCTGAATGAGCTGGTGGTGAAGGTGAAGGCGCTGCTGGAAGGGAACCCGCTCAACAGCGCGCTGCGACCGGGTTTTGCCTGACAATACGCCCGGCTTGCCGGGCGTTTAAACTTATGCTGCCACGTAGCTGACGGAGTGCTCCAGCGACTGGCTGTGGCTATCGATCAGCACATCCCACGTGCCGGTATACGGCACGGTAAGCCAGGCCTTATCGTCCTGTACGGTGAGAATATCCGCCTGGGACTGTTTTTGTGCTTTCGAACTCATCAGATGAATACGACAGCGTTCTGAGCAACGCACCACTACCGTATCCCCGCCAAACAGTTTCAAACTTGTTTTTACCAGTGCCATTTTTTACCCCGTAGTCTTAAACAACGCTCTCCCTGCTGCCATATCCGAGCGTGATGTTGTTCACAATTCACTCATGGCATAACACCAAAGGGGAGGGGGCGGGATGCTGATTTTGATCAAAAAATGGCACAACGATTAAACAAAAATGACAAAATTCCTCAAAATTTAGGCTGGCGCGCGTTTTACCCGCTAAACGCGCGCCGGAAGAAGATTAAATGCGGAAATGCCCGGCTGTTTCAGCAAGGTCGCCCGCCTGGCTCTGCAGGGCTCCCGCGGCGGCGGCGGATTCCACCACCAGCTCGGCGTTCTGCTGAACCATTCTGTCGAGATGGGTCACCGCGTGGTTGATCTCATGAATCCCTTTCATCTGCTCGCTGGTGGCGATGGAGATTTCGCGCATGATGCCAGAGACGCTGCCGATGCTGGAGCGGATCTCATCCATGCTTTCCCCCGCCAGATGCACGTAGCGGGAGCCGGTTGCCACGCTGTCGGTGGTGGAGTCAATCAGAGATTTGATCTCTTTCGCCGCCTGAGCGCTACGACTTGCCAGGTTACGCACTTCACCTGCTACGACGGCAAACCCGCGTCCCTGCTCACCCGCACGCGCCGCCTCGACGGAGGCGTTCAGCGCCAGAATGTTGGTCTGGAAAGCAATGCCGTCAATCACGCTGGTGATATCGCCAATTTTTGCCGACGCGACTTCAATGGACTGCATGGTGCTGATCGCCTGCGATACCACCTCGCCGCCGCGCGCCGCGGCCGCTGAGGCCTTGCTCGCCTGGTCGTTCGCTTCTGCCGCCGATTCATTCGACTGCGTCACGGAGGCGGTGATCTGCTCCACGGCGCTGGCCGTCTCGCGCAGGCTGGATGCCGCCTGCTCGGTACGTCCGGAAAGATCCTGGTTACCTGCGGCAATCTCCTGCGCGGCGTTTTTCACCGATTCGCTGGCGTCACGGAGCTGCACCATCACCACCGACAGCTTATCGCTGAAGGCGTTAAAGGCCTGGGCAATCTGCGCGACCTCGTCTTCGCCGTTATCCGGCAGGCGCTGGGACAGATCGTTAGTGCCGTTAGCAATGTTGTGCATCGCGTCGCGAATGTCGGACAAACGCTTGAGCAGGCGGGCAATCAGGAAATGCACAATCGCCGCGCCCAGGAGTGCGAGGATCACCAGCGAAATCCCCGAGGCTTTAAGCAGGGAACGCATGCCGGAGGTGGCGTCACCGCTGTCGAGCGCGATGACTAACAGCCAGTTTGTGCCCGGCACGGCTGTCGCCACGAAGGTTTTTTCCGCGTCGTTCAGCGTTCCGTCGACGGGGTTACCGCTTTTCAGCGCAGCAAAATCAATGCCCTTGATCGTCTCACCAAACGGTTTCAGCGTCAGAGCCGGATCGTTAGCGGCAATCACGCTGCCGTCGCTGTTCAGAAGCAACCCGCTGCTGGCCGGGGTGGGATGGATCCCGCGCACGTTTGCCACCACGCTATCCATGGCCACATCGCCCGCCACGACCGCTTTGAGCGTGCCATTTTCTTTCACCGGCACCGCAAAGGTTACCACCAGTTTACCGGTCCCCGCGTCAACGTAGGGCGCGGTGACAACCGGACCGTCCGTGCTGACCACCTGCTGATACCACGGGCGAATAGTCGGGTCATAGTCCGCCGGAACGCCCGCCGGTTCAGAGAATTTCGCCGTTTTGCTGGCGTAGCCAACATAGACGTTGGTGAATCCACCCGCCTGCGCAAGCTGTTTAAACACCGGAACCGGGTCGTCATTCAGCGCAACGGTCTGCGCGGAGGCGATCACCGTCATCTTGCTTTTTACCCAGTCGGCAATCGCCATGTTATGGCTGGCGCTGGTGCTGGTCAGGATATCGCGCTGGGACTGCTGGTTATCCTGGCGCGTGACCTGGAAGTTGATAACGGTATTAAGGAGAAGGGCGACGACCAGACAGCCTGCCGTCGCCACGATGATGCGTGCACGAATCGATCTGAACATAAGTGAAATACCTGCTGTGTTGTTTCCATGCCTATCGGCAACCCCGCAGGTAAACTTGATGCTGAAACCGCGTCCATAAGAAAATAATATTTTTACGGGTTTATTATTAAAAAGTTAATACTTTATCGGCGGACAGCGTCCACTCGGCCAGCTCAACCAGCGTACCAATCTCTACGCCATCAATCAGCGGCAGACCGGTAATGCCGCGGCCGTCGGTGCAGGTCTTGCACAGCTTCACCGGCACGTTTTGCGCGGTGAGGATCTCCAGCATCTGCTGAATGTTATAGCCTTCTGCCGGTTTTTGACCCTTCAGCCCCGCGGTGACCGCGTCCGACATTAAAAAGAGTCGTAACGCCAGGTCGCTCTCTTTTTCACGCAGCGCAATCGCCAGGCGCAGGCTGTTAAAAAGGGATTCGCTGCCGTAAGCCGCACCGTTGGCGACGATCACAATCTTCTGCATGTTGACTCCTGTTCTTATAAAGGCACGAATATTGCTTAGCTTTCCCGAGTTTCGCTGTTCTGGAGAGTAAGCATGACATTAATGGCTGGCATTTCGCCAGGCGCTGGCGAATGGCTCGAGCGCGCAAGAATGATGCGCCGGGAGCAGCTCAGCAAGCTGGCACAGCTTGGCGTGCTTGTGCACGGCATTAGCCAACTGGTGCATATGTTACAGTGCGAGCGTGGGGCGTCCAACGTCTGGCTCTGCTCACAGGGTAAGCTCTACGCCCCCGAATGCAAAGCCAGCCGGGCGCTGGTGGATGAAAACCTCGCTGCACTTTATGACATTCTTGAAAAACAGTCGCCGATCCCGGGAAGTACCGTCTGTGAACGTATCGGCGGCGCGCTTCAGTGCCTTGATATGCTTCCCGCGCTGCGCGACGGTGTTATTCAGCAAACGGTAACGGCGCCGCAGGCGATGGAACACTACTCCCGCATGCTCCGCCATCTGCTCAGTATCGTGCCGCAGCTCAATGACAGCATTGACGATCCGCAAATCGCCGGGCGTTTTGTTGCCCTTTATAGCCTGATGCAGGGGAAAGAGCTGGCGGGACAGGAACGGGCCCTGGGGGCGATTGGCTTCACGCAGGGCTTTTTCGATGATGTGACTCGCCAGAGGCTGGTTGACCGCATCGACGGGCAGCAGGCCTGCTTTGAAATTTTTCTCTCACACAGCTCCGCTGACGTCCAGACCACCTTTTCTCTCCACTGCCAGCCCGATCGTGAAACGGAGCAACTCCGGCGCGTAGCCTGTACTCGCCAGCCTGCCGCGGATGATGGCCTTACCGCTCTGGCCTGGTTTGCTCTGCAAACCGCGCGCCTTGAGCATCTGCGCACGCTGGAGGAGACGCTCATCGCCGATCTGATGACGGCGGTGGACGAGCGTATTTACCGTAACGATGAGTACGTGCCTCCCGCCGATGAGCAGGACGACCCGCTGATACAGTATCCGGAAAAACCGTTGCTCACCCTGGTGCGCCAGCAGGCACGCGAGATAGAACAGCTCTCGCGCCAGCTAGCATCGCTGCGCGATACGCTTGAAGAGCGCAAAGTCATTGATAAAGCGAAAAGCGTGCTGATGACCCACCAGAATATGAGTGAGGAACAGGCCTGGACGGCGCTGCGCAAAATGGCGATGGACAAAAACCAAAGGATGGTGGATATCGCCCGCGCGCTGCTAATGGTGAAGAATTTATGGCAGGTAACACCAAAGGAGTAGCTGCACGGTCAGCGGGCATTTTGTGCCTGATTAAGGTGCGTGCAGGCGAGGGGAGTTCGGTTAGCGCCCCGGAAACTGCGGGTTAAAACCTGGCATTCACTTTGCATTATCGGATTAACCATTTTTGACGATGCGCCAACGGCGGCGCATGCGTCTTCGGGATAAAGGCGTCCACTGGTGCTTCGGCATCGTGGGCGCTTTTTTTTGGTTTTTTTTCAGGAGTGGTTGGTCATGGCGGATTTGTCGAGACGGCGTTTTTTGCAGGCCAGCGTGCTGGCGAGTGGCGCAATGCTGTTACCGGGTATCATGCAGGCCGCATGGGCGGCAGGCTCGGATAAACCGGAGCAGGAAACGGTGCGCATCGGGTTTATCCCGCTGACCGACTGCGCCCCGGTGGTTATCGCGGCGCTGAAAGGCTTTGATAAAAAATACGGTATTACCATCGTGCCCACCAAAGAGGCGAGCTGGGCGGCGGTGCGCGACAAGCTGGTGGCGGGCGAACTCGATGCCGCGCACATTCTCTACGGCCTGCTGTACGGCCTGGAGCTGGGCATCGCCGGCAAGCCGCAGCAGATGGCGAACCTGATGACGCTCAATCAGAACGGCCAGGCGATTACGCTTTCCAGCGATCTGGCTGAGAAGGGCGTACGAGACCTTGACGGGCTGAAAAAGCTCATTGGGCAGCAGGCGCCCGGCACCTACACCTTCGCGCACACCTTCCCGACCGGGACGCACGCCATGTGGCTCTACTACTGGCTGGCCAGCGCGGGCATTAACCCCTTTGACGACGTGCGCACGGTGGTGGTGCCGCCGCCGCAGATGGTGATGAACATGCGCATTGGCAACATGGTTGGCTTTTGCGTCGGCGAGCCGTGGAACGCCCGGGCAATCAACGACCGCATCGGTTTTACCGCCGCCACGTCGCAGTCTATCTGGGCCGATCATCCGGAAAAAATCCTCGGTACGCGCCGCGACTGGGTGGCGAAAAACCCGCACACCGCGCGGGCGCTGGTGAGCGCGGTACTGGAGGCGGCGCGCTGGATCGAAGCCTCCCCGGAAAACAAACGCGAGACCGCGCAGATCCTCTCCCGCCGGGCGTGGCTCAACTGCAAAGAACAGTATCTCACCGGACGCATGCTCGGCGAGTACGACAACGGCCTGGGCCAGCGCTGGCAGGACGCACACCCGATCCGCTTCTTCAACGAGGGGGCCGTCAGCTACCCGTATCTCTCCGACGGCATGTGGTTCTTAACCCAGTTCCGCCGCTGGGGCTTGCTCAAATCCGCGCCGGACTACGCGGGCATCGCGCAGCGCATTAACCAGACCGCGGTCTGGCAGGATGCCGCCACGGCGGTGGGGGGCATCAGCACACCGACTTCACCATTACGCAGCAGCACATTGATGGACGGCACCGTCTGGAACGGTACAGACCCGGAAGGATACGCCAGCCGTTTCGCCATTCACCGTAAAGAGGCCTGATTATGCAGCATCTGCAAAAGACGAATTCACACGAGACGCCGGAGAGTGGGGAGGTGATTGTCCTGCCTCCGGTGCAGGTTCGCCGCCGTACGCCGACGTTTGCGCGTCGGATTAACGCGATCCTCCAGCGCATCATCCCGGCGTTTCTCGGTCTGGGACTGCTGGTGGTGCTCTGGCAGCTGGCGGCGATTAACAGCAAAGGTTTCCCGACGCCGCTCAGCACGCTCGATTCCGCCATCACCCTGTTTGCCGATCCGTTTTATCGCGACGGGCCTAACGATATGGGCATCGGCTGGAACGTGCTCGCCTCATTACAGCGCGTGGCGGTGGGCTTTGGCCTGGCCGCGCTCGCCGGGATCCCGCTCGGCTTCCTGATTGGTCGCTTCACCTTTTTCTCTCGCATGTTCGGCCCGCTGATCGCGCTGTTACGCCCGGTTAGCCCGCTGGCCTGGCTGCCCATCGGCCTGCTGCTGTTCCAGAAAGCGGAACCCGCGTCGAGCTGGACCATTTTCATCTGCTCCATCTGGCCGATGGTGATCAACACCGCCGAAGGCGTACGCCGCATTCCGCAGGACTACCTCAACGTGGCCCGGGTGCTGCAGCTTTCCGAGTGGACCATCATGCGCCGCATTCTCTTCCCGGCGGTGCTGCCCGCGGTGCTGACCGGGGTGCGTCTCTCCATCGGCATCGCCTGGCTGGTGATCGTCGCCGCCGAGATGCTCACCGGAGGTTTAGGGATCGGCTTCTGGATCTGGAACGAGTGGAACAACCTCAATGTCGAAAACATTCTCATCGCCATCGTCATCATTGGCGTGGTCGGGCTGCTGCTGGAGCAGGGGCTGATGCTGATCGCCCGTCGCTTTAGCTGGCAGGAAAAATAAGGAGCGAACATGAAACCATTAATTCAGGTCCAGGCCGTGAGCCAGCGTTTTTCCACCGCCAGCGGCGAGTTTCTGGCGCTGCAAAACGTCTCTTTTGATATCCACGAGGGCGAAACCGTCAGCCTGATCGGGCACTCCGGCTGCGGCAAATCGACGCTGCTGAACCTCATCGCCGGTATTACCCTGCCGACGGAAGGCGGGCTGATCTGCGACAACCGTGAAATCGCCGGGCCGGGTCCGGAGCGCGCCGTGGTCTTTCAGAATCATTCGCTGCTGCCGTGGCTCACCTGCTTCGACAACGTGGCCCTGGCGGTCGATCACGTGTTTCGCCACAGCATGAGCAAGGCGGAGCGCAGGGAGTGGATTGAGCATAACCTCGACCGCGTGCAGATGGGGCACGCCCTGCACAAGCGCCCGGGGGAGATCTCCGGCGGCATGAAGCAGCGCGTCGGTATTGCCCGCGCGCTGGCGATGAAGCCGAAAGTCCTGCTGATGGATGAACCCTTCGGCGCGCTCGACGCCCTGACGCGCGCGCATCTGCAGGACTCGGTGATGCAGATCCAGCAGGCGCTGAACACCACCATCGTGCTCATTACCCACGACGTGGACGAGGCGGTGCTGCTCTCCGATCGCGTGCTGATGATGACCAACGGCCCGGCGGCCACCGTCGGGGAGATCCTGCGCGTGGACCTGCCGCGCCCGCGCAACCGGGTGCAGCTGGCCGACGACAGCCGCTATCACCACATGCGCCAGCAGATCCTCCATTTCCTCTATGAAAAGCAGCCGAAAGCGGCGTAACGAGGGGGCTTTGATGCGACTGGTCATTATCGGAAATGGCATGGCGGCCACGCGGCTGATTGCCGCGCTCACCGGGCGTGCTGCCGGTCGTTTCGCTATCACCGTCATCGGTGACGAGCCGGAGCATGCCTATAACCGCATCCAGCTTTCGCCGGTCCTGGGCGGTGAAAAGCAGGCTGCAGACATCTGTCTGCAGGATGACGACTGGTACCAGTCGCGCGGCGTGACGGTGCTGCGGGGTGAAAAGGCGATCGCCGTGAACGTGGACGCGCGGGAAGTGCAAACCACCGCCCGCACGCTGGGCTGGGACGCGCTGGTGTTTGCCACCGGATCAACGCCCTTTATTCCGCCAATCCCCGGCTGCGATGCGCCGCATGTGTTCACGTTCCGCACCCTGGAGGATACCCGTGCCATTCGGACGATCGCCGGTCCGGCGGTGGTGCTGGGCGGCGGCGTGCTCGGGGTTGAGACGGCGGCAGCGCTGGCGCGCTCAGGTGACAACGTCACGTTGGTTCATCGCGGTCCGTGGCTGATGGAGCAGCAGCTGGATCGGCAGGCGGGAATGCTGCTGGAAGAGACGCTGGCGGCGCGGGGCGTGCGCTGTGAGCTCGCCTCGGGCATCGCAGCGGTGAGCGGGAATAGCGTGACGCTGCTCAACGGGCGCCGCGTCGTCGCCGCTCGCGTGGTGCTGGCGACCGGCGTGCAGCCCAGCGTCGCGCTGGCGCAGGCCAGCGGCATTCGCTGCGCGCGCGGCATCGTGGTGGATCACCAGATGCAAACCTCCGAACCGAACGTCTACGCCATCGGCGAGTGCTGCGAAATTGACGGGAAGACGTTTGGCCTGGTCGCCCCCTGCCTGGCGCAGGCGGAAATCCTGGCCGCGCGGCTGGCCGGGGACGCTACCGCGCCGTTTACCCTGACCGACAGCGGGATGCGCCTCAAGGTGACGGGCGTGGAGCTGTTCAGCCTCGGCCGTGCGGCGGAGCAGGAGGGCGACGTGGTCTGGAGCGCATGGGATCCGCTGACCCGTCACTATCGTCGTTTATTGATCCATCAGGGGGCGCTGGCTGGCGCGCTGCTGATGGGCGACTGCCGCAGCGCGGCAACGTTTACCGATTTACTGGCAACGGCTGCGCCCGCCCACGCGGACTGGCTGTTCGATCGTTTCACTACGCAACCGCAGGTTGCAGGACAGAATGCTATGACAAAACCTACTCTGGTGGTGGTTGGGCACGGTATGGTCGGCCATCATTTCCTCGAAGACTGCGTTAAGCGCAATCTGCATCAGCAGTATCAGATCGTCGTCTTTGGCGAGGAGCGCTATGCCGCCTACGACCGCGTGCATTTGTCGGAATATTTTGGCGGCCGCAGCGCGGCGTCGCTCTCGCTGGTGGAGGGGGATTTCTTTGCCGACAGCGGCATTGAGCTGCGCCTGTCGCAGCAGATCGTCGGCATCGACCGCGACGCGCGCGTGGTGCGTACCGCCAGCGGGCATGAGACCCACTGGGACAAGCTGGTGCTGGCGACCGGCTCATACCCGTTCGTTCCGCCCGTGCCGGGCAACGATTTGCCGGGCTGTTTTGTCTACCGCACCCTTGACGACCTGGACAACATTGCTGCACATGCGGCTGGCTCGCACCGCGGCGTGGTGATTGGCGGCGGCCTGCTCGGACTGGAGGCGGCGAATGCCCTGAAGCAGCTCGGGCTGGAAACCCATGTGGTGGAGTTTGCGCCCAACCTGATGGCGGTCCAGCTCGACAACGACGGCGCGGCGATGCTGCGCAAGAAAATCGAGGCGCTGGGCGTCGGCGTTCACACCAGTAAAGCCACGACGGAGATCGCCACCGCGGACGGCGGGCTGGTGCTGCGCTTTGCCGATGGCGAACAGCTGGAAACGGACATGGTGGTCTTTTCGGCGGGCATCCGTCCGCAGGACGCGCTGGCGCGCAGCAGCGGGCTGGCTATCGGCGAACGCGGCGGGATCTGCATTGACGACGGCTGCCAGACCTCCGATCCGGACGTGCTGGCCATCGGCGAATGCGCCCTGTGGGAGGGGAAAATCTTCGGTCTGGTCGCGCCCGGCTATCAGATGGCGCGCGTGGCCGCCGCCGCGCTGACGGGAGAGGATAAAACCTTCACCGGCGCGGATATGAGCACTAAGCTCAAGCTGCTCGGCGTGGACGTGGCCTCGTTCGGCGACGCCCACGGGCGCACCCCGGGGGCGCTGAGCTACCAGTGGACGCACGGCCCGCAGCAAATCTACAAGAAAATCGTGGTCAGCCACGACGGCAAAACGCTGCTCGGCGGCGTGCTGGTGGGCGATGCCAGCGAATACGCCACGCTGGTGCAGATGATGCTTAACGGCATCAGCCTGCCGAAAGAGCCGGAAACGCTCATTTTACCCGCGTCGTCAGGCAGCGCGCCAAAAGCGCTCGGCGTGGCGGCGCTGCCGGAAAGCGCGCAGATCTGTTCGTGTCATAACGTCAGTAAAGGCGATATTTGCCGGGCGGTGAGCGCGGGCGCGGCGGATATCGGCGCCGTTAAGCAGTGCACCAAAGCGGCGACCGGCTGCGGCGGATGTAGTGCACTGGTGAAGCAGGTGATGGAGTTCCAGCTGGCGGAGCAGGGCGTGGAGGTGAAAAAGGACATCTGCGAGCACTTCCCGTACTCGCGCCAGGAGATTTACCACCTCGTGCGCGTCAACCATATCCGCACCTTTGACCAGCTTATCAGCCGCTACGGACAGGGGCACGGATGCGAGATCTGCAAGCCGCTGGTGGGATCGGTGCTCGCCTCCTGCTGGAACGAGTATCTGCTGAAACCGGCGCACCTGCCGCTGCAGGATACCAACGACCGCTACTTCGCCAACATCCAGAAGGACGGCACATACTCCATCGTGCCGCGCATGCCCGCAGGGGAAGTGACTGCCGACGGGCTTATTGCCATCGGGCAGATTGCGAAACGCTACAGCCTGTACAGCAAAATTACCGGCGGACAGCGTATCGATCTTTTCGGCGCCACTCTGGAACAGCTGCCGGCGATCTGGCAGGCGCTGGTGGAGGCTGGGTTTGAAACCGGACACGCCTACGGTAAATCCCTGCGCACGGTGAAATCCTGCGTCGGCTCGACCTGGTGCCGCTACGGCGTGCAGGACTCCACCGGCCTCGCGGTCCGGCTGGAGCACCGCTACAAGGGCCTGCGCGCGCCGCACAAAATCAAAATGGCGGTCTCAGGCTGCACCCGCGAGTGCGCGGAGGCGCAGAGCAAAGACGTAGGGGTGATTGCCACCGATAAGGGCTGGAACCTCTATCTGTGCGGCAACGGCGGGATGAAGCCACGCCACGCGGATCTCTTCGCCAGCGATCTGGACGACGAAACGTTAATTCGCACCATCGACCGTTTCCTGATGTTTTACATCCGCACGGCGGATCGCCTGCAGCGTACCAGCACCTGGATGGACAACCTGGAAGGCGGCCTCGACTATCTGCGGGAGGTGATCCTCAACGACAGCCTCGGCATCGCCCACGAGCTGGAGCAGGAGATGGCCCGGGTGGTGGAAACCTACCAGTGCGAATGGCAAACCACGCTCAGCGATCCCAGCCGCCTGGCGCTGTTCCGCACGACGGTGAACGAGACCGCGCCGGATGAAAGCAAGCGCTGGCAGGAAATTTGCGGCATCGACGATATCCCCGAGCAGGCGGGCATCGGCGCGCGGCTTGGACGTAAGCCGATTGCGCTCTTCCGCTTTGGTAAAACCGTTTACGCCCTCGACGATCGGGAGCCGGGCGGCGATGCGAACGTGCTTTCACGCGGCATTCTTGGCGATGCGGCGGGCGAGCCGGTGGTGATATCACCGCTCTACAAGCAGCGCATTCGCCTGCGCGACGGCTGTCAGGTAGAGAACGGCGAACCCGCGGTGCGCGCGTGGCCAGTGAAGATTGAAAACGGCAAGGTGTGGGTTGGTAGCGACGCCCTGGTAATGCGTGCGGAGGCCTCATGACGGAAACCCGAACAACGTGCCCCTACTGCGGGGTGGGCTGCGGCGTGGTCGCCCGCGCGGAAGGTGAAGCGGTCAGCGTTCATGGGGATAAAACCCATCCTGCGAACCTGGGGCGCCTGTGCGTGAAAGGATCGGCTCTGGGGGAAACGACGGGCTTACAGGGGCGGCTTTTGCGCCCGGTCGTTGACGGCCTTGAGGTGGACTGGGCGCAGGCGCTGAGCGCGGCAGGAGAGCGCCTGCGGGAGATTATCGATAAATGGGGGCCGCAGGCGGTGGCGTTTTACGCCTCCGGCCAGCTGTTGACCGAGGATTACTATGCCGCCAACAAGCTGATGAAAGGATTTATCGGCGCGGCAAACATCGATACCAACTCCCGGCTCTGCATGTCCTCGGCTGTGGTGGGCTACAAGCGCGCCTTTGGCGAAGACGTGGTGCCGTGCGGCTACGAGGATGTGGAAAACAGCGATCTGGTGGTGCTGGCTGGCTCGAACGCGGCCTGGACGCATCCGGTGCTCTACCAGCGGCTGGTGCAGGCGAAGCACGACAACCCGCAGATGAAGGTGGTGGTTATCGATCCCCGCAGAACCGCCACCTGTGATATTGCCGATCTGCATCTGGCGCTCGCCCCCGGCAGCGACGCCGGGCTGTTTGTCGGTCTGCTTAATGTGATTCAGGGAACGGATGAGTGGCCCGTTGAGCGCGTGGCGGCGTTTTGCGGCCTCTCGCCGCAGGATATAGGCACCTTTTACGACTGGTTTATGACGGCGCCCCGGGCCATCACGCTCTACACCATGGGGATCAACCAGTCCGCCAGCGGCAGCGACAAGTGTAACGCCATCATTAACGTTCATCTTGCCAGCGGGAAGTTCAACCGTCCGGGCTGCGGCCCGTTTTCGCTGACCGGACAGCCAAACGCGATGGGGGGAAGGGAAGTGGGCGGGCTGGCTAACCAGCTGGCGGCGCACATGAACTTTGAGCCGGACGATCTCTCGCGGGTGGCGCGTTTCTGGGGAACGGAACGGCTGGCGCAAACCCCGGGCCTGATGGCGGTGGAGCTGTTTGACGCCATTGCCCGCGGCGAGGTGAAGGCGGTGTGGATCATGGGCACTAACCCCGCCGTGTCGCTTCCGGACAGCCACGCGGTGTGTCAGGCGCTGGCGAACTGCCCGCTGGTGATGATCTCTGAGGTGATGAAGGATACCGATACCAGCCGGTTCGCCCATATCCGTTTTCCGGCGCTGGGCTGGGGGGAGAAGGACGGGACGGTGACAAACTCGGAACGCCGCATTTCGCGCCAGCGCGCGTTTCTGCCCGCGCCGGGCGAGGCGAAGCCGGACTGGTGGATCGTCGCGCAGATGGCGAAACGGCTGGGCTACGGCGAGGCCTTTGCCTGGCAACATCCGCAAGAGATTTTTTGCGAACATGCGGCGCTGACGGCCTTTGAAAATGACGGCGCGCGGGCATTGAGTCTTCATGAACTGGCTGCGCTAACCCGCGAGGAGTGGGATCAGCTTGAGCCTTATCAGTGGCCGACGGGGAGTTTTCCGCGCCGAAACATCGTTCCCGTTAACCCTCTGTCGCACGGCGCGACGGTCAGCGCGTTATACCCGCTGATTCTCAACTCGGGGCGCATCCGCGATCAGTGGCATACCATGACCCGAACGGGATACGTGGCGAGGCTGATGCAGCATATCGCCGAACCGTTTGTTGAGGTTAGCCCGGCAGACGCCGTTCGGTTTTCCCTGTGCGACGGCCAGCTGGCGCGCATCAGCTCGCCGCGCGGCGTGATGGTGGCAAGAGTGCGAATCAGCGACGGGATACGGGAAGGCGAGGCGTTTGCCCCGATGCACTGGAACGCCGGGTTTGCCCGCCAGGGAAAGGTGAATGCGCTGGTGGAAGGGCGCTGCGATCCGGTTTCGGGCCAGCCGGAGAGTAAACAAACCGCCGTCAGGATCCTGCCCTGGCAGCCCGCCTGGCAGGGGGAACTCTATGCCCGGGAATGGCCGGAAATGCCCTCTTCGGCTTACTGGTGGCGTAAAGCCTCACGCCTGACGGTGGCGGGCGATCAACCGCTGCTGCCGTGGGTAATGGAATACGCCAGCGCTCGTGGCTGGCAGCTGCAGGTTGCGCAAACCGGTGAACGCAGCAGCGTGCTGGCCTGGCATGAAGGCCAGCTGATGCTGGGCTTCTGGGAGGGCACCGCGTTACCGGCGCTGGCGCATGCGGTGATTGAAGCCGCTTTTCAATCCCCACCCGTGCTTCTCGCAGAACGCCACGCCTTGTTGAACGGACAGAGCGTCGGGAAGGCGGCGGATCCGGGACGCATCATCTGCAGCTGTTTCAGCGTCGGGGAGAATGCGATACGGGAGGCGATCGTCGGCGGGTGTGATTCCGTCACCGCGCTGGGGGCGACGCTGCGCTGTGGTACGAACTGTGGCTCCTGCGTGCCGGAGCTGAAAGGGCTGTTTCAGGATAATCCTGAAATGTCCGCCAGAACTGCATTTCAAGGCTTATCGCGTTAACATAATAGGAGTTTATTCATAAACACAGGTTCTTATTTACGACGTTGATGGCTGTATCGTCCCGCATTCGTTTGCTGTTATTACTCTCCCTTGTTACGGTCGGAGCCGTTCACGGTGCGCCGAATTCCTTTATCCAGCAGGCGCAAAATCCCTTTGATAATAATGGGGATAGTTTGCCCGACCTCGGCATGGCGGCGCCAACGGGCGAGGGGGAAAAACACCTGGCCGAAATGGCGAAAGCCTTCGGTGAAGCCAGCATGACCGACAACGGCCTGACAACGGGCGAGCAGGCGCGTCAGTTTGCGTTTGGCCAGGTGCGCGACGCGGTGAGCGGCGAAGTGAACCAGCAGATTGAGTCCTGGCTTTCGCCCTGGGGGAACGCCAGCGTGAACCTACTGGTGGATAACGATGGCAAATTTAACGGCAGCAGCGGGAGCTGGTTTATCCCCTGGAACGATAACAACCGTTACCTGAGCTGGAGCCAGCTTGGCCTGACCCAGCAGGCGGATGGCCTGGTCAGTAACGCCGGAATAGGCCAGCGCTGGGTCGCCGGGAAATGGCTGCTGGGTTACAACACATTTTACGATAACCTGCTGGACGAAAACCTGCAGCGTGCCGGGCTGGGCGCGGAAGCGTGGGGGGAAAATCTGCGTCTGTCAGCCAACTATTATCAGCCCTTTGCTGGCTGGCGCGATCGCTCTGACGTCCAGGAGCAGCGCATGGCGCGCGGCTATGACGTCACCGCTAAAGCCTGGCTGCCGTGGTTCCATCATCTGAATACCAGCGTGAGCTTCGAGCAATACTTCGGCGATAACGTCGATCTCTTCAACAGCGGAACGGGCTATCACAATCCGGTGGCGGTGAATCTGGGGCTTAACTATACCCCCGTGCCGCTGGTCACCCTGACCGCCGCGCACAAGCAGGGCGAAAGTGGCGCGAGCCAGAATAACCTCGGGCTGAAGCTCAACTATCGCTTTGGCGTGCCGCTGGTGAAGCAGCTTTCCGCCGGTGAAGTCGCCGCCACGCGCTCCCTGCGCGGAAGCCGCTACGACTCGCCGGAGCGCAATAGCCTGCCGGTGATGGAGTTCCGCCAACGTAAAACGCTGTCCGTCTGGCTGGCGACGCCGCCGTGGGATCTGAAAGGGGGCGAGACCGTTATGCTGAAGCTTCAGGTTCGCAGCGCGCACGGCATTCGTGAGATCCACTGGCAGGGGGATACGCAGGCGCTGAGCCTGACGTCGCCGGCCAAAAGCAACAGCAGCGACGGCTGGAGTGTAATTATGCCTGCCTGGGATGACAGTGAAGGGGCGACAAACCGCTGGCACCTGTCGGCGGTGGTGGAAGATGAGAAAGGCCAGCGCGTCTCGTCCAATGAGATCGTGCTGACCGTCGTGCAGCCGCTGGTCGCATTGCCCGACAACGACCCGCGCTGGAAGCTTCTGCCGGAGGAGTAATCCTTAAAAAATGCGTTCCTGATGCACCCACACCGCGGCTTCAACGCGGGATTTTAGCTTCATTTTCTTCAGCATATGCTTCACGTGCACTTTGACCGTGCTTTCGGTGATGTCCAGGCGGCGGGCGATCATTTTGTTCGGCAGCCCCTGGGCAATGAGTTTGAGAATATCGCGCTCGCGCGGGGTTAACTGGCTGACGTCGCGGTCAGAGGTGGCGCGATTGGCGCGCAGGCTGGCGGCCAGCACTGGCGTTAAGGCTTCGCTGAGAACCATCTCGCCCGCCGCGGCCTGCTGCAGCGCCTTAAGCAAGTCTTCCGGCTCCATATCCTTGAGCAGATAACCATCCGCCCCGCGCTTCAGCGCCGTGACCACATCCTCTTCATGGTTCGACACGCTAAAGACGACGATGCGCCCGGAAAGCGATTTTTCCCGCAGCTTGTCGAGAGTTTCCAGACCGTTCATGCCGGGCATATTCAGATCCAGCAGGATCAGATCGGGATCGAGGGATTCGGCAAGCTCAATGCCCTGTTCACCGTTGCTGGCTTCGCCAACCACGGTGATATCGGGCGCCATGCTGACCAGCTGTTTCACGCCAGTACGCAGCATCGGATGGTCGTCGATCAACAGGATGGATGCCGGTTCCTGATTAGTCATGGGTTTCTCCTTGAGCAGTTGTAAGCGGTTTTTCGGGAATAAAGGTGACGACAACTTCCGTGCCACCCGTCTCTCTCCGGCGAACCTGGCAATCACCGCGCAGGCTTTGGGCGCGGTCTCGCATAATAATTAAACCATAGTGGTTAGTGCGTTCGGCATTTTCCGGCACGCCGCGGCCGTTGTCGTGAACCGTGAGCTTCACCTGATTGCTGTGCTGGCTGACGGTGACCGTTACCGCCGTCGCCCCGGAATGTTTAAGCACGTTGCTCAGCGCTTCACGGGCGATCTGCAGTACATGTATGGCCTGGTGGGAGGGGACAAACCGCGGCGGCAGCTGGTAGTCCAGCTTCACCGGGAACCCCAGCCGGGCGCTAAATTCGTGACAGCTGGCCTCCAGCGCCGGACGCAGGCCCGGCTCGGTCAGCTGCAGACGGAAGGTGGTCAGCAGCTCGCGAAGCTGTATCCAGGAGGTGTTCAGCTCGTTGCGGATCTGGCTGAGCAGCTGCTTGTTGCTTTCGGGCATCTCCGCATCCTGCATCTGCAGGCAGCTCACCTGCATTTTCATACAGGAGAGCGACTGGGCGATAGAGTCGTGAAGCTCGCGGGCGATGGTCGCGCGCTCTTCCATGACGATCAGCTGCTGCTGCTTTTCCTGATGCCTGTCGAGCGCCAGCGTGGCCGTTAGCTGTTCGACCAGCGTATCGACCAGCTGCTGCTGGTCGTGGCTCAGGTGACGCCCGGCTGGCAGCGTTGCCAGCAGAATACCGTACTGGGTGTGGCTGTCGGTCAGGCGCCACTTCAGGGTGGTGCCGCCGGACGTCAGCGGCGGCAGGCCGCGAGGGCAAAGATGGCAGCCTTTGTCATCGCAGGACATATCCGACTGACAGGTAAATTCCTGATGGTTATCTTCGTCTTCCACGTCGTAGACCCGCAGCTCAAGGTCGTGAAGCAGGGTCAGATTTTGCAGGCCGTTCAGCACCGGAGAGAGGCGTTCGCATAGCGGCACCTGCATGTGCAGACGACGGTTGGCCTGCCACAGGAAGGAGAGGATCTCGTTTTTCTGCTCCAAGCCGGCCGTTTTTTCCTGAACGCGCTGTTCAAGCACCGCGTAGCTCTCGGAGAGCTCTGCAGACATGGTGTTGAGCGCCTGGCCGAGCATGGCCATCTCGTTGCGCCCGCTGATGTGCGTGCGCTGGGTAAAATCGCGTGCGGTCACCGCGCGGGCCATTGCCAGCAGCTGTTTCCACGGGTTCAGCAGCCGCGCACGAAGCCAGACGATGGTGAAGATCAGCAGCAGCCCCATAAACAGCGCCATGGCGCGGTGCACCATCACCACCCGATCGATGCGGAGTTCGGTGGTTTGGTCGAAAGAGGAGACCAGCGCATCGATGCGTGAGACGAACCCCGCCACGTCCTGCGCAACGGTTTCGGTGCTGCGCGCCTGTTTCAGCCCGGGCTCCAGCTGGGTGTGCCAGTAGCCCTGAAGGGCTTTAAGCTGATATTGCTGACCGGCGCGGATGGCGGCGTTTTCCAGTTCGGGGCTGAAGACCGTGCGCTCCATTTCATCAATCAGGGGCCGATCGTCCTGCGTCAGGGGAACCGACGCCAGCAGGCGATAACTCTGCATGCGTAGCGAGCCTGCCTCGTTGATGGCATGCGCATTACCCTGTACTCCCTGTACCAGCCAGCCGGAGATCGCCATGCCGGTCACGCCGATGGCGGTGGACAGCAAAACGATAAGGGCTAGCTGATTCACGAGCGTCAGCGGAGATAAACATCTTTTTAACATAGAGGTGGTGTGCTCCTGACGTGGCCTGCTTGCAGGAATGGCGCTATTCTGGTGCATACCCTGGAGTATACCCATACCAATAAAGGATTACCCCTAAATTGCCAACGGAGTAGGGGGAAGGAGGTGGGGGTAGCCAGGAACCGTCAGTGCCGTGAAAAACCACGTCTTTTTTACCGAATTAGCCTACTCACTAAGGGTGAGGCCTTATTTTACGCCGCAAATCCTCCCACTTTTCCTTTGATTTATATCAACTTACCGCCGCCCTAAAACCCTAATGTTTGCAGCATCATTCGAGAATCAGAGGTGTCTATGAGTCACTCATCCGCTCCCGAAAGGGAAAATGGTGCCGTTATTACAGACTGGCGTCCAGAGGATCCGGCGTTCTGGCAACAGCGCGGCCATCGTGTAGCCAGCCGGAATCTGTGGATTTCCGTGCCGTGTTTGTTATTAGCGTTTTGCGTATGGATGTTGTTTAGCGCGGTGGCGGTCAACCTGCCCAAAGTCGGGTTTACGTTTACGACCGATCAGCTGTTCATGCTGACCGCGCTGCCGTCGCTGTCAGGCGCGCTGCTGCGTGTGCCTTACGCGTTTATGGTGCCGGTGTTTGGCGGTCGTCGCTGGACGGCGTTCAGTACGGGCATCATGATCGTCCCCTGCGTCTGGCTCGGCTTCGCGGTGCAGGATACCTCTACGCCGTTCAGCGTGTTCGTGATTATTTCCCTGCTGTGCGGTTTTGCGGGTGCGAACTTCGCCTCCAGCATGGCGAACATCAGCTTCTTCTTCCCGAAAGCGAAGCAGGGCGGTGCGCTGGGCATTAACGGCGGCCTGGGGAATATGGGCGTCAGCGTGATGCAGCTGATTGCCCCGCTGGCGATCTCTGTTTCTATTTTCGCGGCCTTTGGCGGCGGTGGCGTTGAGCAGGCGGATGGTTCTTCCCTCTATCTGCAGAACGCCGCGTGGATCTGGGTACCTTTCCTGGTGGTCTTCACCCTCGCAGCCTGGTTCTTTATGAATGACCTGTCCGCGTCGAAGGCGTCGCTGAGCGAACAGCTGCCGGTGCTGAAGCGTGGACACCTCTGGGTGATGGCGCTGCTGTATCTGGCCACCTTCGGTTCGTTTATCGGCTTCTCTGCGGGCTTCGCGATGCTGTCGAAAACGCAGTTCCCGGAGATTCAGATCCTGCACTTTGCTTTCTTCGGACCGTTTATCGGTGCCCTGGCGCGTTCGCTGGGCGGCATGGTCTCTGACCGTCTCGGCGGTACCCGCGTGACGCTGGTGAACTTCGTCGTGATGGCGGTCTTCTGCGCGCTGCTGTTCCTGACGCTGCCCGTCGACGGGCAGGGCGGTAACTTCATCGCCTTCTTCGGCGTGTTTATGGTGCTGTTCCTGACTGCCGGGCTGGGGAGCGCGTCTACCTTCCAGATGATCTCCGTGATCTTCCGTAAGCTGACGATGGATCGCGTGAAGGCGCAGGGCGGGAGCGAAGAGCAGGCCATGCGCGAAGCGGCGACGGATACGGCCGCGGCGCTGGGCTTTATCTCTGCCATCGGCGCGATTGGCGGCTTCTTTATCCCGAAAGCGTTCGGTATCTCTCTGGACCTGACCGGCTCTCCGGCCGGTGCCATGAAAGTCTTTCTCGTCTTCTATATCGCCTGCGTTGTGATTACGTGGCTGGTATATGGCCGAAATACCAAGAAAAATAAGTAAGTGTGATTATCCGTTTACGCGGCCTTCGGGTCGCGTTTTTTTTGCCAGCATAATAGTTACAACATACTTACGGCTTTTACGGCAGACGCCTGCGGTGACACTGTGATCGCCATCGCTTTGCAGGTGGCTCTACCCCTTAATACCTGAGATGTTAAATTTTGACTGGCTTTTTGTACGATAAAATAAAAATAACTCTATATTTCATGATGATATGAAATTTTTGAAGATACCGCTTTGGTGGTATTTGGTGTAACCCCTCGCCTGAAAGTCCCTCCTCGTCTTGATCGTTATCAATTCTCCCCCTCTTTCAGGGCGTTACCTTCGCTGCAAATCAGCAATGTCGATTTAGAGAGCCACAGGCTCCACACAGGAGATACCCGATGAGCAAATTTTTGGACCGGTTTCGCTACTTCAAACAGAAGGGTGAAACTTTTGCCGATGGGCACGGCCAGGTTCTGGATACCAACCGGGACTGGGAAGACGGTTACCGCCAGCGCTGGCAGCATGACAAAGTCGTCCGTTCGACCCACGGCGTGAACTGTACCGGTTCATGCAGCTGGAAGATTTTCGTTAAAAACGGTCTGGTGACCTGGGAAATGCAGCAGACCGACTATCCGCGCACCCGCCCGGATATGCCAAACCACGAACCGCGCGGCTGCCCGCGCGGTGCCAGCTACTCCTGGTATCTCTACAGCGCCAACCGTCTGAAATACCCGCTGATGCGCAAGCGCCTGATGAAAATGTGGCGTGAGGCGAAAGTACAGCACAGCGATCCGGTGGATGCCTGGGCGTCCATCATCGAAGACGCTGACAAAGCAAAAAGCTTCAAGCAGGCTCGCGGTCGCGGCGGTTTCGTTCGCTCCTCATGGAAAGAGGTAAACGAGCTGATTGCCGCCTCCAACGTCTACACCGTTAAAACCTACGGTCCTGACCGCGTGGCGGGCTTCTCGCCTATCCCGGCGATGTCGATGGTCTCTTACGCCTCCGGGGCGCGCTATCTGTCGCTGATCGGCGGTACCTGCCTGAGCTTCTACGACTGGTACTGCGACCTGCCGCCTGCGTCTCCGCAGACCTGGGGCGAGCAGACCGACGTGCCGGAGTCCGCGGACTGGTACAACTCCAGCTATATCATCGCCTGGGGCTCTAACGTTCCTCAGACCCGTACGCCTGACGCGCACTTCTTTACCGAAGTCCGTTACAAAGGCACCAAAACCGTGGCGGTCACCCCTGACTACGCGGAAATCGCCAAGCTTTGCGATCTGTGGCTGGCGCCGAAACAGGGTACCGACGCCGCGATGGCGATGGCGATGGGCCACGTCATGCTGCGTGAATTCCATCTTGATAAGCCAAGCCAGTACTTCACCGACTACGTTCGCCGCTACACCGACATGCCGATGCTGGTCATGCTGGAAGAGCGTGAGGGCTACTATGCCGCGGGCCGCACGCTGCGCGCAGCCGATCTGGTGGATTCGCTGGGCCAGGAAAACAACCCTGAGTGGAAAACCGTTGCGTATAACAGCAACGGCGAGCTGGTGGCGCCAAACGGCTCTATCGGCTTCCGCTGGGGCGAGAAGGGCAAGTGGAACCTTGAGCAACGCAACGGTACGACCGGTGAAGAGACGGAGCTGCGCCTGAGCATGCTGGGCAGCCAGGACGAGATCGCTGAAGTCGGGTTCCCGTACTTCGGCGGTGAAGGTTCAGAGCACTTCAACAAGGTTGAACTGAAAAACGTTCTGATGCACAAACTGCCGGTTAAGCGCCTGCAGCTGGCCGACGGCTCTACCGCGCTGGTCACCACCGTTTATGACCTGACCATGGCGAACTACGGTCTGGAGCGCGGTCTGGGCGATGAAAACTGCGCAACCGGCTATGACGACGTGAAGGCCTACACCCCGGCCTGGGCGGAACAGATTACCGGCGTGCCTCGCGCGCACATTACCCGTATCGCACGTGAGTTTGCAGAAAACGCGGACAAAACGCACGGCCGTTCGATGATCATCGTCGGCGCGGGTCTGAACCACTGGTATCACCTCGATATGAACTATCGCGGTCTGATCAACATGCTGATCTTCTGCGGCTGCGTCGGTCAGAGCGGCGGCGGCTGGGCGCACTACGTGGGCCAGGAAAAACTGCGTCCGCAGACCGGCTGGCAGCCGCTGGCGTTTGCCCTCGACTGGCAGCGTCCGGCACGCCATATGAATAGCACCTCCTACTTCTATAACCACTCCAGCCAGTGGCGCTACGAAACGGTCACCGCGCAGGAGCTGCTGTCGCCGATGGCGGATAAATCCCGCTACAGCGGCCACCTGATTGACTTCAACGTGCGCGCAGAGCGCATGGGCTGGCTGCCGTCGGCGCCGCAGCTGGGCACTAACCCGCTGCGCATTGCGGAAGCGGCGAAGCAGGCGGGCATGTCACCAGTGGATTACACCGTGAAATCCCTGAAGGATGGCTCAATCCGCTTCGCGGCAGAACAGCCGGAGAACGGTAAAAACCATCCGCGTAACCTGTTCATCTGGCGCTCCAACCTGCTGGGCTCGTCCGGTAAAGGCCACGAGTACATGCTGAAATACCTGCTCGGTACCGAAAACGGTATCCAGGGGAAAGATCTCGGCAAGCAGGGCGGCGTGAAGCCGGAAGAGGTGGAGTGGAAAGATAACGGCCTCGACGGCAAGCTGGATCTGGTGGTGACGCTCGACTTCCGTCTGTCCAGCACCTGCCTGTACTCCGATATCGTGCTGCCAACCGCGACCTGGTACGAAAAAGACGACATGAATACCTCGGATATGCATCCGTTTATTCATCCGCTGTCTGCTGCCGTTGACCCGGCGTGGGAATCGAAAAGCGACTGGGATATCTACAAGGACATCGCGAAGAAATTCTCCGAAGTCTGCGTTGGGCACCTCGGCAAAGAGACCGACGTGGTGACGCTGCCAATCCAGCACGACTCCGCCGCCGAACTGGCGCAGCCGCTGGGCGTGAAGGACTGGAAAAAAGGCGAATGCGACCTGATCCCGGGCGTAACCGCGCCGCACATTATTCCGGTTGAGCGCGACTATCCGGCAACCTACGAGCGCTTTACCTCTATCGGCCCGCTGATGGAGAAAATCGGTAACGGCGGGAAGGGGATCGCCTGGAATACCCAGAGCGAAATGGATCTGCTGCGCAAGCTCAACTACACCAAAGCGGACGGTCCGGCGAAAGGCCAGCCAATGCTGAACACGGCGATTGATGCGGCAGAGATGATCCTGACCCTGGCCCCGGAAACCAACGGCCACGTTGCCGTGAAAGCCTGGGCGGCGCTGAGCGAGTTTACCGGCCGTGACCACACGCATCTGGCGACGAATAAAGAGGAAGAGAAAATCCGCTTCCGCGATATTCAGGCGCAGCCGCGCAAGATTATCTCCAGCCCGACCTGGTCTGGCCTGGAGGATGAGCACGTGTCCTATAACGCGGGCTACACCAACGTTCACGAGCTGATCCCATGGCGCACCCTGTCAGGCCGTCAGTCGCTGTATCAGGATCACCAGTGGATGCGCGACTTCGGTGAAAGCCTGCTGGTCTACCGTCCGCCAATCGACACCCGCTCCGTGAAAGCGGTGATGGGCGCGAAATCGAACGGTAACCCAGAGAAGGCGCTGAACTTCCTGACGCCACACCAGAAGTGGGGCATTCACTCCACCTACAGCGACAACCTCCTGATGCTGACCCTGTCTCGCGGCGGTCCGATTGTCTGGATGAGCGAAACGGACGCCAAAGATCTGGGTATCGAAGATAACGACTGGATCGAAGTGTTCAACAGCAACGGTGCCCTGACGGCGCGTGCGGTGGTGAGCCAGCGCGTACCGGCCGGGATGACCATGATGTACCACGCGCAGGAACGTATCGTTAACCTGCCGGGGTCAGAAATTACCGAGCAGCGCGGCGGGATCCACAACTCCGTGACCCGTATTACGCCGAAGCCGACCCACATGATCGGTGGCTATGCGCAGCTGGCCTACGGCTTTAACTACTACGGCACCGTAGGATCGAACCGCGATGAGTTCGTGGTGGTACGTAAGATGAAGAATATTAACTGGTTAGACGGCGAAGGTAATGACCAGGTACAGGAGAGCGTAAAATGAAAATTCGTTCACAAGTCGGCATGGTGCTGAATCTGGATAAATGCATCGGCTGTCATACCTGCTCGGTCACCTGTAAAAACGTCTGGACCAGCCGTGAAGGTATGGAGTACGCCTGGTTCAACAACGTGGAAAGCAAGCCGGGCACCGGCTTCCCGACCGACTGGGAAAACCAGGAGAAGTGGAAGGGCGGCTGGATCCGTAAAATCAACGGCAAGCTGCAGCCGCGCATGGGTAACCGCGCGATGCTGCTGGGTAAAATCTTCGCTAACCCGCACCTGCCGGGCATCGACGATTACTACGAGCCGTTTGACTACGACTACCAGAACCTGCACAACGCGCCGGAAAGCAAGCACCAGCCGATCGCCCGTCCGCGCTCGCTGATCACCGGTCAGCGCATGGACAAGATCACCAGCGGTCCAAACTGGGAGGAGATTCTGGGCGGCGAGTTCGAGAAGCGCGCCAAAGACCAGAACTTCGAGAACATGCAGAAGGCGATGTACGGCCAGTTCGAAAATACCTTCATGATGTATCTGCCGCGCCTGTGCGAGCACTGCCTCAACCCGGCGTGCGTGGCGACCTGCCCGAGCGGCGCTATCTACAAGCGTGAAGAAGATGGCATCGTGCTGATCGACCAGGACAAGTGCCGCGGCTGGCGTATGTGCATCACCGGCTGCCCGTACAAAAAAATCTACTTCAACTGGAAGAGCGGTAAATCTGAGAAGTGCATCTTCTGCTATCCGCGTATCGAAGCCGGAATGCCGACCGTCTGCTCAGAAAGCTGCGTAGGCCGTATTCGCTACCTCGGCGTGCTGCTGTATGACGCGGACGCGATTGAAAATGCCGCGAGCACCGAGCACGAGAAAGATCTGTATCAGCGTCAGCTGGACGTCTTCCTCGATCCGAACGATCCGAAGGTGATTGAGCAGGCGCTGAAGGACGGCGTGCCGCAGAGCGTGATTGACGCGGCGCAGCAGTCACCGGTGTACAAAATGGCAATGGACTGGAAGCTCGCGCTGCCGCTGCACCCGGAATACCGCACCCTGCCGATGGTCTGGTACGTGCCGCCGCTGTCGCCGATTCAGTCCGCGGCTGACGCGGGCGAACTGGGCAGTAACGGCATCCTGCCGGACGTAGAAAGCCTGCGTATTCCGGTTCAGTACCTGGCGAACCTGTTGACCGCCGGGGATACCCAGCCGGTTCTGCTCGCGCTGAAGCGTATGCTGGCGATGCGTCACTTCAAACGCGCGGAAACCGTAGACGGCGTGACCGATACCCGCGCGCTGGAAGAGGTCGGTCTGACCGAAGCGCAGGCGCAGGAGATGTACCGCTATCTGGCGATTGCCAACTACGAAGACCGTTTCGTGGTGCCGAGCAGCCACCGCGAGCTGGCCCGTGAAGCCTTCCCGGAAAAAAATGGCTGTGGCTTTACCTTTGGCGACGGTTGCCACGGGTCAGACAGCAAATTCAACCTGTTCAACAGCCGCCGCATCGATGCCATGGATGTGACCAGCAAAACGGAGCCGCACCAATGATTGAACTCGTCATTGTTTCGCGTCTGCTCGAGTACCCGGATGCTGCGCTTGCGCAGCATCAGCAGGAACTCTTTGATGCACTCGCGTCATCTGAAAACCTGGATAAAGACGATGCCCAGACGCTGGGTGTTTTCCTCCGCGATCTGCTGGCGCGCGACCTTCTGGATGCCCAGTCGGACTACAGCCAGCTGTTTGACCGGGGGCGTGCGACCTCGCTGCTGCTGTTTGAACACGTTCACGGTGAGTCCCGTGACCGCGGGCAGGCGATGGTCGACCTGATGGCCCAGTACGAACAGCACGGCCTGCAGCTCGACAGCCGCGAACTGCCGGATCATCTGCCGCTGTATCTGGAGTACCTGGCGCAGCTGCCGAAAGAAGAGGCGCTGGGCGGTCTGCAGGACATCGCGCCGATCCTGGCGCTGCTCGGCGCGCGTCTTCAGCAGCGCGAGAGCCGCTATGCTGTGCTGTTCGATCTGCTGGTGAAGCTGGCCAACGCCGCGGTCGACAGTGAAAAAGTGGCGGAGAAAATCGCGGATGAAGCCCGCGACGATACCCCACAGGCGCTGGATGCGGTCTGGGAAGAAGAGCAGGTGAAATTCTTTGCTGACCAGAACTGCGGCGAGTCTGAAATCTCCGCTCACCAGCGTCGCTTTGCCGGCGCGGTTGCCCCGCAATATTTGAATATCTCTAACGGAGGACGGCACTAATGCACTTCCTGAATATGTTCTTCTTCGACATTTACCCGTATATCGCGGGCACCGTGTTCCTGGTGGGAAGCTGGCTGCGTTACGACTACGGCCAGTACACCTGGCGTGCGGCCTCCAGCCAGATGCTGGATCGTAAAGGGATGCATGTGGGCTCTAACCTGTTCCACATCGGTATTCTGGGGATTTTTGCCGGTCACTTCCTGGGGATGCTGACGCCGCACTGGATGTATGAAGCGTGGCTACCGATCGAGGTGAAGCAGAAGATGGCGATGATCGCCGGCGGTGCCTGCGGCGTGATGACTCTGGTGGGGGGCCTGCTGCTGCTGAAACGTCGTCTGTTCAGCCCGCGCGTGCGTGCGACCACGACCGCAGCGGATATTCTGATCCTCTCCCTGCTGATGGTGCAGTGCGCGCTGGGCTTGCTGACCATTCCGTTCTCGGCGCAGCATATGGACGGGAGCGAAATGATGAAGCTCGTCGGCTGGGCGCAGTCCGTGGTGACCTTCCACGGCGGAGCCTCCGCGCACCTGGACGGCGTAGCGTTTATCTTCCGCGTTCACCTGGTGCTGGGGATGACGCTGTTTGTGCTGTTCCCGTTCTCACGTCTGGTGCATATCTGGAGCGCGCCGGTGGAGTACCTGACGCGCAAATACCAGATTGTGCGCGCCCGTCGCTAATTCGCCGTTTTGATACCAACCCCGCACTCGCGGGGTTTTTTTTCGCCCCAGCCCAGATTATTGCCCGCGGCAGCAAACAGGATCAGCGCGCCGCCCGCCAGCTGCGTCAGGTTCAGCGAGTGTCCGAACACCAGATTATCGACAACGATCGCCACCACCGGATAGATAAACGACAGGGAGCCGGTAATGGGCGTAGGCAGCTTCTGGATCGCGCTGTAGAGCAGCTGGTACATAATGCCTGTATGGACGATGCCCAGCGTCAGCAGGATCGGCCAGGGAAAATCACCGGAAAATGACGGCATGTTGGCAAACGGTAAAAGCATCACGACGCCCGTCAGCACCTGGATAAAGGCAATATGCTGCGGCGCAACGGATCTGAGCTTGCGGGCAATAATGGCCGTGACCGCATAGAAGAAAGCCGCGGCCATCGCCAGGCCGATTCCGGCGAGCCATTCACCGCCGTGCGCGCCGGTCAGCTCGCTGGAGAGCAAGATCACCACGCCGCCGAAGGCGAGGAACAGCCAGCCCCATTTCACCAGGCTAACGCGTTCACCTAAAAACATCCCCATTAAGACCAGCATAAACGGCTGGGTGTTATAGACCACGGTAGAAAGACCAATCCAGATCCGCTCATAGGCCGCGAAGAGCAGCAGCCAGTTCACCACGAGCGCTACGCCGCCGAGAATGGCCAGCAGCAGCGTGGTGCGGGTGAGGGGGCTGAAGGGCTTTTGACTTGCCCGGATAAAAATAAAAAGCGCTATTGCCCCGATAAGACAGCGCCAGAACACCACTTCCGTCACCGGCAGACCGCTGAGTAAAACAAACGCACCGATAGAGCCGGAAATTAACATCGCCAGGCTCATTTGCCAGACGCCTTTATGGAAATCACGCATCATCCACCTCCTGATTGTATGACGCTATTGTCGAAAATCGCTGTCGGGTTTTACAGGGATGAGATAAGGTGAAATGCAGTGATGACTTTTTAAAATTAGGTGAAAACGATGGAATACCTTCTCGATGATATCGACCGTCAAATTTTAGCCTGTCTGGTCGAGGATGCGCGCATGTCTTTGAAGGTGCTCAGCGGACGCATCGGTCTGACTTCCCCCAGCACGGCAGAACGCCTGAAGAGGCTGGAAGAGCGCGGTGTGATTCAGGGGTATGGCGCACGGGTGAATCTGGCGGCGCTGGGGTATACGCTGCAGGCGCTGGTGCGCGTGCGGCCTTTGCCGGGGCTGTTGCATAAGGTTGATAAATACATTCAGGCGATGCCGGAGTGTATCGAGAGCGACAAAGTCACCGGGGAAGATTGCTTTGTGATTAGGCTGGTGGTGCGATCGATAGAGCAGCTGGATGAGTTGCTGGACGGCCTGGCGGAGCATGCCCAGTGCAATACGTCGATTGTGAAGAGTTCGCCGGTGAAGCGTCGTTTGCCGCCGATGTAGGCTTCTGGCTTCTGTCGCCAGGTGGCGGCTGCGCCTGCGAAGGTTTCCCCGTTACGGAAATGCATGATGCCTGGTGCAAAAAGGAAGTTTGGAGTTATTTGAAAGTGATGGTGGTGGGGGAAGGATT